>JAKEER010000653.1 GCA_022616615.1 Acidobacteriota bacterium
AGCCCTTGCTGACGCGCGGGCTACTGACTGGCACCGGCCCTGTCAGTAGCCCGACCGTGAGGGAGGGCTGCAGAGCTTGCCCGCCACTTTTAATTGCACCCATGCCCAAGCGCTCGACACGATTTTCTTCAAATCTGAGATTGAAACACTGCGTTGAGCGTCTCGCGATCGGCCATATCGCCCACGATAAGCAGGGCGGCCTCGGGCAAAGCGGGTCGATGGCCGCGGCTCAGGTTGTCGTAGACGATAACTTTATGCCCGCTCTTCAAAAGTTCGGCGCTTACCACACTGCCAATGCAACCGGCACCGCGGGTAACTAGAATCTTCATGCGGATGATATGCTCTTCTTTGGTTGTTGGGCCCGGCTGGGATGCAGTCGAAACATTTCGACCTTCAAGGTTCGCGGCTATTCGCCAATACGAGCTAGCCAGGCTGCCTGGCTAGCCCAAGCTCTCCGGCGTTTGGGTATTGCAGAGCTGCTCGAGCTCCGGTGCTGGAGTGCTGGGCGAGATCTAGATTATACTCTCGGGGCCCACGATGCGGATTGGTGCTGATCGCGCGGCTCAATGTGTTGAACATTTCCAGCGTGAATCACAAACCCAAAGATGGCTGCCCGGCGTCGCTGGAAAAATTTCTAGATTCGCGCTGACGACAGAGTGGAAGCGGCTTCCAGCCGCGTGAATTAAAACGTCCAAGCGTGCAGCGGTAAGATGCCGCTGCCACTTAGGCCTGGTTAATGCCCTGATTTCGAGGGAGCTTTTCATGCCGCTCGGCGGCCCACGTTTTATGAAAACATTCCCCCTTAACAACCTTAACAAAGGGGGCGGCGCGGAGCGCCAGGGGGTTGTCCGTTCGGCTTTCCCGAACCCATCAAGACAACCCCCTGAGGGCTTCGCCTTCTCGCCCCCCTTTTTTTAAGGGGGATTTTAGAGAAGGGATTTTAGAGGAGGCAACTGTATGACGACTTTGCTACGAGTTCTTGTGGGTCTCTTGATGTCGCCATGTTTCGTTTCCGTGGCCGCCTCGGCTGTGGGAGGCTGGACTCCGGACCTGGCGATGAAGGTGAAGCGCGTGTCGCATGTGCGCGTTTCGCCAGACGGCCAACGTGTGGCCTTCGTAGCGGCACAGGCTGTGATGGAACCGGAAAAGAGCGAGTGGTTGTCGCACATTTACCTCGCTGCATCGGACGGAACTGGCTCTTTTCAACTGACGCAGGGTGAGAAGCCGGCTACTTTTCCCGAGTGGTCGCCCGATGGGCAGTGGCTAGCGTTTCTCGCAGCGCGTGGCAGCAAGCCGGAAGCGAAAACGAACCTCTGGCGCATTCGTGCCGCCGGCGGCGAAGCGGAACAACTCACGGATCAAAAAAGCAGCATCACTGCGTTGCGGTGGTCTCCAGACGGCTCTCAGATTGCCTTCTGCATGACAGACCCAAAGACAGAGGACGAGGAGAAGGCAAGCAAAGAGAAGCGCGATTGGCGCGTTGTTGACGAGGACCTGAAACCCGTCCGGTTGTATCTTGTCTCGGCTGAGAAAGACGCGTCAGGCAAGCGTGGAGTTCGTAAGCTCACGACGGAGAAGTTGAGCGTTGACCCGGTACAGTTTGACTGGGCGCCTGATGGCCGATCCATCGTCTTCTCCCACTCGCCGACACCCAAGGCGGATGATTGGACCCAAGCAGACATTTCCATCCTGGAAGTAGCTTCGGGTAAAACGCGAGTTGTGGCAGGCGCAGCCGCAGCGGAAGACCAGCCGGCTTTCTCTCCAGATGGGCGATGGATCGCCTACAGAGCCAGTGACGTGCCCCCTGCGTGGGCTGGCGCCAGCCGCCTGCAGCTCATTGCGGCCGAGGGCGGAGCGCCGCGCGGTCTGGCCCCCAGCTATGACGGAAAGCCCAATATCCTCGGGTGGTCTGCGGACGGCCGGCGGCTTTTTGTTTCGGAAACCCACCGGACTGTCTCCCGCATCTGGGCGATTCCGGCTGAGGGAGGGCATATTGCGGGCTGGACGCCTGAAAATCTTATGGTCGAGAGCCCGTCGTTGAATGCTTCGCGAACCCATTTCGGTTTCGTCTCCCAGGCGGCAGACCAGCCCGTGGAGGCATTTGTTAGCGCGGTAAGCGGATTTTCGGCAGCACAGGTGAGCCGGGTTCAAAATCTGCCCAAAGTGGCGCTGGGCAAGACCGAAGTCATCGAATGGAAGTCGGCCGATGGCAAGAGCATCGAGGGATTGCTGACCTATCCGGCAGGTTATCAAGCCGGCAGCCGTGTTCCCTTGCTGGTGCTTGTGCATGGTGGTCCTGCCGGGGTCTTCTTGCGAACCTTTACCGGCAACGCTTCGCCCTATCTGGTTGCGGCGTTCGCTTCGCGCGGGTATGCACTCTTGCGCTGCAATGTGCGCGGCAGCAGTGGCTACGGCCGCGATTTTCGCTACGCCAATCGTGCAGACTGGGGCGGCGGTGACTATCGCGACATCATGTCGGGCGTGGACGCGCTCATCAGCAAGGGCCTCGCAGATCCAGACAGACTGGGTGTGATGGGGTGGAGTTATGGCGGCTACATGACGTCCTGGGTTATCACCCAGACAAAGCGGTTCAAGGCCGCGTCCGTCGGGGCAGGCGTTACCAACTTGATGAGCTTCACTGGCACTGCCGACATTCCGAGTTTCGTTCCCGACTACTTTGGCGGAGACTACTGGGACGTGTTTGATCGCTGGCGAACGCATTCCGCAATGTTCAATGTGAAGGGTGTTTCAACCCCGACGCTGATCCAACACGGAGACGCCGACCTCCGAGTGCCCGTCTCACAAGGCTACGAGTTCTACAACGCGCTGAAGCGGCAAAACGTCCCTGTAAAAATGGTCGTCTATCCCCGCCAGCCGCACGGCATTCAAGAACCAAAGATGATGCTCGATGCCATGCAGCGGAATCTGGAGTGGTTTGATCGGTGGATCAAAGGCAACGAGGCTTTAAAAGAAGGGCACTATCTATTTACGCCGAAGTGAGGGAGTTAGGAAGGGACGCGCGTTGCAACCAGATTAGTATGTTAAGTCATTCGACGATTCCTCGGGTGGCGCCTACATGGCGTAGGGTTGCCATGTGGGCGTACGCTCCGCATACATCGCAAAAAGCACGATGTATGCGCTACCCAGAAAGAAACTTAACAAAGTAATACTAGCCAGCTGGATTGATCCTTTCTGATCCGCGTCAATCCGTGTTGATCAGCGGCTAAATAGGCTTCGCCAGCTCAAGGCGCTTGCCTGCCAAACGGAAACCCTTGCCCAGAGTTTTTTTGGTTGCCTCAAGGTGTTGCGAAAGATCTAGTGGGGTCCAATAGTCCGTTCCTCCATAATTGAATCGCGTCATCGGACCCGCACTCTCTGTGTCTGTGTTTTCCGATGTGGCGGCCGCTCCGGCCAGCATCAATCGCCCGCCGCAAAAGACCGCTTCGATTTGAATGCCGGTTGGATAACAGAGATGCTCACCTGGTGAGCCTCCCCAATCTGAGACAACCAGCAGATCTGCCACACCACCCTCTTTTATGGTTCCTTCACCGTGACTTAGCCTAAGAACCTGAGCAGCTGTCTGAGTCACCATGGCATAAAGCTGGTGGATGCCCGCCCCTAGTTCCAAAGCACACTCGATTTCCTGCAAGAGGCCACCCGCCGCGGTGAGCGGAGAATCGTTGCCGAGTGCGGCCACCATGCCGCTTTGCAAGAGTGTCGGGGAAAGAGTCTGGCCGAGCGTGAATTGGTTTGAGCTCGGGCACCAGACCGCGCGAGCACCTCGTTGCCTGATCAGCTCCCATTCAGCGGCTTGCAAAGCCACACCATGGATGATTACGGTCTTATCGTTCATCAGCCCGCTCTGGTCAAGCCAGTGGATCTCCCGGCGGCTTGCCTCGGTGGTTCCTTCGCCAAGATGAATGAAGAAGGGCGCATTTTCCGGAGTCTTCTTGAAATCTGCAACCACATCGTCGCTGAAATCGAGTGAATGAGACCAGCCGTATCGCTTGAGTACTCTGACAGGAAACTCGCCTTCAAAAACCTCCCGCTCGTAGGCATTGTGGTGGCACACGGTCGTGACACCGGAAAGAAGGTTCCTCATACCTCCCCAAAAGAGACGCGTAGTTCTCGGGACTTCGAGCAGCCCTCGAATGGGTGATTCGTTCGGGCGGTAGATGTCGAGCGCCCACTGGCGGGCATCTGGATAAGGGCCGCGTCCCAGTCTGGGGAAAAGGCCGAACTCCAGATGATCGTGGGCATTGATGAGTCCGGGCAACACAAGGCAATTGCTGAGGTCATAGGTCGAGACGTTGCCGTTCAATAAGGGCGGTCGAGTACCAGGCTGTACCAGCCGCTCAATGAACCCGTCTCTGATGACGAGATCCCGATGTTCGGCTAGCGACGGACTTAGAGCGACACGAGCACCTTGGAGAATGCAAGCTTGTGCCATTGCAGGGCGTTGCAACGAGGGACACAGGTTGAATGAGACTTCCATTGATCGACCTGGCATCACCCGGCGACAGTTGATGGAGGCTAAGTTGGGATCGGCCGGACCGGGTTAGGCAGGCACTTTGTCAGGGAAGCATCAGATGAGACTCGACCGGATCCTGGTCAAAGGTATGTATCGCTGCCGAATGCCTTCTGAGTAATTCTTCTATAATTCGAGCCGGACAATTACCCGCACGAAGCCAGATGAACTTTGGAGGACACCCAAAAAGCAGGCTACGCTGCTGAAAGTCCGAATCTTTCGAAACAATCGTGAATTCGTGTTGTTTGGCATATGCCCAGATGCTGGTGTCCGTAGCCTCGTGCAAGCCGGCTTCTCGTACATGCATGCTGTCCGGATACAGGTCCGCCACCAAGTGGGGCAAACGTGGTGACAGATTCTGATCAAACAACAGTTTCATCAAGGCAGCGTCGCCAGCTTGCGTTCGCGATCAGCGGCAAACGCGAGACAAGCGAGAATGTCCTCGGCCGAGAGATCAGGGAATTCTGCTAGTAATTCCGTCTCTGTCATTCCACCAGCGAGGTATTCAAGCACGTCGGTCACGGTCATGCGGGTCCCCCGGATGCAGGGTTTCCCGCTACGTTTGTCTGGTTCAATGGTGATGATCTTGTGATAGTCCACTCTTGTCATTGGTTGATCGTACCACAATCTGTCCTTATTAGTCCGAGCAGTGGTTGAGGACACGACCTTTGCTTTTCCTTTCCCCTCGCCCCGCTCGGGGAGAGGGGATCGGGGGTGAGGGGCGCTGATTAGGGCCCCGCACAGTGTCCGGCTACTTCTTGCACCTATTAATAAGACGGTGACGACCTATCCAGGCTTCTGCCACCCGTAAAGAACGACCGCGGGCACGGTTCGGGCTTCTTCGAACACATCCAGCTTGCCGGCCTTCTGAAAAATTGGCCGTTCTGGATCACCGATAAAAGCGGTTTGCAGGCTTTTGAGTTCCAGATGATTCTGAAACGCGGTCTGGACTTCCTCAACCGGATGAAATCGACTTTCGATCTCAATCACCACAGCGCCTTGCTTGAAGGAGCGCCGCCAGCCAAGCTGCTGCGTGGCCGGATGCAGATCGCTGCAGAATAGCCAGCCGTCTGGCTTCAGCACCCGCTGGCATTCTTCCGCTAGGGGTTCCAAATCATTCAAATAGCCCAGCGCGAAACTGCAAACCGCCAAGTCCAGGCTGGCGCGGCGCAGCGGAAGGCGGGTGAGCTCGGCCAGGGCCAGCCGCCCGGCCAGAGGCGATTTGCGGCTGGCACGACCGATCATCTCTGGGCTGAAGTCGACCCCGACACAGGAGGCGGCACCCAGTTCTAACAAACGACCTAGCCAGCGGCCCGTTCCGCACGCGAGATCCGCCACACAGCGATTCCTAACGTCTGGAAGGCGCCTCGTCATCGTCCGCTCTTCCAGTCGCAACAAAGGATTCGGTGAGCTATCGTACGACTCGGCCCATAGGGCATGACCCAGCAAGGGCTTGACGAGTGTTGATTCTCTCATTTGAAGGTCAGCTCACTGCCAAAGGCCTGTCTCGGTCGCCATTCGCCATTCACAAATCAGCAATTGCCAATTCCTAGCCGAGAGGGTGCGGAACCAAAGGAGACAGCAAACCGTCATTCGAGCAGGCGCCCGTCATTTCCGCAAAAGCGGGAATCCAGTGTCTCCGATGGGCTCTAGATTCCCGCTTTCGCGGGAATCTGGAGACTGGACATTTTTTCCGGTCCTTCGCACGGCATTTCGGTTGTTGTGAGCGCGGTCTGTGTAAAGCCGTAACCAAACAAGCGTTTCGCTGGCGGAACGCACTGATTCGACACGAAGCGTGCGTTTGACGCAGCCATCCTGGGAGCGCGGGCGTCCCGCCAGGCGTCCCGCCTGGCGTCCCGCCCGCCTCGGAGCGGCCGGAGGCCGCGCCGATGGCCTGCGGCCACAATTGCGGGCGGGACGCCCGCGCTCCCAGGATGGGCTTCGCCACTCCAAGAAATGTCCAATCTCCAGATTCCCGCAAAAGCGGGAATGACGCACAAAGGTCCCTACAGGCTTTCTATCTTCGGCTTCCTGAGATCAATCAACCGCTGGGCCCAGCTGAGTTCGAAGGGATGCGCATAGATTTCGAACTGATACCGCCAGCTGCTCAGCGTCTGCAGCAGCGCTCGACCCCAGGCTGGCAGGCGAATGTCCTGAACGGTTGGCCAGCGGGAATTCACTACCAGCTCGAAGTTATCAATCAGATCTTTGACGCCGGCCGGAAGCCAGGAGACACCCGGGCTCTTGCGCAACGTGAAATCCAGCCAGCGCTCCGTTGCCCATTCGTCCGGACTAGCGGGAAACACAATCTGCGATTCAATGCCACCGTACATTCTTTCTCGCTGCGGCACAGGAATGTAGTGCTGGAGAATGATCTCGGCGGCTGGGTTGATGGTCTTGATCTTACGAATGAATTGGAGGCATTCGCGGGTGTCGCGGCTCGGGTCATGCGGATTGCCGACGACAAAAGAGAACTCTGGAATAATGCCGAACTCCTGAATGCGCGCCGCCAGTTCCAGAGTCTGCCGAGTTGTCAGATGTTTCTTCATTTCCTCCAGCACCCAGTCGGAACCAGACTCAGCGCCAAAGAAGATCATCGCGCAGCCGGAGTCGCGAATGGCACGCAGCGTAGAGTCGGAATACTTCAGCACGATGTCGATGCGGGCTTCGCACCACCACTTTATTCGCAGCGGGGCAATGCGGTCGCACAGGTCGCGAGCGTGGTCTTCGCGCAGAAAGAAGTTGTTATCGTAGAACTGAATGGAGTCAACTCCATAGCGCGTTTGGAGATGCCGCAGAATGGCTTCGGTCCGCTCTGGCGGCTCCATCTTTTCACGACTGCCGTAGGTGGAAATGACTCCGCAAAAGCTGCAAGGGTAAGGGCACCCGATGCTTGCCTGGTGCACGGCTGTGCGCTTGCCCAGGAATGTGGGCAGGATGTACTTACCTGTGTCGAGCCGGTGATAAGGCAGCCAGGGGAAGGCGTCTGGGCCCTGCAGACCGCGCTCAGGATTATGTTTATGAGAACCGTCGGCTGTTTTGTAAGAGAGGCCACGGATGCCTGCAAAGCCGCCGGATCTCCGCAAGGCCTCCAGAAGTTCTGCTAATGTTTCCTCACCCTGCCCGCGTGCGGCAAAGTCTACATAGCCTGCGTTTAGCGCCGCGTCGGGGTAGAGCGAAGGGAAGTAACCACCCCAGACAATCGGGACCTGTGCAAACCGTTGGCGAACGGCGCGGCAACCTTCGATGGCGGCCACCATTTGCGGGCCGGGCATGACAGAAACCGCCAGCAGATCGGCTGGCCGGCTTTGGAGTGCCAACAGCAACGCATTCACCGGGTCGGCTTCCACGTTGCCATCGACGATGGCGTAGTCTTGCTTGCCTTCCAGCACTGCGGCGAGTGAAAGCACGGATAGCGGAAAGCGCCGGCTGCGCGGCTTCGTGGAGCGAGGGTGGAAAAGGAGGATCATGAAATCATTAGTTCAGGCATCCGAAATAAGATGCTGGCGATCTCGAAAACGAGCGAAACGGCAAAACGGCGAATCGGCGAATCGGAGAGACGGAGAAAGACGAAATCTGGGATCTTCGCCCTCCGTTCCCTGGAGCTGTGAAAAAACTGAATCCGGATGATCCTGACCATAACGGTTCTGAATCCACAGCCGAAAACGCACGCGGAGCGCACGTTCCACCGGGTGGAGCGGGCGCGTGGGACCGCCGTCCCCCTGCGCACGCTTCTTGCGGGAGAGAGCCGATGGTAGGTTTTTCACAGCTCCTCTGTCTCTCCGTTTCCCCGTCCCTCCGTCTCGCCGGTTCGCCACTCAATACAGCCCCCCTTTCCTAAGGTCAATCGGACCACGCCATCAACGCCCCTGGGAGCGAAGCTCACCTAAGGAATTATCTTGCAAGGTTTGGCGGAATGAAATGCCTTTCGCCGATTTTTTGCCCCGTAACGCAACACGGGTCTGATATCCTTGGCGCTTATCCCGGTGGCCAGATCCGTTTTGACATGATCGTTCCGCTGTCTCCATTGATGTTTCTTCGCAGGGCGGAGAAGCTCTACCCCGCCAAACTGGCCGTTGTGTGTGATGACCAGCGCTTCAGCTACTCGGACTTTAGCTGCCGCGTCCACCGGCTTTCGAACGCCGTGTCGCGCATGGGTGTGAGAGCGGGTGAAGTGGTGGCGTATCTCGGCCACAACTGCCACTGTCTTCTGGAAGCGTATTACGGCGCCTTGCAGACGGGCGCGATTCTCCTCCCGCTGAATGTCCGCTTGACCGCTAGCGACTTCCTCTACATTCTGGACCATTCGGAGGCACGAGTCCTCTTTCTCGAATCCGAGTTTCTTCCCCTGATTGACTCCATTCGAACGCGGTTGCAGCGCGAGGTGCTCTTCGTGGTGCTCGGCGCGCCTGTGTCTGCGGAGTGGCTCAGCGCCTGGAATTACGAGCAGCATCTGGACCACGCGAGCGCCGAACGGTTTCCCGGCGCGCTTACGAACGAGAACGACGTTGCCGAACTGTTCTATACGAGTGGCACCACGGACCGTCCCAAAGGCGTCATGCTAACTCATCGGAACTTGTTTCTGCATGCGATGAGCGTGATGTGGGCGCTGCAGATTGATGACGCCGAAGTGCAACTGCACACGATCCCCTTGTTTCATGCCAACGGCTGGGGTGTCACCCACACCATCACTTGCGCCGGCGGAACTCACGTCATGTTGCGCCGCTTCGAAGGAAAGCGTCTTCTGGAACTCGTCCAGCACGAGCGAGTGACGACATTCAACCTGGTGCCCACAATGGCGGCGATCCTCCTCGAGGGGCCGGACCCGGCAGATTATGATCTCAGCAGCCTGCGCCTCATTCACATGGGTGGTTCAGCGATGCCCAGAGAGATGGTTAAAGCCCTGGAAGAACGCTTCGCATGTGGTGTCTCCTGCGGCTATGGCCTGACGGAAACCTCGCCCGTGCTGACGATCTCGCTCCTAAAGAGTCATCTGCGCGACGAGGGCGATGCGCACTATCGACGGGTGGCGATGACTGGCTTGGAACTTCCCGGCACCGAGGTACGTGTGATCGATGAGGAGGGAAACGACGTTCCTCGCGACGGAGCGACTGTGGGCGAGATCATCGCGCGGGGCAATATCGTGATGAAGGGCTATTGGAAGCAGCCAGCAGAAACTGCCCAGGCCATTCGCAACGGCTGGCTGTACACGGGCGATATGGCGACGATCGACGCTGAGGGTTACGTGCTTATAGTAGATCGCAAGAAAGACATCATCCTGCGCGGCGGGGAGAACATTGCCTCTATTGAAGTTGAAAAAGCTCTTTACTCGCACCCGGCCGTGCTGGAGTGCGCGGTGATCGCGGTGCCAGACGAGAAGTGGGGCGAGGCGCCCAAGGCCTTTGTCGTGCTCAAAAATGGCTTGTCGTGCACCCAGGCTGACTTTCGGCGGCATTGCAAGACTTTGCTGGCCGGCTACAAAGTTCCCGCAACCTTCGAGATTGTTGCAGCCTTGCCGAAGGGTGGAACGGGAAAGATTCAGAAGAAACTGCTGCGTGAGAAGTACTGGCAAGGGCAGGAGAAGCGCGTGCATTGAGTGGGCGAGACGGAGAAGCGGGGAAACGGCTACAAGGTGAGAGGGGAGGGGACTGTTGCGCGCTTTTCGCCGCTTCTCCGATTCGCCGTCTCGCCGTTTCTCTGATTTGAGAGCTTTTCAGAAACTCAAGAAGTGACAAATGGGCAATCGAAGATTGGCAATTTCGAGGAGGTCCCTTGATGCGCAGACATTGGCAAATCGTCATCCCGCTTCTTCTCTTGATGTTGTTCTCATTCTCAAACGCCATCGTTAACCTTTGGACCGACTGGCTTTGGTTTGAAGAAACCGGACACCGCGTTCTGTTTACGCAGAGCTTTTTCACCGAAATCGCGCTGACCTGCGTATTCGCAGCTATCTTTTTTGTCGTTGTTTACGGCAACGCCATGCTGGCACGCGCCCTGGCTAGGAAGACACCGCGCCATTATGTGGAGACGCTTTTCGAATTCCCGCAACTCGAGATGCTCAAGTCGGGCATGCGTTGGATTCTGCTCGGGGGGGCGCTGGTGCTTTCTTATTTGGTAGGCGCCTGGGCTGGGAGTCAGTGGGACATCTATCTGCGCCACCAGCATGCCGGTGCCTTCGGAATTGCCGATCCGCTGTTCGCCCGCGACATTGGCTTTTATTTCTTTACGCTGCCCTTCTATCGCTTCCTTTACTACTTTTCGATCATGCTGCTGGTGTTTTCCTTTATCGCCTCTCTCCTGGTTTACCTGGTTGAGGGCGGCTTATGGATCACGCCGCGCGGCCCGGAACTGGGCAAGACCGCCCGGCTGCATCTGTTTGCGCTGGCTGCTTTGTTCCTGTTGCTATGGAGCGTGCATTACCGCCTGGAATTGTTTGATCTTCTCTTCTCAGAGCGGGGCATCGTCTCTGGCGCCAGCTATTCGGACGTTCACGCGGAGATGCCTGCTCTGCGTTTGCTGATGTTCCTCAGTGTGGCAGCCGCGCTGCTGGTGCTGCTGAGCGGCTTCCGGCAGAGTTACAAGCTGGCTTGGCTTGGCATTGGCGGCTTGGTCGTGGTTTCACTCATCGGGCGGAGAGTTTTCCCGGAACTGATGCAACGCTTTCAAGTGGCGCCCAATGAGATCAGCATGGAAACACCTTACATCGGTCTTGAGATCAAATACACCCGGATGGCTTATGGCATCGATCAGGTTCAGCAGCAGGAGTTTCAGGCATTGGAAGATTTGTCTCAGGAAGCCATCAAGAAGAATGAGCTGACGCTGCAGAACATTCGCCTCTGGGATCATCGTCCGCTGTTGCGCACTTACAGCCAGCTTCAGGTGATCCGCACGTACTATGATTTCGTGGATGTGGACAACGACCGCTATCTGATCGATGGCAAGTCGCGGCAGGTCAGTCTTTCCCCGCGCGAGCTTTCCTCTGAAAGGCTGCCGAGCCGCATTTGGATCAACGAACACCTGACCTACACCCATGGCTACGGCCTCTGTCTCGGCCCCGTCAATCAGATCAGCAAGGAGGGGCTGCCGGAATTCTTCGTTAAAGACATTCCGCCCGCGGCAGCCACGAGCCTTCGGGTGGCGCAGCCTCAGATCTACTACGGCGAGAAGACAGACTCCTATTGCTTCGTCAAGACCGGTGAGAAAGAGTTCGACTACCCGTCAGGAGACGAGAATGTTTACACAGAATACAGCGGCAGCGGCGGCATTCCGGTGCGCAGTTTCTGGCGCAAGCTGCTTTTTAGCTTCAAGTTCAAGGAACCCAAGATTATCTTGTCGAGCGCCATCACACCGGAAAGCCGGTTGATGTTTGCGCGCTCCATTCCTGGGCGCGTGACGAAGGCCGTGCCCTTCCTGGCGTTCGACCAGGACCCGTACATGGTGATCTCCGACAACGGCCGCCTGTTCTGGATGATGGACGGCTACACGACGGGCCGCTATTTTCCCTACTCGAAGCCGACTGCCCGGCTTGGGAACTATATCCGCAACTCCGTGAAGGTCACCATCGATGCTTACAACGGAACGATGCAGTTCTTCATCAGCGATCCCAAGGACCCCGTCATTCAGGTTTATTCCAAGATCTATCCTGGCGTTTTTCAGCCGCTGGAAGCCATGCCGGCGGATTTGCGGCGGCACATCCGTTATCCCGAGGATCTGTTCACGATTCAGGCAAACATCTACGCCACCTACCACATGACCGATCCGCAGGTGTTCTACAACAAGGAGGACTTGTGGCGCGTTCCGGCCGTGGCGACGCCGACGGAAGGGGACACCCCGCTGGAACCGTACTACACGATCATGAAACTGAGCGGCGCGAGCGACCGGGAAGAGTTCATTCTGATGTCGCCCTTTTTGCCCGCCCGCCGCGAGAACATGATTGCCTGGATGGCGGCGCGCTGCGATGAACCGAACTATGGCAAGCTGGTGGTCTACAATTTCCCCAAGCAACGGCTCGTCTACGGGCCGTCTCAGATCGTCAGCCGCGTCAATCAGGATGCGCGCATTTCGCAGCAACTCGCGCTTTGGGACCGCAGCGGATCGAAGGTCATCCGCGGCAGTTTGTTGGTGATTCCGGTTCAGAACTCCATCTTGTACATTCAGCCGCTCTATCTCGCGTCATCTCAGGAAGGAGGCCTGCCTGAGTTGAAGCGCATCATTGTTTCCTACGGAAACAGCATTGCGATGGAAGAGACCCTCGAACTGTCGCTGGCGCGCATCTTCGGCGCAGCAGCCGCGGAGGTGGCGCCTGCGGTGCCCACCCCGCAGGCCGGCCGGCAGCAGGACGAGCGCACATTGAAGACGTTGATCGATGAAGCCAGCGCGCATTATGAGCGGGCGCAGAGCGCCTTGCGGCAAGGCAACTGGCAGGGCTATGGCGAGGAGATCAGACGGCTAGAGGAGGTTTTGAAACGGCTGAAGGAGAAGGCGGAATGAAGGTTGGAAGGAGCAGACAGATGCGTCTGCCCCCAGGTCCCTTGTCGTTGGGCGGCACTAATCCTTAAACAAGCGGTCGAGGGCTGATTTAACTTGATGGGTCGGCGACTTGGGCGGGGTTGCTGCCGAACGGGTGCTGGGAGCGAAGTAATCACAGAAGTTGGCCCGTTCTTTGTCGCTTACCCATTCGGCCTGGGTCTCACGGCATTCATTGTGGTACTGCCGGTCGTAAAACTGGCAATTCTTGCACGCATGCAGATCGCTGTCGCATTGAGGACAAGTGTCGGTTCGCAGTACCTTTCTAGCCCGAGAGATCTCTCCAATTTCTGTTCCACATTTCCAGCAATGCATTGTCTGTCTCCCCCGTCCAAAGGACGCTTCCCAAGCTGGCGTGTGGAGTGCTCCTGCTAAGGGCTTGCGCAAAATTAAGTTGGCACTTCTTACTGAGGATTGCAAATTATAGTGACACTTTTGCGAGCTGGTCTGATACAGAACAGTCGCGAGCATCGGCTCCCCTCGCCCCAACGCGGGAGAGGGGCTGGGGGGTGAGGGGGATACCTCTCAGCTAAATCAACTCCCGAACTCGGCTCTGGATGAGGATCTCAAAACCACTTGTGAGAGATTCCAGCTGTGTGCTCGCCCCCTCACCCCTAACCCCTCTCCCGCGCTGGGGCGAGGGGGACCGAGGTCTATCGAGCGTTTCGAGAGACGAAGAGTGTCGTCACTATATTCTGTAATTCTCAATAGTGGTAACAGAATGCGAAAACCTTCGCTCATCCTCGTCGTAGTTCTCGTCCTCGGCTTTGCGTGGCCGTGGGTGCCAAGTGGGGTTTGACCTTCAATCCTGCTGCTCATGCCGAGTACGAGGATGAGGACGACGACGAGCCCAAAGTTCCAAGTTGTTTTTGCGCAGCCTAAGCACTCAAACGCTTTGCTTTCCGTAAAAACTCACAATCGCTTCTACCAGCGATGGAATCGTGTACTGGCTTGGTTGAACCTGGACCTGAAGTCCATGGTCTTCCACCGTGCGCTTCGTGATTGGACCAATGGCCGCAACCGTGGCTGGCTTGAGCATTTCAGGCAGCGAGTGGGGCTTCAGCATTTCAGCCAGGTTCGATACGGTGGAAGAACTGGTGAACACAATCATGTCCAATGGACGCTCGTCCAGAAGTTGCTCGAGGCGCTCGCGCCCGGCTTTCGGGAGGATCGTCTCGTAGGCTTCAACAACCTCCACCCGCGCGCCCTGCTTCTGCAACTCCACCGGTAGCACATCGCGCGCTACTTTGGCGCGCGGGATCAAAATGCGAGCGCCCTTCAGCGCCTTGCCTTTGAGGCTTTCAAGCAGTCCTTCAGCTTTGAATTCGTCCGGCAAGACTTCAACGTTCAAACCTCTTTCTGCCACCGATTTCTCAGTTGCTGGACCGATGGCTGCTATCCGAATGTCTTTCAAGTCACGGACGTCGCGCCCAAGCTGCCGCCAACGCGAGAAGAAGTTCTCAACTCCGTTGACGCTGGTGAAGACCAGCCACTGGTAGGCTTCGATGTCGCGAATGGCCTGGTCTAAAGCTTCCCAGGAAGTCGGGTCACGGATCTCAATCGTCGGGAACGCGACGACCTCGGCGCCCAGTGCTGCCAGTCGCCGGCTGAAGTCCTCCGCTTGCTGCCGGGGACGCGTGATGAGGATGCGTTTGCCAAACAGGGAACGG
Organism: Acidobacteriota bacterium; assembly: GCA_022616615.1. GTDB lineage: Bacteria > Acidobacteriota > Terriglobia > Versatilivoradales > Versatilivoraceae > VFZK01. Next base: position 14,725 of record JAKEER010000653.1, read on the forward strand.
GTTTCAAACCAGCGCAACTTCTCACGCAGCCCCACCACGTCTCCCACAACGGTGATCGCAGGAGCAGACAAGCCGCTGGCCTTGAGCTGCCCCACAATGGTTGCCAGCGTGCCAGTGACGACTTCTTGGCGCGGGAACGTTCCCCATTTGACCAGGGCGATCGGTGTCTCCGGGCTGCGACCGTGGCGGATGAGGTTGCTGATGATCTCAGGCAGGTTCGCCACACCCATAAAAAAAACCAGAGTCCCAATGCCAGTTGCGATCTTGTCCCAGGCAATCAGCGATTCCTCCTTGCCTGGGTCTTCGTGCCCGGTGATAAAGGCCACAGAAGGGCTGAAATCACGGTGCGTCACCGGAATGCCAGCGTAGGCTGGAGCGGCATAGCCTGATGTGACACCAGACACGATCTCAAAAGGAATGCCTGCCTGGGCGAGGGCCTCTGCTTCTTCGCCACCTCGGCCAAAAATAAAGGGGTCACCTCCCTTGAGACGGGCCACGACTTTGCCCGATCTGGCTTTGTCGATGAGCAGAGCATTGATCTCTTCCTGGGAAACCGTGCGACTGCCGCCTCGCTTGCCGGCGTAAATCAACTCGGAGTCGGCTGGAGCGTGCTGAAGCAGATCCGTGTTCACCAGGGAGTCATACACAACGCATCCTGCGGCCTGCAGGCAGCGCAGGCCTTTCAGCGTCATCAGTTCCGGATCACCGGGACCAGCGCCGATAAGGTAGACGCAGGGTGTGAGAGGAGGGTCAGAGCTCATTCAATTCGAAAGATCTTGATTGTGAGACATTTGTGGCAACGTAGTCACTGACTGCGGGGAGTTGACTCTGGTTTCCGCTCGCATACTTTCTTCTGGCAGAGCCTTTCTTCTGGTCTGCCAGGCTGTTGCGCTCCCAAAAGACTCCGTCGTGGTAGCCTTGGATTGAATCATCCTCGTCTGCCAGGGTGAGACGTTTTTCGGTAAGGCAACAATAGAACTCATCAATCTCTATTCCAGTAAACATCCGACCCAGCTTCTTGGCGACGACCGACGTAGTGCCAGAGCCGAGAAATGGATCAAGGACTACATCGCCG
>JAKEER010000654.1 GCA_022616615.1 Acidobacteriota bacterium
GTCCAACGAATTCTTTGTCGGATGCTCGCCGAACTCCCGTCCCAGTTCTCAGCAAGGTCCCGTCGCGGCGAGACCCGACAAAGAATCTTATTCGTTAGATCGGAGAGCTGTAGGTGAACGCACGACAGATTCTCTACCACTTTGCCCTCATCTAGAGTTGAGAATGGACTGTCGGTGCTGCCTTCGGTAATTAGAAAAATCCAATTGCGACGTGGGCGGGAAACCGACCGGTCCATAAGAGAGTCTACTTGGTCCGCCAGGCTATGCGACCCTTGATCGTGTAGAACCGAGGAGATCAGCGAAAGCGCAACAGGATAAGGGTGATATGCGGTGTGGAGGCGTTTGTGCGCGTTGCGCACTTCGGCTGCACTATGGCTTGTGCGAACTTTGGCTTCGCCGATGCAGACAGTAACAATTCGCGAGTCTCGATCGAGCTCGAATGCAATGATGTCTTCTCCGCGCAAAGGCATAGCGGGATTGTCAGAGTATCTAAGCTTGAAAACGGGCATTTCAAGACCGTACCGCTGACGCAAGTGCTCTGAGGCCACGACTTCACCAAAGTTGCCCTTTCGCGTTTGATCGTTTTTTGGAAGCTGCTCAATCAAAGCTGCGGCGGCTTTTTCATACCCAAGCCGTTGCAGGACACCCTTTAGACGATCCGGATGGATATGGTGATCATATATCGCTTCCAATAGAGGGAGCTCAACCTTCGGACGAACATTCTTGATTTCTTCTAGGCCAATTGACTGATAGGACGTCTGTCCTTGTCCGGCTGCCCGTTGCTTGAACCAGTACTGGTCAAAGTTCTCTCTGGTGATAGTCGACATCAGCACATCCTAGCTTAGCTAGCTTAGCTATAAAGACCGATCTACTCTGAAGGGATCGCGACGGCCCGTCGAGCAAAGTTGGATTCATCAGAGGGCTCAGTCCTCTTCAAAGCCTTGGCTGTTGAACTTCAGCGTGCGACCGTTTTCGGTGACTGTGCGGACGACGTGATCAGGAGCACCGGAGGGGATTTCGGCTTCAATTTCTAAGGTTACCTTGACGTTTGAGCCGACGAGACCGGCCAAATGGGAGATGACTTCGTCGGCGATGCGGCCGGCGTCGCGGCCTACACGCGTGGAGTCGAGGGTTACACTGCCATGATAGCGTTTGGGCGCCTGTGCTGGTCGAGCCGTCTGCAGGCCGCCTCTTCCGGCGATTGTGCCGCCGTCTGTGGTGCCCGACTTTCCTGTTCCAGTTGTTGCTCCATCCCCACCAACCGTGCTGGCAGTGGTGACCTGTGCCTCCGCGTCCTGTTGCTTTAGCGCCACCTCTGGCTTTACCAACAACCCCGACAGGTTTTCCTCAGACAAGCTGATGATCTGGCCACAGCGCAAACCGCGGTAGCGGCCGGCAGCTTCATCAAAGCTGTCCGCGTACGCGAAGGAGTCTTGGTGCCAGAGCAGTAGCCCCAATCCATCGCGAATCGCTCCTAGCAAGACTGCAGGATCTTTCAACCGGTACAGGTAGAGGTAGCGAGCATAGTCCTCGACAAGCAGCCGGATCGCGACGTGGTCACCGCGCCACAGCGGGATTTGGTCCATCTGTCTTCGCAGCTCGGTTCCCGCGAACGCCAGCAGCAAGTTGTCGGGACGAAGCTTTTTGCTCGCCCGCACTGCCAATGGATCGTTTCCAGAGAGTCGAGAAGCCTGCCACTCAACGGCTGCCTGTGGGGAGTTTTGCACTGGCACCAGTAGCCACTGATACGCCTCTGGCAGCCGGGCTGTCACAGCACCGTCAGCGGAGGTCTGCTGCGATTCAGCCTGCTTCACCTGAAATGGAGTGAGGTCGAGAGTCTCCTGCTCATCGAGGATCGACTCCCAGGCCAAGAAGCGACGCACGGCCTCGTCCAGGTCTTGCAAGCGAGTCTGGTCCACAGCCAGAAACACGACGGTGTTGCGGAAGAGTCGTGGCGAGTTTCCCCTGGATTCAGAAATTGCCTTTGCAGCGGTTCTTGCCGGGCAATTCGGATCGTTGCTGTAAGGATGGTTGATCCCCAGTACCACCAGGCGGGCATCCATATCGTCGGGCACGTCCTGGCCTGACTGTGGCAACGCATGGACCCGGGCGAAATCACCCTTTTTCCCCAGGTCGAGGCGGATGCGTTTATCCAGCTCCTGGACCACCTTGTCTGGATTCCGCTTGTACTGCTCCGCCCGGTCTTCGGCCATCTTGGTCACGGTCGGCTGAGTCGAATACCAGTAGCGCACGCCGTCCTGGTAGAGATACGTGGCCGCCGTGGCCAGCCGTCGTAGCGCATCTCCAAAGACTGCTGGCGACTCACCCGGCATCACGCACCCCAGCTTGATGCGTCGGTCTTCGATGCCTCGGTTGGCAGCTGTCGCGGTAGGAGCGGAGCCGAGGTAGATCGTGCGTGCCACGCGGCGGCAGGCTGCGTACTTGCCAAGGTTGGGTACCTCACCGTCGAGACGCAACGGCAACGCGCTGGGGCCATCCACATCCTTTTCAATCACAGGTACCCAGTTGTCGGAGAGATATCGCGTCAACTCAAACTGCACGCGCGGGTCGTCGATGGAGATATTGGCTGGCAGGATCAGCGGATTGCGGTCTCCCTTCTCCCACAGGCTATGGATGACCGCTGCCATCAGACGCAAAACGCCGCGCGTGCGCTGGAACTTCACCAAGGTGGACCAGTCGTTGTAGAGGCGATCGAACACTTCCGGGTGTATGGGATAGGCGGCCTTAAGCCGCTTCTCGTACTCGGAGTCGCGGCATTCGAGCGGGAACTCCTGGTGCTGAGTACGGTAGAGGTCGTAGAAGGCTCGCGCCACGGTGTCGCGTGCCACAAATTGCGGCTGTTCAATCAGCGGCTCGAAAAGGCGCCGGCGCACAATCTCGAAGCCCTCTTCGGCGCTGGCTGGACGCCAGGACGCTTCCACACGACCAACGGCGTTACGCAAGCGGTCGAGTGCTGCTCGCCCCCGTTCTCCACCCACCTCCACGTCGTCAGCCACGGCATGTGGAGAACCGGTAGTGTCAGATGCAGGCAAGCTGATGACAAGCAGGCACTGCTTGGCGAGCTTGGCCGACTCAGTGAGTGCTTGGGCAAAGGTGAAATGAGTCTCGAAACTACCCGCGGGCAGATCACTCTGGTCGTGGAGCTGGCGGGCGTAGGCCACCCATTCGTCGATCAGAATGAGGCATGGCCCATACTCGTTCATCATCTCTCGCAGCACGTCGCCAGGGCTGGTTGCCTTCTCGTCATCAGCTTGAATCCGCTTAAAGGCCTTCTTGCCGCCCAACTGCCAAGCCAGCTCTCCCCAAAGCGTGCGCACCACAGTCCCATCGGCTTTGGTCAATGGATTCCCGGGCGAGATCTTGTTACCCACGAGGACGACACGCTTTACTGAAGGCAACTTGGAAACGCCGGCATCCTTCAACACCGCGTCAATGCCGAGCAGCTCTCCGGGGGCACTACCGGAAAAGAGATGATAGAGGGCCAGCATCGAGTGGGTCTTGCCGCCGCCGAAATTGGTCTGGAGCTGCACCACCGGGTCGCCCGCCTGTCCAGCCAGTCGCCGTACCGCTCCTGTGAGGAGCTGCCTCAGGCTTTCGGTCAGATAGGTACGGCGGAAAAATTCGGGAGGCTTGCGGTACTCTTCAGAGCCCTCGCCGATATGCACCTGCCAGAGGTCAGCGGCAAATTCTGCTTGCTGGTAACGGCCACTCGCTACGTCTTTGTGCGGATTCACCACTTCGCGCCAAGGCTTGAGGCCGCCCGTGGCCTGGCTCTCGATGGCAGTTCCGGCCACTTTGCGCTTCTCGCCGCGCACCTGCTCGTCGAAGCGCACCCGCAGAAGCTCCATCTTGATCTTTTCAATCTCATCCGCCTCCGATGCCGAAATCGCCGTAAGGAGTCGCCCGGCGGAGTCGAGAGCGCGGTAGGCGTCATCAGTGGAAAACGGGTTCTGATGTGCCCAGCGGTTGCGCACCTCGCGCAGCTCGCTTACCAGCGTTCGCTCGGCTTGCCCCAGGGTCTTCCGAAAGACCCCTTGCCACTGGTTCCACATCGTCATTAGAAGCGCGGCTACATCCCAACGCGGCTCGGCCTCGGTACCAAATAAGTTTGCCTGCGAATCGCTGACCGAGGCCTTTGCCTGCTCGAACCAAAGCTGTGCATGCTGCGCCTTCATCTCGCGCTCGACAAAGGGACGCAGCCCCTCTTTGAGTAGATCCAGTGCCTTCCCCACGCGTTCGTGATTCGTTATTGCCATTGCCGGATCCCCTATCCGAGATGAGCGATATCCACGTCGCTCCAATGCTGTTTGAGATACTCTGCGACGAGACGCCGGTGGCAGTGGTGCGCTTTGTCCTCGCTGCACAGCAGACAGCCGTCGGCAATCATCTCTTTCGGGACCGTCACCTCGATGCGTCTCTGTTTCATGAGCGCGAGGAATCGGGTCTCATACGTTTTCCAGTCCCCGCGCTGCTTCTTGTACTCGTCCAGCATCTCCTGAGTTGGAGCCAGCTCGGGCAGATGGACGTACTCCATCCCGCAGATCTCCTTCAGGAAGTAGGCCAAGTCATCCTTCTTGGCGAAGCCGGCGAGTTGCGAGACATTATTTAACCGGACATCCACAACACATTTGGCGCCTGACTTGCACAACAGTTCGAAAAATCGTCGCGCTGACTTCTTGGTGAAGCCGATCGTAAATACTTTCATGTCGTTTCTCTTGCAGCATCGGCCGTCAGTTTCTCGTCGACGTATGCTACACGCTGCTCCTGCCTATCTAGAGCCTCCGCGATCAGTTCATCCTTTGAACGAAACAGGTCCTGATGCGGCAATCCGACGAGGTCGAGCAATCTCTCCATCGAGTCCTCCTGCGATTCCAGACGACCGTCTGCCAGAATGTGCTGAACCACGATCCCGAGCCCGGCCAGCGCACGAGCCACGAGAAGACTGCGGTGGCATTCCAAGGGTTCCTTCTCCGCGCACATCAAGGCGACGCTGTAGTCGTTGGCCCCACCAACAACGCGCTCAATGCCTGTGCGGAACAAGTCGGTGCGGGCCAGGCGCCCGTATTGAACTCGACCGTTCAGGTAGCACGACCGATCATCTGATCGCGCACCGAGTTCCCGGCCCAAGAAGACATACTTGATGTCGTACAGCTTCAAGCTACGCTCAAGCGCGTCTTTGTTGAACTGGGGGTTAAAGCGGCTGTAGGGGGCCGAGCGCACATCGGCCAGCACAGTCACCGCGTGCTGCCGCAACAGCGCCACGAACGCTTCCAGCGAGTGCGTGGAGTGGCCGATCGTAAGCACTGCACGTCTCGACTCGTTCATGTTGCAGTTCCTCCGTTACGCTCAATCACGGCGGCGATGAGCTTGTAACAAGCATCGTTGTGCGGCTCGCCGAGGCTGACGGTGAGAAAGCTCTCGCCGATCTCGTAGGTACCATCGGGTTTTGCCAGGTACCTGCGCTCGTAGATGGGATCCGTGATCCAAAGCCCGTAGTCAGCTCCGCCATGATGGAACCGCCCCTGTACCCGCCGCTTCGGGTTGCCAAATGCCTGGCCGGGCTTGAAGACGGACAACACCAACCGATCTACACGGACGAGGCGCAGCGAGCTGGTCAACGAGCTGGCCAATGACAGCGGGATTCTGTCGTTAATTCCGTTGTAGGTGCTGTGCCCGTTGATCCACAGAGGTGCGATGGGATCAGCCAGTTGTTGCAGGTCGTCCCAGCTAACGCGGCCCGCGTTGACCCAGTACTGGTCAGGGTCAAGCAGCCAGTTCTCTTGCTGATACGCCTTCGGGCTCGGGTCGAGGAGCGGCAAATCGAGGATATCAAGTACACGCGGGTCGCTGCCATCCTGGTACTGCCGCTCGTATTCGGAGACCTCTTCATGTTCACGGGTGCTCACTGGTCGAATCCATCCGACGGGCTGCCCACCTGACAGCTCCTTGCCAGCGACACATCGACCGTTGAGTTTACGTGAGTTTGCGAGACACACGATCCGCTTGACTGTGGCCATTGGCTTACTGCTCCATTTCCGCGAACAGGCCGCCTTGCTCGGCGCGGGGCTTCCCGCCCTCGCGCGCTAGGCGAGTGATCTCCGGCCAGCTCTGGACGAGGCCGTTGTAGGAGAGAGCTTCGGCGGCGCGCTTCTTGCGCTCGCAGAGAGTGTAAAGGCGGTAGCAGAGTTCACGAGCAATCTCGGCCTTGCTTCCGAGCTTGGTTGCCAACTCCGCCGCCGCGCTCTCGCCGCCCGCCTCCAGCACACGGATCAGGTGGTGCACCATCTCCCACGCCGTCAGTCGTGGGTCGGTGGCCGGGTCCCAGTTTGCAGGCAGCTCGCCTGGCTCGAGAAGGCGCACGTTGCCGCCTTTGGATTTAAGGATACCCGCATCCACCATGCCTGAGACGCTGGTGTTCTTGGATTTAGACAGTTGTTCGGCCACGCCGTACTCGCCCTCGGCGAAGCCCGACTGCTCGAACCAAGTCAGAGCCCAGCGGCTATCAGCGTCAAAGTCACCCTCCTGCTCAGCCAGCGCTTCGTCGAGGGTCTGGTTGATAAGCGCCAGTGCCTGGCGCACAGAGAGAGCCTTGCCCTCGGCGTCGAGTACATTGGCGTAGCGCGTGTAGACCGCCATTCCTGGACCGATGGCAGCCTGTGCGAGGTCCACCGGCGCGATATTACCGCGCTGCAGGTGGGCGAGCGCCACGGGCAGGTCGGCTTTGAGCGCGGAGAGGAACTCGCGGCGTGTAGCGGTAGGCGCGTCCGCAGGCCTAGGGCGACACACCAGCAATATAGAAGACGCAAGGGCATTCGTGCCGATTTCAATCAGGCGTCCTTTTTTTTCAGTTCGTAGCGGCCAGGTTCCAGTGATAGAGAACCCTGCCCCTACAAGAGAGGCTAGCATCGTTTCCCAACCCGTTGAAAAGGAGCCGACTAGCTCCTGCTCTTCATCCTCTTCGTTCTCCGATTGCTTGAAGGCGTAGTAAATTGTGAATGGATATCCTGGGTGTTGAGCCTGCCTAAATGCTAAGAAACAAGAGCTCAAACCCTCCTCGAAGAACTTTCGAGCTTCTTCGCGATTTCCACCGTGCCTAAATGGAGTGGAGATCAACTCTTGATCTTTTGGAGTGACAATAGTTGACACCCAATCCGTGCAGACCGGTAGGAGATTTCGCCTCAGCCAAACATAGAAGAAGTCTGAGAGATCCGCGTATCCGATGTTGTCGTAATAAGGTGGGTCACAGCTGATCACAACGTCGCGCAACGCGACATTGCGAGCATCCCCTTGCCTCGACGTTCCTCTTGGGGCAGCAGGGGCATTGGCAATGACTTGCGCCGCTCCCTCAACCACTCCCATGAAATCGCCGCCCGCTCCAGCAAACGGATTCATCTCCGGATAGTCCCAGACCATCGGAATGGCGTGCCGTCCGAATGCCGGCGCGCTCTTATTCTCCTGTGCTTTCCAACGTCCTAGTGTGCAGTGAAAAGTCGCAAGTTTGCTCGAGACGAGCCCCAACAAGAGCGAATTAGCATCGGCATAGGCCAACGCGCCTTCCCCGCCGCGTTCGAAGATCTCGTCATCGTTGAGCGGGCCGGCGGCCAGCGCGTCGCGCCGCACTAACTCATGAGCCTCATTCACTAAGTCGGAGAATGTCGTCATCAGCGCGAGCTGACGCAAAGTGAAGATGTCGCGCCACCTCGTCATCCCGTATTCCTGAACACGGAAACCGAGGGCCTTTGGCGGAAGCTCCGTATCTGGAACATTAGAGGTGCACGCCTGTCGTGTGACGATCTGTTGTTCCGAAGAAGGTGTGAGATAAACCCGGCCCGAGCCGCTCGCGGCGACGACGGCCATCAATCGGGAGCCCATTCGGCCCGCTTTGGCTTCGTCACGCAAATATTCGAAGGGTATCGGCGTGTTCGATATCAGGCACTGAAAACTTTTGCCGCTCCCGCCGGCTTTCGTGCCGTTCTTCGCGGCTTCTGCATCTTTCGACTTGCCCACCTTCACCGTGAAGCGGTAGCCGCCGTTCTCGATCACCGGCTCGACGTAAACTTCCTTGCCCGCCTTTGTGGAGAGCATGAAAGTGGAGGCGAGCGGCACGTCCACCTGTGCGAAAGCCGGGTTGGGACTTTTCACCGTTCGCGCCCAGAGCCAGGCAATCACTGTGAGCTTCTGGCCCACGTATTTCTTCAGGTCCGGCCGCTCCTTCGCCATCTCGGCCGTCACCTCGATCTTGGGGTAGAGATGACCTATGCGCTTCTCGGCTTCGTCGCGCATCCACTGGCCGTAATAGCGCACATCCTCGGCCAACCCTTGAGCGCCGCGCCAGGTTTTCTGAAAGAGCGCCTTGTCTTTTCGTGCTTCGGGATTCACCGGCGGCCGTCCCGTGAACCTCGGCGGGACCTCGATCATCGCCTTGTTGATAAGCACTGCTACCGGGTTCAGGTCACTGGCGTAGGATTCAAGCCCAAGCCGCTGCGCTTCAAGCGGCAGCGCCCCACCGCCTGCGAAGGGGTCGTGGAAGGCGGGTAGCTTGTGCCGATCGAACAGCTCCTTGGCGCGCGGATGATCCACGTTCTCGGTGCAGGCCCGCCGCCAGCTTTGCCAGATCTCCGCCCGTGCCCGCTCCAGCACTGCCTCGTTAGTGGTGTTCTCCCAGAGAACCAGTTCTTCAATGATGCGGAACAGCCGCTGCCGCTCCTCGTCGGCGAGTACGTCGTCGAGCATTGGTGCCGGACCTGGTTCCGGCGCCTGGAGCCCGGACCTTTTAGCCATGTCTGCGAGGCTACGAGCCTCCTCCCACAGCTGACGACGGGCCTTGAGCGCAGTCTCTGCCTTCCGGCGGAGCTTCGGGTCGCTCTTTAGCACATCCACGTAAACCGATGGGTCATCAACGATCTGCGCGAAGATCACTGCCCGCGCCGCCGCCAGCGGCCGCCGCGCCCACCACAGATGCAGCGTGCTTGGATGCCCATGACGGATCGACTTCTCCCGGGCCGAAGCCTTGTTAATCGCCTCCAGCGGCAGCGCAACTTCGATTAGCTTCTTGCGGTATATCATCTCGTTGCCTTGCTCTTGGCAGCCAACTTGGTCAGTTCATCAATCCAGCGCTTCGCGCTTTCGAATCTGTCAACGAATGCAACGACTCCGGTCTTGCCGTCAGAGCGATCGACGAAGGTTGATGCATGCGCAATCTGATCGCGCAGGTCACGCAAACTATCGAGTTCTGCTTCGAACCTTGACTTGCTGGAGTCCATGAGCTGCATGCACAGATCCCGCTTGTCGCTGAACTCCGTCAGTTCGATTCTTGGCGGGTTCATGCCTCGACCACGCAGTTCGGATTCCTTCTTGGTGATTTTTGATTGACGCCCTTGACTTAGTTCCGTGAACCACGAATCGTTCGGCCAGCGAACAGACACAACGTCCACCATGACTTGTTCGAGATGGGTGATCAAGGCGAAGACGACGAGACGCACCGGCAGCTTAAGCAGGTCGCTCTGCGTGACCAAGCCATCTATGCGACCGCCGCGCAGCACGAGCCGATAGTGGTTCTCGCGCAGCAGGGGAATCAGGTCAGCAATCGGTATGTCCGCCGAGACGATCAGTCCCTCGCGCAAGGGCTGCATCGCTTCGCGGACGGTTTTGCCGCTGTGGTCGCCTGCGCGAAGCAGGATGCCCACGGTGCCACCACCGTGTTTCACCGGGAACTGGTCGAAGTCCGGGTTATTCTCCCCCAGCCAAGGCGCTGCTTCGACGTTGGCCGGAGCCCAAACCAAGTCCGGAGCAAACGTGCCAATCAGCCGCACATGGAAGCTGGCTTCCATGGCCTTGACTGCTCCTTCAAGCTCTATGTCCAGGCCTGCCATCACGACCTCTATTCCTTGTCATCGTCGCTGGCTTGCAGATCCATTGCGACTGTCGCACAAGCTCGACTGGTCATCCACCATCTGCGCAAAGATCACTGCCCGGGCCGCTGCCAGCGGCCGCCACCACAAATGCAGCGTGCTCGGATGCCCGTGGCGAATCGACTTCTCACGCGCCGCCGCCTTGTTAATTGCCTCCAGCTGCAGCGTGACTTCGATGAGTTTCTTGCGACGGATGATGGGCAGCTTTTTCTATGCTTTGCGGATCTGCGTCGAATATGCGTTTTTGAGTCCGCCGTTGAGTGTCAAAGATCAAAGGTTTACGAGACTTGCCGCTATTGGCGCGTGCATTTGTATGCGTCTGTATGCGTATTAATCAAAACGCTGTCTAACGGAGTGGTCGCCGAAGACAGAACCTAAGCTGGCTCCAGCGACTCTTTCAGGTATTTGGCAATTCGGTCTTTGTTCGCCGCTAGGCTGGAAAACTGCTTCTCGCAAACATCGCTGAACCGGGCTAGTACCTTACGGTTCACTTCTTCCTGATCCTCGAAAATTCCAGCACTCCTGAATTGCAATCCGAGTTTCTCGAGGTGAAGCAGTCCAATCGTGGCGTCACGTACCTTGTCGTCACCCGGCAATGCGTACACAAACAGGGGCCGCGGCATGCCGTTGACGCGGCAATCGACAATATACTTGCCCGCAGGGTCGTGAGCTGGGTCGTGCCAATCAAAGGTCCGGCGGGGCTCCGGAACGTGCTCCTCCATAAAGGACCGAAAGTCCTCCAAGAACGTGGAGCGAACACGTTCACGAGAGAGGTAGGTGACATCCGAGACCTTTAGGAGCCCTTGCACGAAACTGAAAAGCGCGTCGCCATACCTCTCATCTTGAATCGCCAGAATCAGCTCTCCTTCTCGATCTTCCAAACCGAAGGCAGACAAAGCATTGCAAATGATCTTTTGCCGGGTCCCTTTCTGAAGATCCTTTTCATCGAGATCATAGGTGAGATGCATGTAGGTGTGACCCTCATCCGAGAGCAGCCATTGTTCCTTGTCTCTTTTGAGAACCACTGCCAGATGATCTCCGTCCTCAAACATGAAGGGAGTGAAGACCCGATAGCGACTCACCCCTTCTGAGGCCAGCCGAAGTTGCTTGCAAACCTTTTGCTTGAAATCCTGTTCAATGGCGTCGGTAGTCATCATCACTCCACCTCGGGAAACAGGTTCTTTTGGGGATCCTGTGGCAAAGCAAAACCGCAATCCTTTAACATGCAGTGAATCGCACCTTGAAAATCCGCGAAACGATCCGTGGGTTCAGCGAAAGAATCCTCTCGCATGCCGACTTCCTGATAGCGCTCCGTCGCAGTATGGACATGGAAGTCATAGAAAGTTTGGCTTTCAAGCGTGTTCGTGTGTTCGTGGCTTTTCCCGTTGTAGCGCCTCAGGCGAAGGGACTGATTCTTGCCAGGAACCTGGTATGCAAGTATGACCGAAAAGTCTAAAGAGTTCAGAAGACTCTGACGGAGAATGAGTCGAAACTCACTGCCATTCTTTCCTGTGAGTTCAAGTTCTCGTTCCTTGTGCCCTCTCTTTGGCTTGGTTTGTGTACGGGCAATATAGTCCGCGGGCAGAGGTTTCGTCTCCGCGATCAATGCCGTGATTTCTTTGTCAGTGAGTCGGGCTGCCATGCGTTGTTTTATTTTGAAGGTTCAGGTTGGTATCTCTGCTCTTGCCAGCAACTCCGCGAAATCGTAATTCACACTGGTCACCCCAAAGTCTGGCTCGCGCCTGAAGGGACACCGAAGGTAGTGAGCGCCATGTGTGCCGTCTTCCCGGAATTCGACGATGGCCAGGATGAAGTCCTCCGGCTTGTTCAGTGAATAGAGAATCTCATTCTTGGTGACAGTGATTGTGTCGGCACTCGCGTCTCGCCCCTTTACCTCGATGAACCGCAGTTTCCCGGTGCCCGGGACCCTACTTTCGATGTCGTAACCGAGCTTTTCTAACTCGCGGTCCATGGGCTCAAAGCCAAGACGACGTTCGATCTCCATTACGATCTGGCGAGCGCGCGCCGCCACAGCTTGCTTATCAGTAGTTGCGGTCTGAGCGATGATCGGGCGGCCCGTCATCAGGGCTATGAGTCCCATCGGTACTACCAGGAGGCCCCCGAGCACGACCGCTGGTAGCGGTGAGATCTGGGCCTCCAGCTTTAGCTCGTCCATGCGTTTTTCAAGGCGAGCCTGCAGGGCGTCGGCTCGCTTGCGTGCCTCGCCGGAGTTCAGGCGGGCATTCGGCTTGCCCGCCTGCTCTTGAAGCTTGAGCTGCTCGGCGCGGTGATCCCAGTAGCTGATTTCCTTGGTGAGCCGGTCTTTGACTGCGGCCTCAGTCTTGGCTATGAGCTCCAGCTTGCGGGAGCGCACTTCTGAAAGATGCTCAGGCACTACGTGCGACACTGCGTGGCCCTGAGCCTTCTGCTCCAGTTCACGGCTGATCCAGGCGCATTCCGGTCGGGCGAGCAAGACTTCTACGTTGGGTTCATCGGCAGCAAGTGGCCGGTAGTCGAGGTAAGGCGCGTAACGCAAGCCTTGCGTGTTGTCGGTCTTATCAAGCTCTATGTATAGCATCCGCTTGGAAACAACGCGCCTCTCGCCCGAGCGGGTAAGGCTCGCATCCTGGATGGCATGCTCCAAATAGAAGAGCATGCGAGGCTCGGTGCCCGAGTCGCGCTCGTCCACCAGAACTGTGCCACGACGCAGAAGGTCTCGATGGCGTTCCACAGTAAGGTCGATGACAGAGTCGAGCAGCGGATGGCCCGGGCAAACAAAGGCGGCAAGCGGCAGACCTTGTGGCGAAACAAGCGGTTTCTCGAAAGCGATCCGCTCGTAGCGGGGCAGGACGGGCTCTCCGACGCCAATGAGACGGTCGCGGTTGCGGACCGGCGCCGGAACGTTCGTTACCTCGTAACGGCGTGGTTCGCGCTGTTTTGCCGTGCCGCCGAGTCGCTGGAACGCCTCCAGAAAGAAAGACTCAATGTAATATGGTTGGAGACGGCCTGCTTCGGCACGCTCCATCTCTTCGCGGATGCGGTAGACGCGACTGGCATCCATCGCGTCGTGAGCTAGGGCTCGGTCTTCCAGAAGAGTCTGAAGCTGTCCACGGTCAAACGCGTTGGCCACAACTTGCGTCAGGCGGGCTTGTACGTCGGGTTGTTCACCATAGCGAACAGCTTCGATGAGCAGTTCGCGCAGCGGCTTGCCCTCAAATTGCAGCTTGCCCAACACATCGAACACTTGGCCACCCAGCGCCTTACGGGCTTCGTTAAGCTTCTCAAGCAGCAAGCGGTATACCTCACCCTCGCGCGTTTCTTCCGCCACCAGGTTCCACAGGTGACAAACTTCTGTCTGCCCGATGCGATGGATCCGGCCGAAACGCTGCTCAATGCGATTGGGGTTCCAGGGGAGGTCGTAGTTCACCATGAGGTGCGCCCGCTGCAGGTTGATACCTTCGCCCGCTGCGTCGGTGGCTAGCAGGACCTGGACTTCCGGGTCGTGCCGGAACGACTCTTGGGCTTTCATTCGCTCTTCTCGGCCCATGCCGCCGTGGATGATGACTACCGCCTCTCTTCTGCCCAGAAGAGTGGTTATGCGGTTCTCCAGGTAGTTGAGTGTGTCACGGTGCTCAGTGAAGAGAACCAGTTTCTGATGGGGCGACGGCACGGGTCGGGGGTGTGTGTCGGCGCCATAGGAAGGAGCGGTCTCCGCGATCTGGCTGGCAATTGCCGCTGGCGTGAAAACTTCACCGAGTAGGCTGGCGAGCTCCTGCCACTTTCTGTCCTCCCCGCCGCGGCGGACGGAGAGCGCCAGAGACTCCAGTCTTTTCAAGGTTTCGATTTCGGCCTTCAATTCAGCAATGGTGCGGGCGGCAGTGGCTTGGTCGAGAATCTCTTCCTCAGCGGCTGCAACTTCGTTGTCCGGCGCGTCTTCCAGGTCCTCGACATCTTCGTCGTCGAGGAACGGCCCAATGGAGGCTGAAACCTGTGAGACCGAGGCTCCGCGCTGGAGCAGTTCCAGCTCACGTAGGCGACTGTCGAGGCGTTCGCGGCGCCGGCGAAGAGACTGGTAGATAGCCTCGGGTGAGGAGGCCAGACGACGCTGCAAGATGGTAAGGGCAAAGCCAACGGTGCCGGCGCGTTTGTCGTTTTGGAGAGCTTCGGCCCGATTGAATTCGTCGCGCACGTAGTCGGTGACCGCTTTGTAAAGCTGTGCCTCGGCATCGGACAGCTTGTAGGGAACGGTAGTGGCGATCCGCTCAGGAAAGAGCGGTGTGGCGTCAAACTTGAGAAGCGTCTCTTTCACCATCCGGCGCATCAGGTCGGAAACATCGACCGTGTGCACTCCATCGCGAAACCGGCCCTCGAAACGGTCTCCGTCGAGTAGTGCCATGAAGAGTTGAAAATCTTCATCCTTGCCATTGTGGGGTGTTGCCGTCATGAGCAGGAAGTGCCGGGTGAGTGTGGAGAGAAGCTGCCCCAGCCTGTAGCGTTTGGTGTACTTAATTTCTCCACCAAAGATGGTGGCTGACATCTTGTGCGCTTCGTCGCAGACGATGAGATCCCAGCGGCAATCGGGCGCCTTGAGTTTCTCCTGTACATCCTCATTGCGCGAGAGCTTGTCGAGCCGGGCGATGACGAGGTTGGTTTCCAGGAACCAGTTACCGGTTCGGGCAGCCTCCAACTTGTCATTGGTGAGGATCTCGAACGGCAAATGGAAGCGCCGATATAGCTCGTCCTGCCACTGCTCGGCCAGGCTACCGGGGCAGACAACGAGGCAGCGCTGCAAGTCGCCTCGAGCGATTAGCTCCTTCATGAGGAGCCCGGCCATAATCGTCTTGCGGGCGCCGGGGTCATCCGCCAGGAGGAAACGCAACGGTTGACGCGGCAGCATGGATTCGTAGACCGCCGTGATCTGGTGAGGCAGGGGCTCAACCACCGAGGTGTGGACAGCCAACACTGGGTCGAAAAGGTGAGCCAGCCGGATGCGGTGGGCTTCGGAAACAAGCCGGTAGAGACCGCCGTCGCCGTCGAAGCTCCAGGGCCGACCATGCTCCACCACTTCGATTCGTGGCTCGTCGTGCCGGTAGAGAAGTTCGTTGGCGACCTTGCCGGCCGGAGTTTTGTAAGTGAGTTCCAGCGCTTCCGAACCGAACCACTGAACACTCACGACCGTGACGAGGCAGTCGGGGAGAATTCCCTTTATAGATGCACCACGGGTGAGATCTTGGAGTCGAGCCATTCCTGTGCTCAGCCTAAGAATTCCTGCTGTCTAGTTGAGAGCCTGAAAACTTATGGTAGGTGGCTCATTGAAAGGAAAATACGCGCAAATAATAGCAAAGACCTGCTCAAATGAAAAAGTCATTCGGGAGCAATTTGGGCAATTTGAGGGGCAAAGGAAGTACCGGATCGATCAGTACAGTTACAGTGCTCCTTCAGAGGAACGGATGCAGGCAGTAAAGATCTCTTTTCCTTTTTGCTGGGAGGCGTTCTTGGAGTCACTCGCTGCAATCACAGCGATCCTTTGGCGGAACGGAGGCAGACTGTAAGAACGATCTTCATTTTTTGCTTGTTCGATCTTTCCCCCCAATTCATTGCTCTTACAGTCATCCTTTCGGGAAACGAGTGCAGACTGTAAAAATCCCTTCATTTTTCTTCTGTGGTTAGGCGAATCCTTCTTTCAGATCTCGTTCCTTTTGATGGGGGCTTCAGAGGATCGGAGTTGACTCCGGGCCTGCCTGAAAAGCTCGGCTACACAAAATATTACGAACATGACGGCCTTCTTCGGGCCTATGCAAACCGAGTCATGCTGCTGGCCATCATCTTCGGTTTGATAGCCATGACGTCACTCGGATTCGCCATCTATGTCCGGCTACAGCCGCCAACCGTCGTTCGCGTCGATTCCACTGGTGAAGCCAGCGGCATCAATTCGGGATCTGAAGGACAAGAAGGCTTATCCAAGATGTCATTTCACGTGGCGGCAGGGGCGGAGACCGAGCCCACCGAGCTGGAAGCCAGGGCCCTGGCACGACGGTTTCTGAACTCCTACCTCAACTACAATCCTGCGGTCGTGGACCGGAATTTCGCTGAAGCATTGAACTTCATGACAGCCAATCTGAAGACCTACACACTCAACAAGCTTCGCGAGGCTGAGATAGCGCAGAAGATCAAAGATGGGAACATGGTCTCTACTTTCAAGCTTCGTGACATAGAACCGATCAAGGGGGCTCCTTATACCTTCATGGCATTCGGAGTCAGAGAAGTGCATCAGACTAGAGATGGCGTGGAGAGTACGGACCGCATCGTTAGCCGCCACAAA
>JAKEER010000655.1 GCA_022616615.1 Acidobacteriota bacterium
GATTGGAGGTTTCCGCAAAGACCGGTCGCACCACCCCGGCGCAGGCTGCGCCAGCGCCCGCCCCTCCTCAGCCGAGGAGGGGAGCCAATATGTCCAATCTTCAGCGGAAAGGCAGAGCCTTTCCGCACATCGGGGCGGCAAAGCCGCTCGGCGCCTGGAATTTTTTCACAGCTCCAGGGGTGGGGGTGAGGGGGGGTGAGGGGAGCCGAAGTCTGTTTGGTTTGTGGGGGACGAAGAGTGTCGTCACTATATTCCGTAATCCTCAATAGAAAGATCGGGCCTTCTTCAGACCGGCGCCCATGCCCCATATCCGCCGAGGTGAGGAGGCGGAAGCTGCTGGAAATCCCAACGAAGTCAACTTGGAGTGCCGCCTCCTCACGTCGGCGGCTACATAAGACTTTGCGCTTAATTCTTCAGATCACGATCCTATCGTCCCTGCTTGCGCCGGCTCCGAGGGCGCAGTCCCAGGATTGGGCGCAGTTCTTGGGCCCCACGCGCAAAGATATGCCGGTACCGACCTGGCAACTGTCTTTCCCAGGACAGGCCCTGCCGTGGTCTGGAAGAAAGCAGTTGGGCAAGGCTTCAGCGGGCCTGTCGTGGCGGAAGGCAAGCTGATTCTGTTCCATCGGATGGGTGACAAAGAAACCATCGAATGCCTGGATGCGATCACGGGCCGGGAAATTTGGCGCTTCGATTACCCAACACGCTACCGGGATGATTTCGGCTTTGACGAGGGACCACGGTCGACGCCGTCTATTTTTTCCGGACGGGTTTACACCTTTGGGGCGGAAGGCCTGCTCCACTGTCTCGACTTCGCAACCGGAAAGAAGATCTGGAGTGTCGATACACACCAGCAGTTTGACGTTCGCAAAGGCTTCTTTGGCGCCGCGTGCTCTCCGCTGGTAGAAGGCAAGGCTGTCTTACTCAACGTTGGCGGCGCACAGCCGTCCGGTTTGGTAGCGTTCGAAAAGGAGACTGGCAAGGTGCTTTGGGCTGCAACGCGTGATGAGGCCAGTTATTCCTCACCTGTGGCCGCCACGGTCGCCGGCGTCCGTCACGTATTCTTCTTCACTCGGAATGGACTCGTAAGCGCAGATCCTGCAAACGGCAAAATTCGCTTTGAGTTTCCCTGGCGCGCCCGAATGCAGGCTTCTGTGAATGCGGCCACTCCCATTGTCGTTGGCGAGTTCGTCTTCATTTCAGCCAGCTATCAAACCGGGGCTGCCTTGTTGCAAATTACCAGCGCAGGCCTCAAGAAGCTGTGGTCTTCAGACGAGGTTCTCTCCAATCACTACGCCAGCAGTGTGGTTCACAACGGTTACCTATATGGGTTTCATGGCCGTCAGGAGCACGGGCCGAGTTTGCGCTGCGTGGAAATGCAGACTGGCAAAGTGGCTTGGACCGTCGAGCGATTCGGGTCAGGGACGATTACACTGGCAGGGGAGCATCTTTTTGTTTTGAAGGAGGATGGGGAACTTGTGATCGTGCCAGCTTTGCCGAAGGCGTTTCAGGCTGTGACCAGGGCGCAAATCCGTTCGGGGACAGTCCGCGCTTACCCAGCTCTGGCGCACGGGCGTCTCTATGCGAGGAATGAGAAAAGTCTGGTTTGTCTGAGTCTGAAGAAATGATCTTGTTCGGAACGTCTGGAGTCCCACCTGAATGGAAGCGACCTCACCGAGGGGCGGGTTCGTAGTACCGCCGCCAGACAAGGCCTGCCGCTGGCTTACGCCAGCGGTGTATCAGTAGCCCGACCATAAGGGAGGGCTCCTGCTCGAGACAACGCCCTCCCTTACAGTCGGGCTACTGACGGCTTTAGTGCCGTCGAAATTTCGCCAGCAATCTAAAGAAGCGGCGAGCCCGCTCGACGTCTCTGGCGATCTGCTTCTTCAACTCGTCCACCGAAGGAAACTTCTGTTCGTCGCGCAGACGGTGCAGAAACTGGAGCTCCAGCGTGGCCGGGGCAGCCTGCACCTGGTGGTCCAGAAGATGAGTCTCGACCGAGAGGCTGGTCCCGGCAACGGTAGGCCGCGTACCGACATTGGTGACCGCCGGATAGCTCTGCCCGTCGAAAACCGCTACGGTGGCGTACACTCCGTTGCCCGGCAGAATCTCGTTGTCGGCTGCGAGATTCAACGTGGGGAAGAGGACGGTTTTTCCCAAGCCCTGGCCGGAGACCACGCGTCCGTGAAGGCTGTAGTACCGCCCCAAGAGCCGGTTGGCCCGGCTGATCCTGCCCGACCGGATCAGCTCGCGAATCCAGGTGCTGCTCACCCTGCTGCCGCGCACTTCGACCGGAGGGATGACACAGACGGTGTAGCCGTATTCCCGGCCCATTGCCTCCAGCAGCGCCACGTTGCCCGAGCGCTGATAGCCGAACACAAAGTTGTGGCCGACAAAAACGTACCGGACGCGCAAGGAGCCCGCAAGAATCTCCCGGATGAACGCCTCGCCGCTCAGCCGCGAAAGCGCTTCGTCAAACTTCACGACCAGAAGGTAGTCGACCCCTAACGACTCGATGTGCGCAATCTTCTCTTCGGTTGGGACGATCAGTTTGGGTGCTTTTCCAGGATTGAGGATCTGTAAGGGATGGGGCGAAAACGTCATGACGACGGAGCAAGTGCCCGAAGCGGTGGCGGTCTTGACGAGATCTTCAAGAATCCGCCGGTGGCCGAGATGAAGCCCGTCGAAATTTCCGATTGTAACTGAGCTTCGCAGTGAGGAAGGAAATTGCCGGTGATTGTGCAGGATCTTCATCGACGGGTGGAACGGCAGCGAGGCGCTAAGGCTTCATTCCCTTAAGCGCTCTGACATAAGTCATCTTCAGGTCGTAGACACAATCCTCCAGCAGGTGAGCTTCCTCGCTCGTCAAATTCCCGCGGGTCTTTTCCTGAAGAATCTCCAAAATGTCGATGGTTTGTTTGGCGCCCGGCAGGTCTTTCTCTTGCTTGCCCGTCTCCGGATGAGGGGCCATACCCAATTGGAGAAGGGCCGTAGTGCTCAGAGAGAAAATCAGCGCTTCAAATGTCATCGGCATCTCATCTGCTGATGCCGGGCTGGGAGATGAATCCAAAGGTGGAAAACCTGGTGAAACGCTTGATTCGGTAGAAACAGGAGTCTCTGGTTCCGTATCGCGCAACTCGCCTTCCGCAGTAAACAAACGCCTGTCGGCCACCTTGAACCCGCTCTCTTCCTTCTCCATGCCACACCTCGCATCCACTCAAGATCAATTGCAGACTCAAACGCCGGCAAGTATAGCACATGCGTTCAAGATACGAAGCCAGCCAAGAAATGGAGTCAGTCTCCCCAATCACTGACCCAATTCTGCCCGCTGTTCTGTCCCACAGACCCAGCGTTCAACACAGACAAGGAGAAAAAGACTGACTTCCGCAACGGCGACTTCTCGCAAACCCTCTGAAACCTGTCTTATTCCCAAGCGAAGGTTGTTCTTTGACGTGCCTTTTATAGAACTGAGCTGCAAAGGTTCCCCAACCGGGCGCGTAAGTCTCTTGGAAGCAGGGCCCGAAGAAGCTTCCCCTAGAATCTTCCTACATACAGGATCTGGGGCAGGACCTTGGAGCGGCCAGAAGGGCCGCCAAGAATACCTGAGGAACCTGGACTGACGTGTTCATTTCTGGAACTCCAATGGCCAAATCACTGAAAACATTTTCCACGTTAGCACTCGTCTTGAGGCGCACGAGCACGCAGGAAAAAAAGAGAACTCCGGGGTTAAACCGCTGATTAGCAAGATGCTGGACAACTCAGACTGGCAAGCCGTCCAGAACTGGCGTATAAGTTGCTCTTCTGTGCACCATATTTCCTAACTTAAGCCGGAACGAGAAGAACGTGTCGCGAGCGAGCAGCGTCAAGACTTCGTTGGGGGAAAACGCCGATTCAGCAGACGATTCGTGAGGCGGCTTGCTATTGGGGGATGGCCAGAACTTTTCTTGCGGAAGCCCAGCGAGTACCATTACTAAGGACCATTACTAAGGCACTAACTCGCATTGTCGTTTTCTAAATTGCAAAGTATGGTTTCTCTGCAACAAGCTGGAAGCATGACCCATCCAACATCACTCAATCCGAATGGAAAGGAGAGTCTTGTGCTTAAAACGGTTTCCTTGCTTCTTTGTGTCCTGCTGTTAGGGGGTCTGTCGGTTCTCGAAGTGAACGCAGATCCAATCACGCTTCACTTTACCAACAACGAAGTTAACCTAGGTACCGGCAGTGTGATCAATCTTGCGGGAAATGAATTCAGCGCCTTCGGCCTTACAATGACCAACATCTATCGTTATGTCGACGGCCGCGATCCCTTTTCCGATGCCCCGAATCAGATTTCCGGATCTAACGTGGGCATCGCTGCCCAGATCGGATCCTCTGGCTTGGGCAGAATAGACTTCGATTCGGACACCCCTTCTGTCACATTCGACTGGTGGACGATCTCCGGCACTTTTAACCTTCGGGCGTTTGACAGTAGCAACAACCTTGTTGGATCGTTTCTGGGAGGGGTTGGAAGTGGTACTAATACCATAACCGGCCCAGTCTCCTACATCACCTTCAATGACGCAGGGGGATTCATTGCGATTGCGAACCTAAGCTATGACTTGGGTTCTACATCAGTTCCCGAGCCGGCAAGTCTGCTTCTGCTCTCTGCTGGAATAATCGTATTGGCGGGCGGGCGGCGGCATACGAGTTGGAAATCAAGAGGGTAGCACCCCGGAAACAGACTCTTCTGAAGAGGTAAGACATCCGTGCCCACTGGCGAGTGGCATTTCAAGAGTTTCTTGTTCGAAGAGAAATTGTGTACGGGCTCCGCCGCACGTGCATCCTTAATCCGTTTACGATGTTATTTCTCTGGCCCCGGAGCCAGTTTCTGAAAAGGCGGATGGACGGCCTCGGCCGTGCGCTTACAAACTCGCTTTCTGCCCCAAGATTAGCGGTCGGTCTTGAAGAAGAGTCTTCAAAAATTCAGGTGTGGTTCCTGGTGCCCGGAGTGGAAGACCCCGGCCTGTGGATTACCGACCGCTTTGTTGATTCGGGTATGCCGATGTCATTGCCTTCTTTCTTGATGCGCTTAACTTGGCTTGATCCCGGGGGCGAACACCCCAGTGTGGGCCCGGTCTTCGGAACAAATGCCAGCAATCTGTAGTTCTACAACGATAACGACGTTTCTGACATAGAGCACGGCGGTTACGCGAGGAGTTCGATGCCACCCTGAACACGCAGCCCGGCTTTGTTCAAGCCCGCGGGGGGCCGCGGAGAGGTTTTTGAGAAGAAGGGAGAAGAAAACAAGGCGATTGCGGAATATCAAGAGATCCTCAAACTGAATCCCAGAATCGCTGACGCGCACCTCAAGCTCGGCATGGTCTATGAGCGAAAGAAGCAACTAGCAGATGCCGAGAAATCCTACCTTGCAGCTATTCAACTGAATCCAAAACTGGCGCTTACCTATAATAATCTGGCATGGCTATCAGCCGAGAACAAGACTCGTCTGGATGAAGCTGTGGTTTGGGCCACGCGAGCCGTCGAACTGTCGCCAACATCGTCTCAAACCCACGATACTCTGGGCTGGGTTTACCGCGCCCGCGGTGAACTGGATAAGGCCATCCTCGCGCTTAATAAGGCTGCGTCTCTGAAGCCAGAGATCGCCGAAATCTATTATCATCTTGGCATCGTCTCGAGCGAAAACGGGAAGGACCGGGAAGCGATCACGTCCTTTAACAAAGCCCTGGCACTGAACAGAGATTTTGACGGCGCGGACGATGCACGAAAGCGTTTGGCGCAGCTCTCGGCTGGAAAGAAATAGCGAAGCGAAGCTTCGCGCTGGAGATTGGACATTTGTGAAGCGGCAGGGGGCCGCTTCTTCCTTATCGGGCCCCAGCGGGGCATCAGACGGTAGCCCAGGGCGCCGCCAGCGGCAGCAGCTCGGGACCGCTGTCCCCCCTCGCGCCGCCCTGGGTCAGCATTCCCACCATTTGTTCCCTCTCCCCCAGCACGTTTTTTGTGCTGGGGGAGAGGGCTAGGGTGAGGGGGAAGGCTCTGCTCATTTGCGAAAATCACGCTTCGTGCCGAGAAACGTTTAGACAACAACGAAACGCGAGAGTCGCCACTCGGCAACGAACGGCCCCCCTCTCCCGACCTCTCCCCCCGAATCGCCCAAAGGCGGGCGATTCGGGGGGAGAGGAGAAAATTGGTCGGAACTCTTGACCCAGGGCGGCGCGAGGGGCGACGGCGGTCCCGTCGCTCCTGCCCCTCGCTTGCCCTGGGCTACTTTCTGGTGCCCTTCCAGGGCGTTCAGAGGAAGCAGC
>JAKEER010000088.1 GCA_022616615.1 Acidobacteriota bacterium
CTTTCTGTTCTAGCAGACCATCCGTCCCGTTCGTCTAGTCCGGCCTAGGACACCGCCCTTTCACGGCGATAACAGGGGTTCGAATCCCCTACGGGACGCCAGCTTTAACGCTTTCAATATGAAGAAGGCGTCGCATACCCGAGATATTCAGTTAAGGAGATGCTTGAGCTGGCACGAAGGCGCCGTCGTCACTGCGTTCGGCCGGAGCGCGTCCATCGTTGACCACACCGTAGGCAATGAACGGGTTGTTCCCCGAAGTCTTCCTCACCTGAACATAACCCTGGCTCGTTCCGGGGGCACTTCCGAGAATCCCGTTAATCTGCTGCCATCGCTTGGCTCCGACTGTGATCGCCACGGTGTTTACCTTGAGGCCGGAGTTCCCATCATATATGTCGATGCTGAAACCGTTGTCACCGCCGTCAAGCTCACCCGTATTCACCAGAGCCAGATTACTGCGATTCTCGGCATTCTGCTGCAGTCCGTAGATCCAGGCGCTGCTGGTTGAGGCGGAGCCGAAGGGTGCCGCGTTGTAAAAGAGCCCATACTGCCCGCCCCCACCTCGTGATCCCGTCCTGGCCCCAATTACGATCCCACTCATGTCACCACTGGCAACCCTGGTAAACAGCCCTCCGGCGAAGGTCGGGCCAGCCGGGCCGATGCCTGGCACTCCCTGCTGACGCAACTCGCCCACAATGTTCGGAATGATCCGCTGCTCCCCGGGCTGGAGAGTCAGGCTAAAGGTGGCGCTGCTGTTGGCCGTCAGAACGGCGTCCGCTATGAATTCAAAGTCTAGCTTCTTGGACGAAGTCGAGAAATTAGTCACCGTCAACTCACTGTTGAAGGCGCCGGTCTCCACAATCACCGGCAGCGTCTGCCCCGTTTTTCCCGTCAGCGAACTCTCGACAACCGGGAAGAGAAAGGACCCGTCTGAATTGGCCTGGTCGTTGATGACGCCGTATGCGTAGTAGGGGGCTGTGCCGCTCATTCGCTCGACGCGCACATAGCCATTGGCATAGCCTGCCAATTTTAGAATCTCGGAAAACTGGAAAAATCCTCCCGGAGTCAAGGTCACATCCGGCAAAACTTGGGAACCTGGCAAGGCCGGATCTCCCGAAAACACGGTCACCCTCAGAATGACGTCGCCTGTGGTTCCGACATTTTGCAGGGCGACATTGGAACGATCCGTGGTGTTCTGACGAAGGCCGCAAAGATAGGACGTTGCTCCCAAGGCCTTCTGGACTTGAACTCCCAGGTAGGCAAGACCTGCCCGCCCATTGGACACTGCGGTGGTCGTTCTGACTACCACGGCCGCTTCCGAAGGAGAAGAGACACCCGAGAAACCCACGATCAGCGTTCCGCCGCGGTTACCTGAATCGGGGATGGGGACCCCGAAGGTTCTGAGGCTCTCGATAGCGTCAGCGATGATGCGCTGTCGTCCGGCTGGCAAAGACAGCGAACCTGTGCCGCTGCCGCCCCCGAAGGCTGCAGAATACTGAAGGGAGAGTGTGGCATCTGCAGCACCCCGATTGGTGATGGCCATCTCGGAAGTGAAAAAGGAGCCGCTCAAACCAGCTGAGGAAAGAACAATGGGCACGAACACAGATTTGGTTTTGCATTTTCCAGCAGCGCCGGCGCCAAAAATTGCCTGGATCTCCGCCCCGGCTAGGGGTCGGTCGAAAAACTCGACTTCGTCGATGAGGCCCTTGAATTTCTCGTTTTGAAACAGAGGCGGCAACGGAGACCGGGAGCCGATGCGCAGCGGGCCAGTGGTCGTCGGGACGACTCCTGAGAAGCCTCCTGCGGTGCGGGTGACTTGACCGTTGACATAGGCGGTCGCAGTGCCGCTCGTCCCGTCGTACTTTAGCGCAACGTGCGTCCAGGTGTTGAGCGCAACAGCAGCTTGACCATCGCACCATCCGGAAAACTCAGCACATCCTCTGGTCGGTGTGCCTACGAAGAACGCAAGATTTCCGGTGGGTATGCCTGGAGTCTGAGAACCGCCGGCCTGTGTGCCCCGAATTCCGATCTCATACTGAAGTTGGCCGATTCCCGTGCCAACCTCCTTATTGACGATGATGTCGATCTGGCCGTCGACTGCGGTTGGAAATACCCAGGCGTCGATTGTAAACGACTGGCGGTTAAGGCTGGCATCGTCGGCTATGGCGACTTCATCGTCGATGCCATCGAAGCTAAAGGCCCGGCCGACCCTGCCAACGGCCGTTGTAGCGCCGTTAGTCAGAATCCCATTGTTGCTACCTTGAGTGTCTGACACCGTGGTTCCAGAGACAGCATCTCCGTCCCACCAACTGACAAGACCCGAAGGAGGGGAAACACAAACCTGCTGAGCTTGAGCGTAAAGCCCGAAGAAAGCCGCAGCCAAAAAGCCTTTGCAAAAGGATAGATGAGTCATGTGGCCTCTAGTCGTAATGGTTCTCCCAGCCTGAACCAGTGCGCCTTGTTCGGCCGGAATGGCTGAAAGTAAATATTCGGGATTTTGCGCTTTGAAGTCTTCCGTTAGCTTGGAGTATACACCAGATTCTTTGCCCAAGAGTGGGCTCGCCAGATTTTCAGTCCAGACATCTCGCGGCATGCCCCAGTTTTCATGTGCACTACCGGCCTCACGAGCTGGCTCAACCGTGTATCACCGGCATCTAAAGCACCCTGGTGGCGCTGGTTTCAGGAGTGCTTGCCGGGCTCATCCTATCCATTGTTCAAGCATTTCGTTGTCGTCCCTCTGATCGAGAAAGCTGAAACCTACGAGAGAGCAGCGCTTGTTACCAGGTCTGGCTCCGCGCATGAGGACGAACATACCTGGCGTCCCGAAAACGGTTGGGAGCGTACCTCTTTCACCTTCTTGTCAAATTGAGGCCAATATCTTCCGCAAGAGCAGAATCACCGGGGGAAGATCCTTGCTCACAATTTGCCAGATCACATCATGATCAACTTCAAAATAGCCGTGGATCAACCGGTTGCGTGTCCCACGCATAGCTCGCCAGGGCAACTCGGGGTGTGCCGTCTGAAACGCTTCGGAGATTTGTGTGGCTGCTTCTCCAAGGATTTCGAGCAGTCGCGTAAGGGCCAACGCCAGTTTCTCATCCGTATCCAGATCTTGCCGCTTTCTATTTTGTGCAAACAGGACCGCCTTCTCCGCAGCATCCAGCATGTGCCTCAGCTTAACGGTGTCATCATGGCGCGACATACCTTACCTCTGCCTCGGCCAGGACTTCGTCTCGAAAATAGCGACTCAGGAAGCCTGGCGTATTCAAATCCACTTTGCGACCAACAATCTTCGATATTTCCTCTTCGATCTCAACGAATTTGAAGCCGGGCGTATGTCCTGGGTCAAATTCCACTAGCACATCTAAATCACTATCGGGACGTTGATCCCCATGCAGGGCTGATCCGAAGATCGCAAATCGCCGGATGTGATGTCGACGGCAGAAATCGCCAATTTGCTGTTCAGGTAATTTCATCTTTCCATTTCTCCATTCCTCTGATGTTAATATGTCGACCTTTTGAATTGGTGGTTTTGCAGCGCCCTCATTGTCTTGAAACCGCATTTTACTTCACGTGTGACAAGTGCCGGTGAGTCAGAGTGGCTGAGCCGGTTGAGAACCGTCGAGCGCACGGTCTTATCGTCACGCATCAAAGCACGGTCGACGAAATTCCGCTCATTTTCTGCTTCGCGATGTTTCTGGCGCTCCATGATGCCATCCCAAAGGCGATCCGTTTTAACCTCCTTAGGCTCGGCTCAAAGGGAACCTTGACTCCGCAATCGCAGCAAATGTTCCTGAGGCGAGACTCATAGGCGGCACGAAGGTAAACAGCAGGCGCGATCAGGTCACCTTTGTCCAGGTCCGCCGTCTCCAATGGATTTGTCTCGAGGCGAGGCCTCACTTGGAAGGAAGCTTAGGAGTTTATGCACATCGCCTGCCTGCTGCTGCAACACCCGCCTCAGCTCGACGAAACTACGCCCGCGTGAAATCAGCGACGGTACCGCTTTTTGTTTAGCTAAAAGGCATCGTCAGGGAAGATTTCGTCAAAGCTGTGAATGGCCGGATAGGAGCTGGCTACCGGCTCCGAACGGCCGGAGCGCGCACACAATATGGCTTCCAGTCCCGCGCTCTGAGCGCCATCGAGTTCGGTAGCGACATCGGAAACGAAGAGGACTTCTGAACCTGGCATTTGAAGCTTGGTCGCGATGCGACGATAGCTGTCTGCTGAAGTCTTCGGACCCACATTTGTGTCAAAGTAGTTGGAGATGTAGCCTGTCAAATCACCTTCCACTGTGTGAGCAAAAAGCAGTCTTTGCGCCAGCTCGCTACCGGAAGAATAAATGGAGATTGCTCTTTGCTGGCTTCGCCACCGTGCAAAGGCTCGTGGGACATCTTCATAAAGCTGGCTGCGCAGCGTTCCGGTCTGATAGCCTCGTTCCCAGATCTTTCCCTGAAGAGCCTTGAGGGCCGTTGCTTTCCGGTCTTGCTCCATCAGCCAGTGAACATAAGTAACAACCGGCTCGACCCGTGAGCTGGACGATTCCTCGACCCAGTTGGGCGGGTCCAAACCGTGCTTGCGGTCAGTCTCGTGGTCCGCGCGCAATTGCTCGATATCGGCCCGAACTGCTTCAAGATGTTCTCCGAGAAATTCGCGGAGATGATCGCGGGCATAAGGAAAGAGCACCTGGTGCACGAAGTCGCCAGGAGTCGTGGTTCCTTCAATGTCGAGTAAGATGACCTTGACGGCCTTGTCGTGAAAGAGAAGAGCCAAGATCACCTCAGTGTGGCTTGAGGCGGGATGTACTGCGGTCCCCAACAGACGGGCTGGTAATTTTGATCGACTCGGCTGTCTGTATAATGGGGCGTCCAGCCGGACGGATCCTGAAACAACCGAATGGCCCGAATCTGGCGGTCTGAGCAGAGATCAAACCAGTGCCAGGTCCCGCGCGGCACACGGATCAAGTCGCCTGCCTCCACTTCGATCGCCATCACCGGTCCCTGGCGCGGCCGGATATGGAACAGTCCCCGACCGCTGAGGATAAAGCGGACTTCGTCTTCGTCGTGCCAATGTTCCCGGTTGAACTTGGCTAGCATAGCCTCCAGGCCCTGCGTTTGGGGATTGACGCTGATGACATCGGCTGTCACGTAACCCCCTTGAGCCTTGAGCTTTTCAATTTCGGGAGCGTAAGAGGCGAGAATTTCCTCCGGTGAGGCGTCTGCCTCGACCGGATGCGACGGCTGCCAGCGTTCATAGTGGATTCCGACTTCCGCCAGGCATTGAGTCACGGACGCAGCGTCAGCCAAGGTTCGGTTCTCGTCAGGAATTTTCACGAGTGCCATAGTTGCTTCCTCCTTCTCCAGTCAACAGCGACGGGTTGCCTTCAGCGCATCGAGGCATTCGATCACCGTTGGACTCTATTTCGCATTCGACCAACGACCTCTAACAGGAATTCCAGAATCTCCACGTGACGCTTTGCTTCGGCCAGATCGTTCCCCCAAGTATAGAGCCCATGGCCGCGAAGCAACAATCCGTGGGTTTTGGGAAAACGCGCCAAAGTCTCTTCGATCGCACGTGCCAGAGCCGCCATGTCCTGAGAGTTCTCAATAATGGGCAGCCATTCCCGATGCTCGTGGGTGCGAACTCCCTCTAAGCCTTTGAGCATCTCGTAGCCTTCCAGGGCGATGCCCCCCTTGGCCGCCTGCGCTTCCGAGAGCAACGTATTCCAGACTGAATGAGTGTGCAAGACGGCAGCTGCTCCACGCAGGCGGACAATCGCCAGGTGCAGTGCCGTTTCGACCGAAGGCTTGCCCGAGCCATCGACAACACTACCGTTCTCATCAACCTGGAGAATCTGGCTTGGGACGAGCATTCCCTTATCGACACCGCTGGGTGTAATGGCCAAGCGCAATGGCTCACGCCTGACCACGGCACTGAAATTTCCACTCGTACCCAACAACCAGCCGCGGCCATAGAAGTTCCTCCCGAGTTCGGCCAGACGAGTCGTCGACTCCGCAAAGACTGTTGCTTCAGCAGTATTCAATTTGCCGCTGGCGGCAGTCGCGGGTCCTGATGCTGGTGCTGTCATGGACTTCAAACTCGAAGGTTCGCTGACGTGGGGAGGACTGCCGTTTGTCGATCGGCCGTCCTTGAGTTGTGCGAGCGCCACTCTGTCGTTACTTCCAAAACGCTCTGCGATTATATCGGAACTCCCAACACGGGTGTGCTGGATTCATGGCGCGAATAACTCTCCCTGACGGTTCTTAGCCCACCCTGCCACAACAGCAACAGAGACTCAAATCAATCGCTGGATGCCAAAGCATCCAGAAAATCTTGGGCAGAGCGAGGATGCAAGCCCACTCGCCCTTGAAGAGCTTTCAAATCTTCTGGATGCTTCGCCAACTCGGTGAAAACTTCCATCTCGACTGCGCTCAACAGTGTTTTGGAGGCCCAAAAGCCGAGCCCCACCTGCATGATTCTCTCTGGGGTTGGATGACCGCTCATTTCATGTCCTCCGTCATGGGATCAAAAGCAGAGGAACCATATCACGCTCGAAGGACCTCTCCAACTATCGAGGATCACATCACTTGGTGCGATTGCTGTTTGCACCGTCGAACCCTTTCCGACTGACCCGGGCAGAGAATGGAGTGAAGCTCGTTTCTTGCGAGGCGAATCGAGCGCATGAAACAGCATAGCGGCTGCCTCGCAGACGCTTCACGAATTTTGTTCTCGTTTCCGCGAGGTCTGAAAGCCCGAAGCGCCGGCGAGGGTCAGTCGCAATTACCCGCGCTGGCGCTTCGGGCTCTCAGGGTCACTGCGCTGGGGATATCAAAGGCGAAGCCCTTGGCTAGTTGGCCGTCTCTCTCACAGGGGTTTCGAAGGAAGGGCCTTCTGCTTTTCGATGTGCTCGTAGAAAGTAGCGAGCCCTTGACTCTTGTTGTCTCTCGCTAGGGCTTCGAAGCGGTAGGTTTTGCCCTTGAACTGAATGGTCAACTTGTCACCGAGTTCGACGTTGTCGATTTGCGTTATCTTGCGCGTGAACCCATCGCCTGGATTTCCCGAAGACCAAAAGGAAATCCTATCTCCATTGATTTTGAGTCTTCCAGTGCAGCTTCCCAGCATATGGTGGTGAATGACCGACTGAGCGATTGGCAGTTCTGTTCTTTCCGGTTCCGCCTGAACATGGATAGTGGCCGGGGACACAGCCGGTTCCGCCTCCGATACAAGAGGGGCCGTGGATCGGGTTGTCCGTTTGGACTCAGATTTTTCCAACTGCGCGACAAGCAAGGCTGTCTGAGCATGTTCGAGCACAAGTGTTCGGCTATAGGGTCGGTAGCCCTCCTTTTCAATGCGCAACGCATAGCTTCCCGCGGGAATACTTTCCTGAAGAAATGGAGTCTGGCCCATCAGTTGATTGTTGATGAAGATACTGGCTTTTTCTGGATCCGATTGAATGTCTAAACGGGTTACGAGAAAATGCGGAAAAAACCACAGACGCGCAGCCACGATCAGAGCCAAGAGCAAAGTAGGCGTAGCTATCCAGACTAGCCGCCGCTTGCGCGTGGTGGACGCGGCTGGAGCCAAGTGTTCTTCGATTCTTTGTTTCTGCGCTTGCGGTATGGTTTCGAGCCACGAGCCCGGCCGGAGAATCAATTGAGCGTCAGTTTCTCGAACGGAAGCCGTGAGGCGCGCTTCAGTGTCCGCTTCCTGCAAACTCAACCCAGCGCTTGAAGGCAACTCGGGCGTGGGAGGACTCTGGGTCGCTGCCGGGGCCTGGGAAAGCACCTCGCTCTCTCTTTCGATGACTGCCTCGGAAGGGTCAGTGTCGTCAACCTTTGACGGTTGTCTCTCCGTTCCGATTGTTTCAAGGAACATCTGCTGGCTGAGTTTCACGTAGTCGCGTAGCGTATGATTTTCCGGCTCGAGTTCCGACAGGAATCGAAATATTCCCATGCACTGTTCGTAGCGTTCCTTGTCGAAAAGATCCATGGCTTCCTTTTTGAGGTTTTCGACGTAAATCTCGAGCTCTTCAAGTGAACGCTGGTCTTCCCATTGTCTTTGAGCTTCTTTCATCAGCCATGCCGCCTCGGCGTTGCCGGGATCCTCACAGAGGACCCCAGTCGTGAGGCTGATGCAAGCTTCGTAGTCTTTGGCTTGGAAGCAGGTTTTGGCTTGATGAACGAGCTGATCAAGATGCGACATGCTGAATCCCCTTTGACTAATTCTCCTAATTCATCGACATTTTAGGGCAAAACCATACGCAGGATTAAGGGGCCAGTCCAGGTGGATAGGTCAAGGTTCGCGACGGATCATGGAGTACGAGAACTGTGATGGCGGCGAATGAACCCGAACCGGCAGCCTTGTTTCTTCCTGGGCAAATTTTTGTTAGCATCCCCAGCCTAAGCCGGACAATCCGGTATCAAAAATGGAGCGAGAGACATGGGCTATTTGTGGTCGCTGGAAGACTTGGAACGCTGGTGCAAAAGCTCACACAAGGACGTCCGATTGTGGGCAGCCCATCGATTGGTAGAGCACTTCTCAGAACAGGCGAAGCCGCTGATGGGCCGGCTTCTGCAAGATTCAGATGAAAAGGTAGTGTTTCGCGCCGCTAAGTTTTTCGAACAAAATCCCAGTCAGGAGTTTGCTGAGCCGCTGCTGGCGGTCATTCGCGAAGGGCGGACGCACCTGCTGGAGCCCTGCGCCATGGCGCTGGCCAAGCTGGGCGACAGGCGCTTTGTGCCTTTCTGCCTGCCCGTTCTCGGTCAAGACCCTGGCTTTGAGCGCTTCGGTCTCTGGATGGCTCTTGCGGAAGTTCGCTCAGCCGAGGCCCTGGAGAAGTTGCAAGCCGGCCTCGATGCGTCACTGTCTCTGCGTGAACTGCCGAAGAGAGATGACAGGGCCCTTGGCGCCTGGAGAGGGCAAATCGAGCGCGGGGTCGACCTGCTCCTGCAGTGGCGTTCCCTGGAAGACATTGAACGATTGCTGCGCGGCTATTTGGCGTCGCCGCAACGTGAGGCTTTGGGCTGGACAGGCCTTGCGGCGTTCGCAGACCGGGGTGGGGCGCACTATTCGGAGGACGAACTTAACGAGCTCATGGCCCAGAAAGTAAAGCGGGGGCTTTCGGCATTGGGCGAAGAACTGCTCGACTTGGTCGATGTCTTCGGTGATCCTGCGGATACCCGTTCTCTCACGCAACTCCTGAAGGCTCGTAATTACACGGAAGTCATCACGCTGGCGCACCGGCGAGCTGAGTCACTGCGTCAAGAGGCCGCTGAGCATTGGGGTGGAACGGCAGTCGCAGCTTGGGAGCAGGGGCCTTCTGAAGCCGCGTTCAATCTTCGCGCACTGCGTGTGTTGAAGCGGCAGATTCCTTTGCTGGGACAGCGCGAGAAGCCCGTACAACACCGCCTCGCCCTGCTGGCTATGATCCACCTGACCCAGTTGCTGCCCCAGCGCGATTTGCTGGGCTGTCCCTTAGAGTCGGCAGAGACCGATTTTCTGCTGGAGCAGTTGCTCGAGGAGCGGCCGGATAGTGAAGAGGACGAGAGGCTGATCATTGAGCTCGGGCTCCGCAAGTTGCCCGCCTCCGCGGCTGATACCTGTCTTGAGGTCGTCGCGGAGTGGGACCACTCGGCGGTGTGGCGGGCTGCGCGGCTTCTGGGCCAAATGAAACACGAGCCAGCCATTCCAGCCTTGCTCGAACTCGTGGAACATGAGGATGACAAGGTCTGGCAGCAGACCCACGATGCTCTCAAGTGTATGGGTACCGCGACAATCAAGGGCCTGTGCGACATTGACTGGGAGGCCTCGAAGTACCCAGATTCCCTGGCGGACTTGCTGGCCGATCTGCCATTTTCCGAAACGGAAGAGCTGGTGCTACAAAACTTTGAGCGATTGCGAGAGACGGCTTCCGAAGCTTGGGGAGAACTTCTGCACAGCCTGGGTTCGCGCCGGCTCGTCGAGCCGTTGAAAGCCGTTCTGAAGCCAGGAGAACCTGAAGTCGCCGCCTATGTGCTTCTCTGCCATCTCCACGGCTATAAAGACTCCCGGCTGCCTGAGTTCGAAAGGACCCTCGAAGAAAATGAACACAGGGAAACGGAGCACCTGCTACGGGTGAGCCAAGGTGATATGCGAGCCCTGGTGCGGAAAACTCTTTCGTTGCGCTTGCAATGCTTGAAGTGTCGTCAGACGTTCAACTACGAAGTGCGCGAGGTCTTCGTCGATCCGGAGCAGAAAAGTCTCGATACGTTTCACATTCCGGAAAGAGTGGCGTGCAAAGAGTGCGGGGCTGCCAGTCAGTTTGAGCTCACAGACCAGGCCCGGTGGAGCATCACCAGCGAATTGATGCTGCAACTGGCGATTGCCGAAACCGGGCAGGGAGATCCTGATGAAAGCCCCGTTAAGGTCAGAGTCATGCAGGTGGACGGCAAGTCGATGACGCCGCTGCAGGGCAAAACCTATTACGAGGAAAAGCTGGCCGCGCATCCGGATCGTGTGGACTGGCGCATTGGCTATGCCAACATTCTCCAGAGGCTGGGCGAGGATGAGGCTCTGGAGGCTGAATGCCTTGCAGCGCTGAAGCTGGACCCGCTGGCCGTGGAAGCCCTGGCAAATCTGGGCGGGCTCGAGGACCGGCGGGGCAATGCGCGCCAGGCTCTTGGGTATTTCGAGCAAGCCATAAATAGGTTTCCTCGTGGGCACTTCTTCCGGCTCACGACTTCGAAGGAAGACTTGCAGGAGCATCTCGAACTCAGAGCCGGGGAACTGCGGGAAGAACTGGAACTACCGTCTGTAGGGTTAGAGTGGCTCCCAGAAGCGGCTTCGACGCCAGTCGTTCGCTCCGCCAAGACGGGGCGCAATGATCCTTGTCCCTGTGGCAGCGGCAAGAAGTACAAGAAATGCTGCTTGGAGAAGACACAGGCGGGACAACGCGTGGAGGGCCGGCCCGAAACGCCATCCACCATGGCCACTCCAGCCGAGAACTTGGTTCAGGAGAAGCTGATGGAGTTCGCTGCGCAAGGGCGATACAAGCAGACGATGGGCCATGCCATGGAACTTTTTCTGGGCCATTCGGCCGAAGACACCCGCGACAAGGATGGCGACAAAACTGTGTTCTTGCAGTTTTACGACTGGTTTGTCCATGACTATCGGCTCGCCAACGGTAGCACGCTGATCCAGGAATTCCAACGCGAGGAGGGCCGTTACCTGCGCCAGGATGAGGCCCAGATTGTCCGTGACGCGATACCCACGGCCATCAGCTTCTACGAAGTCCTGGCGACGGATCCCGACCGTGCCGAAATTCGATTGCAGGATCTGTTCACTCAGGAAGAGCTGGTCGCCAAGGATGTGCAAGGTTCCAAACAATTGGTTCGGTGGGATGTTCTAGGCTCTCGCATCAGTCGTGTTGGCGAGAACCTGAGAATGTCAGGAGTATCGTACAGATTTCGACCCATCGACCGCGAGGAGATCGTTCGTCACTTTCGGATGGCGTGGGACCAGTACCGCCAGAAACATGGGGAGGTTTCCTGGCGCGAGTTCATGAAAAGCGAGGGCTACAGGGTCTTTCACTTCCAGTCCGACCTTTTGAAACAAGGCCTGCGCCGTCTCCGTCCCGTCACTCCAGAGCATCACCCAGTGATGATTTCCAAGGCTACTTACGAGGTGGACAATTATCACGGGGTTGTTCATCGCCTAAAGAACCAGGCGGACTTTATCTGGCAAGCAGGAGATGGAGAGCAAACGTCCAAGCTGAATTTCAGCTGGGTGAAGCGTGGCGTCTCGCGCGACCTAATTGTGCCGGGTGAAGCCACCGATGGACTTGTGGTCCAGTCTTATACTTCGACTAACCCGTCCACCCTGGGCGCCACCGTGCTGGGAACCGTGGTGCTGACCGAAACGACTTTGACGCTGGAAGCGATGTCTCGCGAAAGGCTTCAGGCTGGGAGGCAACGAATTGAAGCCGTACTGGGCGGCTACATCCTGTTTGAAGAGGAAGTTTTCCAGCCTTTTGATTCTGCGCTCCATCGCTCCGGCGAGAAGACCGAAGCCACTCCTCCGGAAGCTTCACGGATTCCCGAGGACCAGCAGAGATCTTTCGAGTCGGCGCTTCTCGTCAGGCATTACGAGCAATGGCCTCATCTCTCGCTGCCAGCCCTCGATGGGAAGACGCCGCTGGAAGCTGCGGCCACGGCGGAAGGAAAGCCGAAGGTGGAGAACCTGATGCGGCAACTCGAGAACGCAGAAGAGCGCAAGGCGCGAGAAGGCAAAGTTTCCGTTGTCCTGAAGGCTCTTCGAAAAACGCTGGGGCTATAGGGTGGGGTTTCGCGGACGCTCTTCATCCACGGGTTCCCATCACCGCGATGCAGGGAACCGGGCATGAGTGCGACGAGGAAATTGGAGACTTTTTGAAGCCGCGCCGAGCATCCAGCAGCGCGCAGCGGGCAAAGTCCTCCCGTTTCCTTCGTGTTCTTCGTGGATGTTGTCGTCAGGAAAGACCCTTCAATAGTCAATCCAACCCATATCGCGCATGAAGATCTGCACCCACGATGGACTCCAGGGGCCGGGGCGTCCTCGGTCTTTATTGCCGCTCAAGGCATGGCTGGCGGACATCAGGGACAACAGCAGCGCGATGATAGCGAAAGCGCGAAATTTGCGGGATTGAAAATGCCGGTCGACTACCGGTGCGAGACTGATGAGCCAGAAGGGGATGAGCCAGAAGAGCCAGCGCGCACCCTGACAAACGCCGCCGTAGTTGGTGGTCTTGAACGTGTAGAAAATCAGCAAGCTGGCACTCAGAAAGAGTCCGAGCCGCTGGATGGCTTCCAGAGCGGGCTTCCGCTGCAGCATGCCATAGAAGGCAATTAGAAAGACCGGCGTCAGGCTGAAGATGCCGTGGTGCCCAAGCAGCAGATTGAACAGATAAAACCATTTCGGTTCGTTTGCGGCGTCGATGCCACGAGGCGTGCGCCAGTAGCTGCCTTCGTACTGGTAGTAGTCGGTGTTGAAGTAGAGATAGTAGGGGAGGAAGCCACCGGTCGAGAGGTAGGTCGTGTAAAGATACGCTGCTGCGACAAGGGCCGCGGCCGGCAGACAAAACTTCAGCGTCTCGCGAGGATGGCTTCGGAGCAGCAGGCCCATTAGCAGCAACGCGAAGACTACGGCGATCATTTCGTTGGCGACGGTCCAGGCGGTGAACAGCCCGCAAAGAGTGAAGTAATGCCAAGCTCTTAATCCGTCGTAGCGAATGCGGATGACACAATAGAGCGCAAAGAAAGCAGCCCAGGCCGCCTGGGTGTGATTGTTCAGCGTCGCGCTGTAAGACGTCAAATAAGTGCCAAAAGCGGCCGCCGAGACGCAGAACAGGCGGGCGGCCAGCCCGATCTGCAACCTTTCCAGCAGCCTTCCGTAGAGCACCACCAGCACGCAGAAGGGAACGACATTGACTAGCAAGAGCAGAAGCCGGGTGACGATATGCGCCTGGTGTGGAATGGCCCAGCCGGTGAGCGCTCTGACAATCCATGCCAGGCCTGCCAAGACCGTGGGCATCAATGGAGGCTTGCTCGAGTAGAAATGACCGTCACGACGCACTTTGTCGATTGTGGAATAAGGCGCCTCGTCGATGATGTAGCCCCGACCGTTCGTGAGGCTCCAGACCGTGTTCCAGCGCGAGCCGTCGTTGGCTCCGGAAACCATCTGCAGCCGGAGCAGCACACCGAAAATGATTCCCGACGCCACCAGCGCGACCAGAATCGTCATCCAGCGCTGTTCGTTAAAGGGAGTTTCTTTCACCAGGTTTCGCTCATGACCTATGACCTGTCACCTGAAACCTATTCTCTCCGCGATGCTATAGCTCTGCGCGAAGCCTCCGTTTTCACCGCCCAACCTTGAAACAATCAGCTCGGCAAGAATGCCAGCGGTCATCATCTGAGCACCCAGCAGTAGCGAGACGACCGAATAGATCAACACCGGGCGATTGCCGATGGGCCGGTGCCCCATCATCCACAGCCAGGCCAGATATGCCAGTCCCAGAAACCCAGCGGCAAAGGCGAAGAGTCCTGCAACGCCCAAGAAGTGCAGCGGGCGCTCACCGAACAGCGTTACCACGCGCACGGTAAGGAGATCGAGCAGTCCCTTAACGAACCGCCCCACTCCATATTTGGACTTGCCATAAAGTCGAGGCCGGTGCTGTACCTCTAGCTCCGTGACCTTGAACCCGCGTGCATGCGCCAGCAGCGTGATGAACCGGTGCAGCTCGCCATAGATTCTGATTTCACGGACAACTTCGACTCGGTAGCCTTTAAGTCCGCAGTTGTGATCGTGGAGATTCAGTCCACTGGCCAGTCGGATCATCCAGTTGAAGATGCGGCTCGGAATCACTTTGTGCCAGGGATCGAAGCGGCGTCTCTTCCAGCCGTTCACCAGATCGAATCCGGCATCCAGCTGCTGGATCAGGCGGGGAATTTCGGACGGATTGTCCTGCAGGTCTGCATCCAGCGTCACGACAAACTCGCCGCGCACGCATGCAAACGCTGCGCTTAGCGCAGCCGCTTTGCCAAAATTCCTGCGAAAGCGGATGCCCTGCACACGGGCATCCTGCCGGGCCAGCTTCGCCACTTCATTCCAACTTCCGTCGCCAGAGCCGTCATCGACGATGATCATCTCGGCTTCCAGGCCAGCGCGCCGGAGCACCGCATCGATTTCGTTATGCAGAGCCGTGAGGCTCTGCTCCTCGTTGTGCACGGGGATAACGATGCTAATCATTGCGACTCTTTCGTCTTCGAAACAGGTAAAGACAGCCAGCCACCACCAGCTCGGCTGCCACATTCATGATCCGGGCGAGAATGGCAACCAGGACCGCATCGCCCGAGCCAATACTGGGGCCCAGGCTCTGCATGAGCACCCATTCTCTGACACCCAGGCCTGCCGGGACAATCAATACCGCGAATCCGCCGACGATGCCTAGCGCCATGCTTCCACAGGCCAACAGAAAGCCCGCAAAGCTGAACAGTGAAATCCCGAGACTGCCAGCTACTGCAGCCAGACTCAACCCCGCCGCCATCCATCCGGGAATGAAATAGCGGAAACCTCTCAGCCATGTTGCATAGGTGATTGCCGCGATGGGCGGCGCCCCCATCCGCTGAAAGGGTCGTGCAGTCCACGTCGCCAGCCGCCCGAACACGGGCGGCAGCACCGCAAAGAGCAGCCCGGCAGCCAGTCCGCTTGAGAGCAGAAGAACCGCTGTTGAGGCACTACCGGCTGACAGCAGTGTGAGCAGAGCCAACAGCGATCCAGCAGCCATCATGGCCAGCGTTTCGTAAAAGGTGGAGGCGATGACCACAGGGGCTGTTGTGGTCCGGCTGTCAATGAGCGCGCAGCGGATCAGGACCACCCAGGCCTTGCCAGGAATGTATTTTCCAAGCTGGCTGGCGAAGTAAGCACGCTGAATTTCGAGTCTGCCTGGCTGTCCACCCATGTCCAGGGCGGCCTGGCGCCAATAAGCGGCGAAACAAATCATTGCAGCGGCGTAGAAAGCCGCGCTCAGGAGCAGCAAAGGCAGATCGAGTTGAACTTCCCTGCCCAGCAGCCTCGTGAGTTCGGCACAAAGCTGCCGGCTGGCCGCGAAGAGCAGGCCCCCGGCAAAGACCCAGCGAGCCGAAGCGATCAGGATTCTCCTGAGGCTTGAGCGCGGCGGAATCGTTGCGGACGACGAAACCGCCGATTCGGATCGGGGCTGCTGGATTGGATGGTGGGTGGTCAAGGCAGGCAAAAGGAACGCTTCGAATCAGGCTGAAGCATTTTGAGAGCGGTCGCGCCAGGCTGCAAAAACGCAAAGGAAGAGTGAAGAGTCCATCTAGCCTGGGCATTCCGATTGTGGATCAGATGCTTGGCGGCCTTGCGGCAACTGTGTGAGAACTTCAGCCGCAAGCGAATTCGAGCGCTGCCGCATAGACTAGATTGCGGCAGCGCTGATGTGAGATCAGGTGCAAACGTCTCGCCTGTTTCCAACGCAGCAGGCTATGGAGGTTACTTCTTCTTGTTCACAGCTTCCTTGAGTTCAGCCCCTGGAGCAAACTTGGCTACTTTCTTGGCTGCAATTTTTATAGGCTGGCCGGTTTGCGGATTGCGTCCGGTGCGGGCTTTCCGGCTCGCGACCGAGAACGTTCCAAATCCGACAAGGGTCACGCGACCCCCCTTCTTCAGGTCCCCTTCGATCCCAGAGACTAGAGAGTTGATGGCACCTTCGGCTTGTGATTTGTTGATGCCGGCATCTTTGGCGACTTTTTCGATCAGGTCTGCTTTGTTCATGATTCTCTCCTCGGTGAGTTGAATTTGCTGGCCAGCGCGCTATTTGGTGTGGATGGGTTATACAATGGCGCAACTAGGGCGTCAAGCCGTTTTCTGGAGTTTGTTTTCGAGTTTTTTTCGCGCGCCACGAAGATGAAAATACAGGGTGCGCCGTTTCCTGAGGAGCCTTTCATGCCGCTTTGCTGCGCAAAATATCTCCCCTTTACGAAAGGGGGCGGCGCGAAGCGACGGCGGTCGCGAAACGAC
>JAKEER010000656.1 GCA_022616615.1 Acidobacteriota bacterium
AGGCTCTCGATCAAGCGAGCGCTGCCGGCATCCCACGCATTCGGGAGGAGAAGGAGTGTGGGGCCTTGGTGAAGGCTCCTGAAGGTGTGGCTCGACATCATAGGGAAGCTCCTGTTGCATGGTTGGTTTGCCGACCGGAATGATCGTGTCCAGGCTGACATCGTAGGGTCCGTGCTCCAGTGAAGACCATGACCTCGGAGGTCATGAAGCGATGGGTCGCGTCGTCGTCCAGTCGGCTCCAGTCGATCGCGAAGCGCGCCGGAGTCAACGTGGGTTCGTGAGCGCCCAGGAACTGACACGCATGCGGACGTTGGCTTCATCGTACCGAGGATCAGCCAGGTAGGTGCGCAGCGACACCAACTGGGACGAGGTCGAAGGGCTCGTTACCGAGAGCTATTGCGTGCTGGCGCTGAAGAGGTTGGTCGCGTTGGTCGACCGCGTGGACACTTGATTCAGTCATCGCACGTCGCGTGGTTCCCGCCGGCACACGGTTTAACATCGCAACGTGCGTCATTGGAAGGAGAACTGCAGCATGAGCACACGATTGGAAGGCAAGGTCGCCCTGGTCGCAGGAGCGACTCGGGGAGCAGGTCGCGGCATCGCCGTGCAACTGGGCGCGGCCGGAGCAACGGTCTATTGCACGGGGCGCACGACGCGAGCTGCGCGCTCTGAAATGAACCGGACCGAGACGATCGAAGACACTGCCGCTCTCGTAAACGAGGCCGGCGGCCACGGCATTGCGGTCCAGGTCGACCATCTCATTCCGGAGCAAGTCCGCGACCTCGTGAATCGCATCCAGAGCGAACAGGGCTGCCTGCACGTCCTCGTGAACGATATCTTTGGAGCCACCAGGATCGAATGGAACAAGTCAGTCTGGGAATCGGACCTGGAGTATGGGTTGCACACCTTGCGACTGGCGGTAGACACGCACGCCATTACCAGTCACTTCGCGATCCCGTTGCTCATCAGGACGCCCGGCGCCCTGCTCCACGCAGACCAAGGGTACAGCTTGGTGTTGTAGTTGACTACAACACTACTAGTGACTTAAGATGCGGCCACCGTAGCAGCAGGTTGCATCGTAGAAAAACAAAGGGGGATCCGTGACCGACGTCGTGCGGGCGCCATGTACGTGGACGACAAGTCGTCGATGTGCCGCACTCCTGAAATCTATCTGCGTACGCAGGACAGAGCCGGCCCGCTCGGCCGGTTCCCGATGGCGGGCGGTCTGCTTGTGCTGACCGCCGCGATGGGCGTCGGAATCTTCATGGCCACCATGTTCATGTGGCTGCCTCGCATCTAGAGTGCGGAACGCGCCGCATGAGCTTCCAGCCACTCCCCACCCGGGACGTGTACATCACAGCCGCTGGCGCCTACCTGCCCGGTGAGCCCGTTGACAATGACCGCATTGAGAATGTCTTGGGTCTCGTCGACGGCAAGCCCAGTCGTCTGAAGAATCGCATTCTCAAGTCGAACGGCATCAAGACGCGTCACTATGCGCTCGACGAGCACGGACAGACCACCGAGTTGAACGAAGAACTCGCCGTCAAGGCGGTGCATGCTGCCTTGGCCCATAGCGCACTCACCCTCGAGGATGTCGAAATGCTTGCTGCGGGCACCACCCAAGGTGATGTCCCGATCCCAAGTTTTGCATCGATGGTCCACGGCCGCCTCGGCGGGCGCCCGATGGAAATCTTGAGCGCAGGCGGCGTCTGCTGTTCTTCGATGGCAGCGCTGTCGGGCGCATATCGCGCTGTGGCCACACAGCAAAGAAAGAACGCGGTGGTGGTGGGCTCTGAGCTCGTGAGTCGCAGCCTCAAGGGAACGAGGTTCAGGCGCGAAAGCGACCACCCTCTCGAAGATGGACACCTCGATGGACTGCGTGGCTCCTATCGAGACTTTGACGCCGACTTTCTGCGTTGGATGCTATCCGATGGTGCCGGAAGTCTTGTCCTCGAAGGTATACCGCATGCCGAAAACCCGTCTTTGCGCATCGATTGGATTGAACTGAAGTCCTATGCCAACGAATACGAAACGTGCATGTACACCGGCATCGCCCACAAGGACTCTCCTCGAGTTGGCAATACGTGGCTCGACCTGGCAACGATTTCCGATGCGGACAAGGCCGAACTCATGCGCATTCGGCAGGATACCGGGCTGCTTCCGCAAATCGTCAAGCTGAGCGTTGAAGAATACCTCAGGCTCATCAAGCGAGAACGCATCGTTCCAGAGGAACTTGACCATATTCTCTGTCACTACAGCTCGCACTTCTTCAAGGGCGAAATCGTCAGGCTTCTCGACGCGGCACATCTCAGCATTCCTGAAGAAAAATGGTTCACGAATCTCTACACCAAGGGAAACACCGGAGCCGCCAGCATCTTCATCATGCTTGAAGAAGCGCTGAATGGTGGTCGTTTCAAACCGGGTGAAAAGATACTGCTCATGGTTCCCGAGTCCGGACGATTTACCGTAGCCTTTGCCATGCTTACGTGCGTTGGCCCCGATGCACAGCCAGAAGCAAAGGCAGTGATTGGTACAGACGCAGGCAGGCTCTCGACACCTTGGAGAGCCGGGGAGATCGGCAGTTTTCGTTCTATTGCGCGTACCGACGCCGAAATCGGCGAGGCCGCAGCCAATTCGCCCCTGGGTGCGGGCTTTGACCCCGGTGACGACCCCATGGTGCGCCAGCTCGTCTTGGACCTCGGCATCGTTTGGGCAGACTTTGAGCGGATGCTGCGCGCGACTCCCATTATTCGCCGCATCGAGGCGGGCCAGGTAACCGTCAAAGACTACAAAATGCTGCTGCGTAATTTGCGTCAGCAAGTCATGGAGGGCGCTCGCTGGATTGCGCGCGCCGCGTCAAACATCTCCATCGAGCTGTTCCCCTTTCGCTCGATGTTCATTTCCCACGCCGGCGATGAACACCGCGACTTCCAGATGATCGAGCGAGACTATTGTGCCGTGGGGGGCTCTCTTGAAGAGATTGTCAACACACCGAAGAATATCGGCTCTGAGGCGCTGTC
>JAKEER010000089.1 GCA_022616615.1 Acidobacteriota bacterium
GGCGGGACGCCCGCGCTCCCAGGGTGGGCTTCGCCACTCCAA
The DNA here is from genome assembly GCA_022616615.1 of Acidobacteriota bacterium. Lineage (GTDB taxonomy): Bacteria > Acidobacteriota > Terriglobia > Versatilivoradales > Versatilivoraceae > VFZK01. The sequence goes on from JAKEER010000089.1 coordinate 43, forward strand.
AAAATGTCCAATCTCCAGGGAAAGGCTCTGCCTTTCCGTTGGGTGCGCCACCTTCCAGTCTAGAAAAAGAAATTCCGGCTACTGCGGAAAGGCACAGCCTTTCCGCACAGCGGGCGGCGCCGCTCTGTGGAAGCGGGTTTCGGCGTTTCGCGACAGAAACTATCTAGAAAGTGAAGCGCCCGCCGATCTGAATGTTTCTCGGTCCGCCTCACTTGCCAAATACCCTGCCAAAATTGACTAGGTCGTTATTAATTAGTATCGGGAGCCAGCCTAAGTACACCGTTTCAGAAATACACTAACGTATCTGTTTTGGCTGCGGGATCCCCGGGATCAATTTGAATAGCCACGGGTGGAGCTTTGGAACGCCAGTCCCGGAGCGTAACCCGTGGTTAACGAAACAACGGATGCCAACCGAAGGGGTTGAATTCCCGTCCCTGTCGATTGTTCAACCCCTTCAGGGTTGGGTCGTCAATGGGTTACAGCCACGGGTTCCGCTGGGCGCGTCACCCGTGGCCATTCAAATTGATCCCCTCCGGGGATGCCGTAAACCTGTGAGCAAAATACGTGAGCGAATTTATGAAACGTACTACTAAGTTTGATGAAGGATGACAACCCCGTGGCACTCACTTCCTCGAGTGCGTCTCCTCTTGCTGAGGAGAGGTTGACTGAACCTGTTTGTCCCTCAAACCGGTTGACCGGCTTAAGGATGTCTGGTAGATTACCGATTTCGTTTTTGGGCTGGAGAGACCGCTGGTGCGGCTTTTGCTGGCTGTTGACCGGAAACTTATGGGACAAGTGAGTATCACGCTTCCGGACGGTAGCGTGAAATCTTTCGAATCGGGTGTGACCCCTCTGGCGGTGGCGAACTCGGTCGGCAAGCGTTTAGCTGAAGCGGCCATCGTTGCGAAAGTCGATGGACAACTGACCGATCTTTCGCGTCCTATCGAAAAGGATTCCTCGGTAGCGATTCTGACCGAGAAGAATCTGGAAGCGCTGGAAGTCTACCGCCACAGCTCGGCTCACCTGCTGGCTCTGGCCGTCACGACGCTTTTTCCCGGAACCCAGCTCGGTATCGGCCCGCCGATCGAGAACGGTTTTTATTACGATTTCTACCGCAAGAATCCATTCACGCCGGAAGATCTAGAGAAAATCGAGCAAAAGATGCTGGAGTTCATCCAGCAGGATTTACCCTTTAGTCGCTCGATCCACGAGAAGAGTGAAGGCTTGGAATGGTTTCGCCAACAGGGCGCCGAGCTGAAGTGCGAGCTAATCCAGGAGAAGGCGGATAAACAGTTTTCCTGCTACACGGTCGGCACCTTCGTTGATTTTTGTCTCGGCCCTCACATTCCCTCCACTGGGAAGATCAAAGCGATCAAGCTGCTTTCCATTGCCGGAGCGTATTGGAAAGGCGACGAACACAACAAACAACTGCAGCGAATCTATGGCACGGCGTTCTTCTCCAGGAAGGAACTCGACGATTACCTGAAGCAGTTGGAAGAGGCAAAGAAGCGCGACCACCGGCGGATTGGCAAGGAACTCGACCTATTTAGCTTGCAGGAAGAGGCCGGTCCAGGGCTGGTGTTCTGGCATCCGAAAGGCGCCTTGATTCGCACTGAGATTGAAGACTTCTGGCGCGCCGAGCACCTGCGTGGCGGCTATGATTTCGTTTGCACGCCGCATATTGCCAAACTCGATCTGTGGCGCACGAGCGGGCACGTGGATTTTTACCGGGACAGCATGTATGCCTCGATGAAGATCGACGAAACGGATTACCAGCTCAAGCCTATGAATTGCCCGTTTCACATTCTAATCTACAAGAATGATCTGCGCAGCTACCGGGACCTGCCGCTGCGCTGGGCGGAGACTGGAACGGTCTACCGCTATGAGCGCTCCGGCGTGCTGGCGGGGCTGTTTCGCGTGCGCGGCTTCACGCAGGACGACGCCCACATCTTTTGCCAGCCGTCGAGGATCGAAGAAGAGATCCTGGGGGTCATTGACTTCACGCTGCACATTCTCCGCAGCTTCGGCTTTGAGCAGTTTGAAATTTTTCTGTCCACGCGTCCGGACAAATACGTGGGCTCCCTGGAAGACTGGCAGCGAGCGGAAGCCGCTTTGCTCCGGGCCATCGAAGCCAAGGAGCTGGCCTACAGCGTGGATGAAGGTGGCGGCGCCTTCTACGGGCCGAAGATCGACGTGAGGATCAAGGACGCAATCGGACGCTCCTGGCAGTGTTCGACGATTCAGTTTGATTTCAACCTGCCCGAGCGATTCGATATTTCCTTCATCGCTGAAGATGGCAAGGCGCACCGGCCCTACGTGGTGCACCGGGCGTTGCTGGGTTCGATGGAGCGGTTTTTTGGGGTGCTGATCGAGCACTACGCCGGAGCATTTCCATTTTGGCTGTCCCCCGTCCAGGTGGCGCTGCTGCCGATCAGTGAAAGGCACGGGGAGGCTGTTCAGCAACTGGGAAAGAACCTGGTGGCAGCCCAATTCCGCGCAAAGGCGGATCTGCGCAATGAGAAGATCAACTTGAAGATTCGTCGCGCGCAGCTTGAGAAGGTCCCCTTCATGGTGGTGATCGGGGACAAGGAAGTGGAGAACGGAACGCTTTCCGTGCGTAATCGCTTCGACGGCGACCTGGGAGCTTTTTCGTTTGAAAAGTTTTTGGAGTTGATTCAGCATCTGAAGTCCACGCGGGCAGTGCGACCTTAAAAAAAGGGAATGGAGCGACGGTCATTCGGCGCAGGAGGTGCGCGTATTCGACACAACATCAGAATCAATGAGCGGATTCGGGCCAGGGAAGTGAGGGTTATCGACGACGAAGGCAATCAGGTTGGCATACTGAATCCTTTTGATGCGATCAAACTGGCCAAGGAAAAGGACATGGATCTCGTCGAGATCTCGCCGACCGCCCAGCCGCCAGTTTGCCGGATCATGAATTACGGCAAATACCTGTACCAGTTGAACAAGAAGGCTCACGAGGCCAAGAAGCATCAGAGGGTGATCCAGGTCAAGGAAGTGAAATTCCGTCCTATGACCGACGATCACGACTACGACTTCAAGAAGAACAACATCATTCGCTTCCTCGGCGAGGGCGACAAGGTGAAGGCCGGCGTGATGTTTCGCGGCCGCGAAAATTCCCACCGGGAGATCGGCCGACAGTTAATCGCGAGGCTGATCCAGGATGTAGGGGATCAGGGTATTGTCGAAGGCCATCCCAAGATGGAAGGCAACAACATGTTCGTGATTTTCGGACCGAAGAAGTGAGGGTTGGGGCGCGCCTCGCCAGGGGGTTGTCCCGTGCGGCTTTCCCGAACCCATCGAGACAACGCCTGAAGGCTTCGCCTTCTTTCCCCCCTTTTATAAGGGGGATTTTCAGAGGAGAGGATTCGTGCCAAAACTAAAGACCCATAGGGGTGCTAAGAAACGGTTCCATATTACAGCTTCGGGCAAAGTGAAGCGCGGCCATTCGCACGCGCGCCACATCCTGACAAAGAAGACGGCCAAGCGGAAACGGAAACTGGATCAAAATGTCCTGGTCAGTGCTGCCGACGTCGCGAAGGTCAAAGCGATGCTGCCTTACGCCTGAGGGTGAGTGCGCCCTTTCAGGGACCGTCTCGATTCCCGCTTTCGCGGGAATCTGCGAATTGGACGTTTTTTCCGGTCTTTCGCACGGCTTTTCGGTTGTTGTGAGCGCGGTCTGTGTAGAGCCGTCACCAAACAAGCGTTTCACTGGCGGAACGCAGTGACTCGACACGAAGCGTGCGTTTGACGCAGCCACCCTGGGAGCGAGGGCGTCCCGCCCGCCTTGGAGCGGCCGGAGGCCGCGCCGATGGCCTGCGGCCACAATTGCGGGCGGGACGCCCGCGCTCCCAGGGTGGGCTTCGCCACTCCAAAAAATGTCCAACCTCCAGATTCCCGCTTTCGCGGGAATGATGATTCCAGTTGCCCCGGGGAGCTGGAGCGGGGAACCAGCAGAGACGTTACGCCCACGGGGTCATCCAGTCTGCCGAGTCATCTTCCAATGAGAGTTTGCAGCCACAATCTATTCTGTCAACTAAGGAGAATGTGCGGTGCCTAGAGTCAAGAGAGGAACAACGCGGCGCGACCGTCGCAAGAAGATTCTGAAGTTAGCGTCTGGATTCCGAGCGACCAAGAGCAAGCTGCATCGTTCGGCAAAGGAATCGGTCCAGAAGGCCTTGAAGTATTCTATGCGCGACCGCCGCGCGCGCAAGCGCGATTTTCGCCGCTTGTGGATTGTTCGAATTGGCGCCGCCGCCAAATTGAATGGCATTTCCTACAGCCATTTGATTTGTGGATTGAAGAAATCGGGCGTTGATCTCGATCGCAAGATTCTGGCCGACATGGCGGTAAAGGAACCTGAGGCTTTTGCCAAGCTGGCAGAAACGGCTAAACACGCACTCGCTGCGTGAGCAGTTGCTGCGTGGGGATGAGGTGGGCTTCCTCCGCACATGGGTAGCGTTTGGCGGAGTCGCCCCGTAGCGCAGACTGGCGTTTTTGCCGGTCTGCGGCAGTAACCCAGGGCGACCGCCAGCCACGAGGAGCCGCAGACCCGCATAAAACACGGGTCTGCGCTACAGATCTACAGATCCTGCCTTGAGTTGACACCCGGGTCCTCCGACGGCTGGAAACTAGCCGATTCTGAACGGATACCAAAGTACCGGTCTCAAAAGCAGGATGCAGGACGAATGGGGCGTTCAGCCCCATTTTTTTTACGTCACGGTGGCGATATGTTGGAAGAAAAGATCAAGCGAGTCTTGGAAGAATTCAGGACCGATAGCAAAGGGACAGCCTCCCCGCAGGAACTTCGCAACAAATATTTCGGACGTAAGAACGGCATGGTGACGCTCCTCATGAAGGAACTTCAGCTTGTTCCCCCGGCGGAGAAACCTGTGGCCGGAAAACAGGTCAACGAACTTAAGCTCGCTTTGGAAGCAGAGCTGGATGGCTTAGAAGCCGGGTCCGCCTCCCAAGCGCTCGCGGAGCGGTTGCAGGCCGAGCGCGTTGATGTGACGCTGCCCGGAAATCGGCGTCCGATCGGGCATTCTCACCCCCTCACTCTCGTCAGGAGCGAGATTGAAGACATTTTCAGCTCCATGGGCTATTGGGTAGAAGACGGCCCCGAAATCGAAACTACGTTTTATAACTTCGAAGCGCTGAACATACCGGAGCATCATCCAGCACGGGATTCGCAGGATACGTTCTATATCTCCGACACGCTCTTGCTGCGCACGCACACTTCTCCGGTGCAGATCCGCACCATGCAGAAACAGCGGCCACCGCTGCGGATCATCTGCCCCGGAAAGGTTTACCGGCGTGACAACCCGGACGCGACGCATTCTCCGGCGTTTCAACAGATTGAAGGTCTGGCGGTGGACGAGAGCCTCACCTTTCGCGATTTCAAAGGGACGCTCGAATATTTCCTCAAGGCTTTCTTCAGCCAAAAGACCAAAGTGCGGTTCCGCCCCAGCTATTTTGCATTTACCGAACCCAGCGCTGAAGTGGACATCTCGTGCATCTTCTGCGCAGGAGTGGGATGCCGGGTGTGCAAGACATCGGGTTGGATTGAGGTGCTGGGGGCAGGGATGGTTGATCCGGCCGTGTTTCGGTACGTGGACTACGACCCGGAAAAATACACGGGCTTCGCGTTCGGGCTGGGAATCGAGCGTTTCGCGATGCTGAAGTATTCAGTGAATAACATCCAGTATTTTTACGAAAGCGATCTGCGGTTCCTGGAACAGTTCTGAGTTTCACCGCAAAGACGCGAAGACCACGAAGGCTGCGTTGCTATGCCGAAAGGACAAACCGCAGAGACGCGGAGGCGCAGAGAGATCGGTTGAGGATAGCAACGGCTTCTTATTAGTCCGAGCGTTGGTTAGGCAGCGTCAATAAATAAAGGGTGCAACTAGGCTACTACTTAGTAGCACTCTGTTAGGTCGTGTGTGATTCTTTGGGTGGCGCACACATGGCGCAGTTTGTCATGTGTGCGCACAGTCCGCATACATCGCAAAAAGCACGATGTATGCGCCACCCAGA
>JAKEER010000090.1 GCA_022616615.1 Acidobacteriota bacterium
CACTCGCAGCGGATACCCGCTGACGTAGCGGGAAACGCCTGAGAACCTCCAGTTGCCCAGGATGGCATTGGCCACCGGATGCATGTCGCTGAGGAACTTCTTGCCTTTGCCAACCGGCAACTCATAGATGTAGCTGACCACCAGGTTATGCGGCAGGTCCGCGTTACCGACAGACTTATCAGCGGCACGATTGTACTGGTTCTGCTGCGCAGAAAACGAGTCGGCGCCAGCGAATCGGGCCCCGGCGGTCGCGTTCTCACCGTCGACGTTGCCCATCAGTTTGGAGAACGTGTAAGACGTCAGGAAGTAGAGCCCGTTGGAGAAACGATGCTCGAAGCTGGTTTCCAGTGCGTGATAGGTGAGGTGACCACTGACGTCACCGCCCGCCACTGTGACCAAATTATCGTAGTGCGGCCAGGGCCGCAGTGCCTGCTGAAGCTGCCGGTTGGCAGGGTAACCCGGGAAGGGCGGCTGGAAGCCGGTGGCGATGACTAGAGGATCATCCAGGCGGCGTCCCAGCAGATCCCCGTAAACGGCCCAGAACCGGGGATCCAGTTGGTTCACGTTCTGCTTGTTGTTGAGTAGCTTGACGCCAAGATTAGCGTGGTAGCTGGTGCGCCACAACGTGTTTTGGGAAAAGCTATGCTCCAGCGTAAAGTTCCAGTCGTAGAAGTAAGGAACCCGGCCAGTTTCGGGATGCATGTAATTCATGCTGCTAAAATTTTGCAGGCTCGGATTGAGCGTCGGTGGCCGCTGGGCCTCCACCCGGTTCCCAAACTCATTGAAACCGTTCTTCAACTGAAAAGAAATGCCTGTGGCCAGGAAGTCCCCGAGGGCAAAAAAGGACCCGCCGAAACCCTCAGTGCCTCGGTCGGCATTGCCATCTTCGCGCATGGGCTGGTAGTAAATGGCGCCACCGGCCCGCAGTACCGTTTTGGGCGTTAACTGGTAAGCCAGCCCCAAACGGGGTCCCCAGGCATTCTTGCGCACGTCCTGGAAACGTCTCTTGCCACTGCGGCCCGGCCCAAACCCGGCAAATTCCATAGCTCCCAGGAGCCCGCCGGCCCCCGGGTTGGGAATACTGGGGTTGAAGTTACTGTTCCTCAATTCTCTCTCCTCCCTGGGGAACGAGAGTTCGTAGCGCAACCCTATGTTCAGAGTCAATTTGTTGGTAATTTTGAAGTCGTCCTGGACGTACCAGGCGTAATAGGGGTAATGGAACCCAAAATCGTTGACGCCGTAGTTAAAGCGTCCTCCACTGGCCAGTCCCAGCATGAAGGCAGCATAGTTGGATCCCGTTCGACCGCTGACACCCGGATTCCCCGTGGCAGCGGGCGAGAAACTCACTTGGCCGGCGCAAAAGAGACAGTCAAAGCGGTTGTATTCGGCCCGCAAATATTGAAAGCCAAACTTCACACTATGACGGCCCTTGATCCACCCGATTTGCTCGTTGAGGTTAAGAGTCCCGGATGGGGAGAAGGTGTCATTGACGCTAAAGTAATTGCCAAACTCGGTCTGGTAGGTAGAGAATACCCTGGACTTTGGCTCCATACCCTTAAGCTGAATGCCCGACCGAAAGGCTTCGCTGAGGCCTCGGGAAGTCGGCGTCGGGCTTATTTCATCGCCTTCGCGCTGGTTGTAGCCGAAGCTGAAGTGGCTCAGCAAATTCGGAGTGAAGACGTAGTCGTGGTTCACGCGATACCATTTGGATAATGTGCCATTATTGAAGTTCTCACCCAGTTTCCCTGGGATGGGTCCAATGGCGGATGGCTGTTCCCTAAACTGACGGCTGAACAGGCCGCTGAGGCGGTTCTTGTCGGAGAAATGGTAGTCGCCTTTTATGGAATAGACCCCGCTATCACTGCCCGGGTTTCCAACGGCACGGGTGTTGTTGAAAACGATCGAGGGGTTATCGGGTTGCGGCAGTTCGGAGTGAATTAGCCTTGCCACAGGGTCTATCCGCTCAGGGCAAATGACGTTCAGCACGCCATTACACTGCATTCTTGGACGGGCAAAGGCATCGGTGATCAGCCGGCCACTAGCGTCGAAGGGGTCGTACAAGGGAACGACGTTCCCGCTGGCATCGGTGTATCGGCGGAAATCTCCCCGGCGGAAATCTTCAATCGGGAGAGTAATAACATTCGAAGGACTGCCACTTCGAAATTTGGAACGCTCATAGGCGAAAAAGAAGAACGCCTTGTTGCGTAAGATGGGGCCTCCGACGCTGCCGCCGCCCAGGTGCTGGCGTGAGATTTCGCGCGTCCCCGGCCCGTAGGTGAATCGGCGAGCATTGAACGCTTCGTTGCGGAGGAATCCAAACAGCGAACCGTGCAGATCGTTGGTTCCGGACTTGGATGTGAAATTTACGATGCCGTTTGAGGTTCTTCCATATTCAGCGGAATAAGAACCGGTTTGAACTTTGAATTCCTCCACGGCTTCGGCGCTGACGGCGGAAAAGCCAGGCTCAAAGCGCCGTTCACCCATGGCTTCCGAGCCATCCAGCAACATGCTGGCACCCCCCACGAGTCCGCCGCCGATCCTGGGCTCGCCCACTGCACCCTGGACACCTGGAACCAAGCTGACAAATGCCAGATTGTTGCGGAGACCTCCTCCCAAAAAAAGGGGAAGATCCAGAATGGCTTTGGTGGAAACCACTCTGCCGAGGTCGCTCCGTTCGGTCTGTAACAGTGGTGCTTCGGCTCGAACTTCGAGAGTCTGCTGGATTTCCCCGACCTGGAGCTGCACATCCACGCGGGCGGTCGTATTGACGCTGACGCGTACGTCGGTTGCCTGCCCTTTGCTAAAGCCTGGCTTCTCAGCAGTGACGGTGTAATTCCCAACCTGCAGATAAAGAAAGTTGTAGGTGCCGTCATCACTACTGACGGCGGTTTGTGCAAGGTTGGTGGCAGGGTTAAGGGCGGTCACGTTGGCTCCTGGAATCGCAGCTCCTGAGCTGTCGGTGATGATCCCGCTGATGGTGCCACGATCCTGGGCCACGACGGTACTGGCACCCAACACCAGAGCAATGGCAACGGCTAGAATGCGTGATGCTGACTTCAGTGAAAGATAAACTGCTAAGACGGATCTAGACATGATCAGCTCCTTTTAATGATAGTGGCTCCGGTAGACTCCAGCCGCTGTAGAACTAGGACCCATCCCTCCTGACCAACAACAGCACCCTCTCGCCGCTGGAATTCGTCACTTTGCCTGCATTAGTGCCGAATCCAGTCTGCACATTACGGAACGGCACCCAAGCACCACGAGACAAATCTGACCAAGCTCCTGTGGCTGAAAACTTCTTGTCAAGTGGGTCCATTCAGATATAAACTTTGGCTCTCACTTACACCCCGTCAGTTCGGGCAGAACCGTCGTACCCCAGCTGGGTTGAGCCGCAGACTGCTGCGAAGCTTTGTTGAACTTGTGGAATGTATCGATGGCAATCACAAAATTGCAAGCGCATTTACGGGAAAATTACAGTAAGTTAACAGGTAAAAAGACTTTATTTTGAGCCAGTTACAAACATCCCCAACCAGCGCAAATATCCCTTTGGAAGACGAGCGGTGGCAGCTTGTTCAGCGAGTCGCCGGTAGTGCGAGCTTTCAGAAATCGAAGCGTCTAAGAGAATTTTTGATTGATGTTTGCGAGCGAACCCTCAGCGGGCATGCCGATGAGGTGCGTGAGCAGCAAATCGGTTTCCGGGTCTTTGGCCGCCGTTCCGATTACAATACCGCCGAAGACAACATCGTCCGCGTAGAGGCTGGCGAATTACGCAAGCGGCTCGAGGGTTATTTTAGTGCCGAGGGGAAAGATGAGCCGATCGTCATCAGGATTCCCAAGGGCGCCTATCTCCCTGTTTTTGAGGATCGGGCTGCTCCAGCAGCGGAGTCGCTACCGATTCGCAGTGAGCCTGCGACCGCAGCCCCAGCGATGGGCCGGATGGCTGTGTCAGGAGAACCGGCCCAGTCCGGCGAACTGCTCACGTCGACGCCGGTGCAGACCAAACCGGTTAAGCGAGAATCACGCCAAGAATCAAAACGCCCGGCGCTAGGAACAGCTCAAAGGACGTCACTTTTCCTGTTGCTCGCTGGCCTGGCGACCTTGAGCCTGTGGCTGTGGTCGGACAACCGGACACTGCGGCAAACGATGGCGACCCGAGGGGCGCTGCTCTCTTCTCCATCAGGCATCTGGCCTTTGCTTTTCGATTCTTCTCACCACACTTTCATTGTGGTTGCGGATTCGTGTCTGGCCATGTTTCAGGACCTGAATCAGACGGAGGTGCCTCTCAAGGACTACATCAGTCGCAAGTATCTCAGTGCATTGAATACGGCAGAAATGAAGCTGCTGGCGCAACGGCAGTACACGAGTGTAGTGGATGTGACCATCGCCGGAAAGATTCTGCAGGCTAACGCCGGTCACCGCAAACTGTGCTCGATACGCTATGCGCGCGACTTGCAGATCCGCGATTTCAAGACCAATCACATTATCTTGATGGGCAGCCGGCGGTCCAACCCGTGGGGCGAGCTCTTTGCCGCACAGCGGAATTTTCGCAGCGAGGTTGATCCGCAGAGTGCGCGGCCCTGCTACGTGAATCAATCGCCCAAGCCCGGCGAACAATCGATTTTCTGCAATGGCGGCGAGTCTGGCACTCCAGACGAAGCCTATGCACTCGTCACGTTTATCCCCAACTTGAGCCAAACAGGGAACGTGCTGATCATCGAAGGAACCACTAGCGAGGGCACCGAGGCAGCAGGTGAATTCATCTCCGACGCGGAACAGTTTTCAACACTGACCCAAATTCTTTCTCCCAGCCGCCCCAGCCAACCCCTACCCTACTTCGAAGTTCTCCTCAAAACCAGCACCATGGCAGGCACATCCAAGGAATCGGTTTACGTCACTCACCGGATTCTCTCTCCCCGGATGCTTGCCAATTAGGTGGTATTAGTCCGAGCGGCGGTTGGAGGACATGACTTTTGCCTGTCCTCTCCCCTCGCCCCACTCGCGGAGAGGAGCTGGGGTGCACAGGGTCCTTCTTTGGCTCATGCACTCGCGGTACATGGTTCAGGAGGACCGATGGACAGCACCTGATTGCGCCCGGCTGACTCCAGGACGAGATGGAGCAGCCGCATTGTCTTCAGGTTATCCTCACCGGCGGTTTATACAACGCGACCAGTTGGGCGCCAGGCACTTGCTTCCAGGCAGCAATCTGAAACTCTCCCCAGGAACCGGCGCCAATGACTGCGAAGGCCATTTCTCTCGTCAATTACCTCTGGCAAAAGATTCCGGGTAGAGGTAGTACAACTTTGTTAAGTTGAGGAAGAATCCTTGGGTGGCGCACACATGGCGCGGTTTGCCATGTGTGCGGAGAGATTCGCAGACATCGCAAAATGCGCGATATCTGCGCCACCCTGAACCAGTTGGATGACGGTTTTGCTTCTGACTGTGACGGGGCCCTGGAGCTGGGTTCACTTGCTCCCCACGAAGTTCCAATTTCGGTCAAATTCGAGAACTCCCTCTCCCGTTTGTGGGGAGAGGGTGGCCAAGGGCCGGGTGAGGGGGCAAGAACCAACGGAGCCGTGTCCCTCGGTGGTATGAGG
>JAKEER010000657.1 GCA_022616615.1 Acidobacteriota bacterium
GACTGGCAAACTGCTGCGAGTATTCGAAACTGCCCGCCCAAAGTCTCGCCGAACTCGGGGATTCAAAATCGTCCAGCACCTTGAGCTGGGCCGATTCTCCGGGTTTCGCTTCAGAAGACCGTTCTTGCGAAGGAACAAGAGAGACGGCGAGTAACAGCAAAATGAACAATGCAAAATTACGGTTGATGGACACTGGCTACCTCGAGCGAATGCAATCAAAAACGAGAATTCAACTCCCGGGAAGAATGTCTTCGTTTGTCAAATTCTAGACCAGCGAGGAGGTGCGACTGAAAGTGAGATACAACAAGTCGGGCTCTGAACTTTAGGAATCGTCTTAGTTCTGAGCAGCCCCCTGAACTCTTATCCTTCCCAAGCTGTACCAGCCATCGTCGCCTTTGCCAGCAATCGCCAGTTTGACCTTCGGCTGCCGGCTCACGGGGTCGAGCAAAGCGATGGCAAGATCGTAGTCTCCTGCCGCGATGTCAGCAGGCACAAAGACGGAGTCGTCATAAAGGATGTCACCCGGAAGCCATGACCGAATATCAGCGTCAGTCGTCAAGACTTCCGTCCTCTGCTGGGCTTTCAAGCGGATAGCCAGTGGAAACTTCCTGTAGCACGGCGCGACTCCTTTGTTCTCCCACAGCGAAATGAAAGCCAGCTTTCCGTGTGGGCGAACGACGGAGGGATAGGTGAACTTGCGCAAGACAAAGCGGTATCCCATCTTCTTCAGCCATCGGTTCACCTGCGGCCACCATTCGTTCGGTACGGCCGAGGACTTGCCGTTGAACGACGAGATGTGCCACTTCAGGGACTGATCGATAATCTCATCGATGTCCCAGCCTTGGTTCTTCCAGTGCTGCATCACCCAACAGGCTTCCATGGTGACGGGGGCCGTTTTCCAGGCATCTTGCAGCCCGACTTGAATAAGCGTTTCGGGATAGTAGTCGTGCATGTGGGACCAGTCGCTTTGGAAACCGAACATGTCACCGAGGCAGTCGACCCTCCAACCTACCGGCCGCCTGGATAGAGCATATCGGGTCGCCTTTCGATCCTTCAGTTGCAGCACCAACGGGGTCTTTGAGAAGGAGTCCAGGTAACTGTCAAGCAAGGCCTCTCGTGTGGCTTGGCTCAGGATCTCCGAGCCTGCCCCTTCCCCCCAGGCTCCTACGATCGAGACATCCACCAGTTCCAGGTCGGGATGACCATCGTAACGTTTGCCCAGAGCCCGAATTGTTCCTCCGAAGTGCTTGACATAAAGAGGATCCTCAGGATCCACGCGCCACTTTTCAACTGGCAGCTTCTGGTTTGCCTTCTCTCCCAGCAGGCTCCGATACCAGGTAGGCACGTCCGACTCACCTCCAGTCCCATAGGGTGCGATGCGAAGCATGAGAGTCTGACCTCGCTGCCGGGCTGTCCAGAGGGCCTTGTCGATCAAATCCCACCCGTACCTGCCCATTTCCGGCTCGATGAATCTCCAGTAGATTCGAAAATAGGCGATGCTGGTGAGGGGGTGATTCTTGGTCTCCAGATTCCCATCGAACTTCTGATACTCAATCGGAAACCCTTCAGTCCACTTTGTTCCCGAGTTTAGTTTGTCCCCGTTGAACCGTTGAAAGGTCGTAAACCCGATTCCCGGATTAGTCAGAACTTCATCGATCTCCTGGGGCCTGACTGTGATCGTTTTTTGAGCCAGCAACGTCAGGGAGGCAGTCAGCAGCAAACCAGTATTGAAAATTAGCCCAGCAGTACGCACTGTTCCTCCTGGAGCAACGTCTTAAAGCAACTCAGCTACACCAAGCGCAATCCCCAAACAAAAAAGGCACAAGAAAAAATACCCAAGGCCAAGGATATGGCCTGATAAGTCCATTTCTTCTTCAGACCGTAACCCATGTACAGGCTGCTCATTACCAGGAACAAGAGGCCAATAACGATGGCGTCCATCGAGAAGCTCCAGAGCTTGGTGATCAGCCAGTCTCGCTGTTGCCGGGGATCGCTCATCCGCACACCTGTGACTGTATGCATCATGTGGATGATGCCCGAGCCATTGGTTGTAATTCGCTTCATGCTGGCTAACTTGTTTGTTAAATCGGCCTGAACTTCAATCAGTTGTCCTGGATTTGGCGATCCTGAAGTCGAACCGGTCTCCTTCCGCTTTCTTATCCCAGACCCTTCCAATTGTGGTTGAGAAACAAGATGCTGACAGCAAAGATCAAGACAAAAGGACTGACAAACAGTCCGAGGTACAAATGTAGATCACGAGTCCAGATCACGAGTCCATAGATAGAAGACTCTCTTAAACGAACGATTTGCCATGACGCTGCTTGTTCTCTGGTTTCAATCGGTCCTCGCGGATTTCCAATTCGCCCACAGCCCCTTTCGCTACTGAGATACGCGCAGTGCTCCTAGGCGGTCGCTCGCTCCTGGCAGTAGGTCACCTATTGTAGTTCTCATCGCTATGCGGGATCTCCTCATCGGAGCGTGTCGAAAGCGTCACCGGTCAAAACACAACCAGACATCAAGCCTTCCGCATAAGCGCTTAAGGTTGAGTTTGAAAGTGCTGGGCGAAGCCGTCAGGGAATCCCTCGCCAGACTCCGCCCGAACGGCTTTTATCTCACAGCAGACGCCTTGGCAAGAACGACGCCGGAGCCAGACGACATCGCATCGAAGTACTTTACAAACCGTTCGGTTTCCATCGCTTTGTACTCGCGAAGATTTGATGCCCACCGGTAGGAGATCGGTTGATACCAGAGCTCCGCCTCGATCTGAAAAGGTCCTTCAGCATCGCCCAGTGGGATCGAATACAGGACCCGGTCCCCGCCGTCGGCGAAGTCGAGGTCCTCGGCCGCGCTGCCCCGCACAGCGATGTCCTCTTCTGCTGTACGCTTGTCGAACCCGCGAGGCAGGAGCCGGTTGTCCTTCACGAAGCGAACCGCCGAGAGCAGACCCGTCGTTGGAGATCCAGCTTGGTCCACCATGATGGATTCGTAAATCTGCACCTGGTCGCCGCGATTGATCTCGGCATAGTGCGGCTCGTAGCGAGTAGGGTCGGCGTCGTTGTCGTTACTGTGAATCAAGCCCTGCGCGCTGAGTGCGCCTGATTCAAACACCACCTGGTTGTTCCGATCGCGCACCACCACGTGCAGCCATACGCGGCGCGAAGGATAGGCCGTAGGCAACTTGTGACCTCCCAGGTTCTTGATTGGAATTTCCACGTCCAGGCGACCCGCGTGACGCTCGACCCGGTCAATGGCGAGTTGGGCCGACTCAGATTGAAGATTCTTGATGGTTCTTACCGCTGCGGCCTCCAGCTCCTGAGGCAACGCAGCAACGCCCAGATCTCCACGATAGCGGTTCAGCATCCTCAACATGAAGAAGTTTCCGCCGACGAAGACGTGCCTGGAGAAGCCGGCACGCGGTTCCCCTAGGACCGAGGTGATTGGGATTTCCTCAGTGACGGCCGGCATGTGACACGACTGACAGCTTTTTTGTTCGCGATAGTCGCTATGTAGCCACTCCCGATAGGGCATCTGCTCAGGCAACTCGCCGATGACCTCGCCATCCGGCCCAAGTGCTTTGGTATAGAGCGTGTGACACGTCGCACACAGCTCTGACTTTTGGATGTGAGTCGCCTTGGTTGGGCGGAAGCC
>JAKEER010000658.1 GCA_022616615.1 Acidobacteriota bacterium
TACCCTTCTTGTCCTTTTCCTTCGTCTTGTAGCTTCCTGAGGGAAAGTCTTTGTGGAGCAGACCGGACACTGGTACGAAGACGGATTGCCCTTGCCGCAGTGCTTCTTCAATCTCCTCCTGCAGATTCCGGACAAGCAGAGCATGAACTCTGTCTCTCCGGAATTCATAGACGTTATCCACTGCGTCCAAAACTGACGGTCCCTGAGTCCCCACTACATGCGTGTCTGCCATCTTGGCCAGGATGTTCAGAGCCGCGGCTTTCCGGTCCCGGCTCAATTGCTCGAAGAGCCCAGCGCCTGAAGCAGCGCCGGTCACGCTGGCCGAGTTCTCGAAAACCGTTCTCACCTTCTGGCTGAGTTCCTGGAATGCAGGGAAACGAGGGTTATGAACGGGCGTCAGCAGCACATGGACTAGCGGAGTTACGCCTTTTACAAAGTCGACGAAAATCGCTTCTTCGTGGAAGTCCTCGGCGGAAACGAAAAGAGGGTACCTGCCCGGCTGCATTTGCCAGAAGAAGGAGATGGTACCCTTCTGAAGCTTCAGGGGCGTCCGTTGGAGTTTCCCCTGGCGTATCAGCGCCGTGCCCGCACTGATATCTTCCGGCGTTTCTCCAGACCCCGCCGTGACCTCAATCCGGACAGTGGCAAGCTTGGGATCCAGTTTCGGCATTGCGCAGCTTCTGAGCGTTTGCTCGCCCATTCTCGGCGGGAAGACTGAACAACTCAGCCGGAGTGAATTCTGCTTGCAATCCGAAGCAACGACTAGTGGTTGAACACTTGCGGCCAAAAAAGCGAAAGTCTGGCAATTTGCATCTAGGACTTCTGAAGCCCAGGAATAGCAACTCAAGGACTTCTCCACAGAAGAATCTTCAAAGAGTCGAGGCTAATTCTAGGCGACGAGCGCGGCGGTGCTGTCCGCGCCCTTAAGTCCTAACAATCCTGCAATAGCCTCCTCGTCCAAGACCGCACCGACTCGCCTGCTGGAAACTTTCTGATGGCGTTCTCAAAAGAGAGAGGAGCCGAATATCCCTACGGTCTTGATCCTCCGCGCTTCCCGATTGAGTGATCTTCTCCATTACTTGCCTCTTTGCGATGCAAGCAAAGACTCAGAAGAAGGCATGCCTACCTGCTGGCTCTTTGCTCGCACTAGAAGGAGATCGTGCATGAGTCCATCACGATAGAAACGAAACCCGAGGACCCGTTCGGCCTAGGTCTGCACGGGGACTGCTTTGTTTACAAAGCAACGTACATCTACCTCTCCGGTGCAGTACTGTAATCTGGCAATCTCTCGCGTAGACTCGGGATGTTTATTCGGGGCTTCGCCATGGCGGGAAACGACCAGAGGGGGGCGAGCCGTCCACATCTGATACTTATCGGACAAGCCGGGGGACCCTCAATGGACGACGAAACTCGAGGAACATGAATGGCGAAAGATATGTGGGAAACAGGAACAAGGAGCAACACCGGGACAGACAATCAAAGCCACATGACGCTCCGAACGCCACTGGCTTATTACATCTGTGAACTAGTAGTTGGAGGGCTCAAGGTCGGTTTCTGCATCGCATTACTTGTGGGGCGAGCGGAAACTGAAGCTGGAGAGAAACCGATTTCCGTTTCTCGGTGGGGAACGGAGATGCTGAGGGCCTCGTGCCTCTGCCTCGCTTTCAAAAGCCTCAAATCTTCAATGTGATTCTGCTCTTGGCGGCGGCCGTGACCTGTGCCGTCCTTCTCCACGTTGAGGGTTACTGGCCACGGCTCCGCTGGTTCTTTATCGTCTACGCCGTGGCGCTGGTGCTGTGGAACGGTTGGGTAGCAGCCTTCGCCATTTCCAAATTCCGGATTGTCAGTCTGGCTGTGACCGCCGCCCTGGCTGGATACCTAACCCAAGTGGTCGGGGTGAGCAACGGGTTTTGGAGCTACCCGGCCACGTTCTACTTCGTGCCGTTCATGTTCGTGCTCGCGAGTCTCGGCATGTACGGTCTCTGCCGCTATCCTTTCACGCATCTTTTCCGCGGCCTAGGGGGCCTAAAGAGCCGCTGGCTGAACCTCCTGGTTGTGTTCATCCTCCTGGTGGGCTTCGTGTTCGGGCTGAGCCATTCCCCGCAAGAGCCGAGTCTATTGTTCAGGGTTTACTACTTGTTCTTGGCGCTCTTTGCGCTCTACGCATCGCAGTTGCTCAGCTTCCGCTCCTTCACAGCCGTGATTCTGGCCGGCTGGGGGATTGGCTACATCAGCGAGGCTCTGGGGGCCGCAAGCAATCTCTGGACATTTACCGCCTCACGGAGCAGCCCACCTTTTTTTCTCGTCTTTTCTTCGTGGCCGCTCGAGTTCTTCTTGCACTATGGCCTTTCGGCCATTGTGGCAGGAGAAACGCTCGATACTACAGGTGACTTCGCGGCTGAGGAGAGGCTTTACCAACTGCAGAGACAGCACCCAATGTATACGGGCGCCGAGCGCCAAGTGGTTGTCGCAAGTAAGAACGATGACAAGTTTCAGGCGCTGGAAACTGTGCTGACGCAAAGCGGCTTCTGGCCGCTCCTCGAACGCCGTCTCCAGCAATCAGGAAAAACGAAGGAGCGGTTCGCCATCGTTCTCAAACCAAACTTCATGTTCATGTACTCAAAGAACGACCGCTCCACGTACACGGATCCCCAACTCGTGGAGCACCTCGTTTGCCGGTTGCAAAGTCAGGGTTATACCAATATCACTATTGTCGAGGCTCAGAGTGCTTACGGCAACTATTTCGAAAACCGTGATGTCCTGACCGTTGCCCACTATATCGGCTACTCGGAAGAACGGGGTTACCACATCGTTGACCTGACCCGGGAAATGGTTCCATACACGTACGCAGGCGGCCTTGGGGAGCACTACGCTAGCCCCACTTGGATGAATGCGGATTTCAGAATCTCGTTCGCCAAGAACAAAACCCATACGTGGGCCTTCTACACCCTCACCCTAAAAAACATCTATGGCGCTTTGCCCATGCAGGACAAACTGAAGGAATACCATACCAAGCGGGAAATCTATTACGTAACCATAGATTTTCTGCTCGAATTTCCAGTCCATTTTGGGTTGATCGACGCCTATTGGAGCGCCGACGGCCCGTTCGGGATTTTTGCCGACCGGGAACCCAATCTAACAAAGACTGTGATTGGGGGCCGCAACTTGGTCGCTGTCGATTGGGTGGGCGCCAGAAAAATGGGTCTCGATCCCATGGTCAGTCGCTACATGCAATTGGCCGTGCAGGCTTTTGGCCGCCCGGAGATTGAACTCATCGGAGACACCTCGGTCTATCCGAACTGGACCAATGTCGACCGCGACATAATCGAGTTCGTGGACGCCATGGAAGAGAACTACGAATTCAGCAGTTTCCTCTTCTCGGTCCTGAATGAGATGGACCATTTTTTCACTCGGAAAAAAAGGAGCTCCTTCATACGTTTGGCTAGAGTGTTTACCGCCCCGCTGCGGATGCTCTTTTTTGTGCAAGCCCGACGCTCTGCCCTGAGCGCCCCGCGACGCCCCGCGAGGTCAAGACATCATGGTGACTGACCAGGTGGAGCTGTTAGACCCGATAGTGCGTCAACGGATAGACAGCTTGTCGCTCTCCCGATTTGTGCCTGAAAAACCAGTCCTAACACTCGAGCAGGAGTATTTCTTCTCCTGCGAAAGCACGCGCGTAATCGCAGCCTTCCTTGCGAATTTCACAACTCTCTTGCCGGAAACCATGCAAAAGACGAAAACAATAACTCCAGGCCCCTTGCGCGTGGGCAGTAGGCTGATCGCCACCCCCATGTATCTCACTCGGCCCTTGGTGGTCGTAGAAGTGGTGCATTTGACTGAAAGCGAGATGAGTTATGCCTATCTGGAAGATGGTCCGCTGATTGGACGGAACACCATGCGATTTGTGCCCAGCCTAGCAGGTACCGCCGCGGTCGTCCGCCTGCGGTACCAGCTCAATGGCTTCTTGCCGGCGATGGGCTGGCATCTGCTGGGCGGCCGGCGATTTCACCAGAAGTTGATTGCCGTAGGGTTCCGGAATCTCGAGCGCCTACTGGCCGGGCCCTCTTGAGGTGAGCATGCGCGAAAGAAACACAGCCTCCCTCCTCATGCGAATCGGAGGCATCGCCCTACTGCTTATTGGGCTCAGTCACTTTCTTGTTCCGCGACTCTTCCGCTGGCGGGAAGCTTTCGTTCCTGTGAAGCCTGTGTATGCCCTGGGCGAACAAACACAAAACACCTCTTTTCTCTATCTCTTTAATGCTGACCTGCTCCTTTACGAAACGATGCTAGGCTTACTGTCTCTCTACTTTGCCAAGCAGATCAGAAAGGGAAAGACAAGCGCGGCCGTCTTCAGCCTTGCTCTGGGCGCGTTCTTTATCCTTCGGACTCCGCTACAGTTCTTCTACTTCCCTCCCTCTCCAGTAAACGTCGCCCAAACCCTCGGCTCTCTGACTCTTGCAGTCCTTTACTGTTATCCAATCCTGCACCTCAAGGAGAGTTTTGCAGAAAGCTAAGAACCAGGAGTGTGTAATGTCAAAGAAATGCAAGATCGCGTATCGGCTGCTCCTAGTTGGCGGGGTCGCTAATATTGTCAGCGGCTTTATTCACATTTTTCTCCCCACTGTCGCCCGCTGGAAAGAACTCCTGCGCAATGTCCCGGACGACTTTATCCCCTACGTTGCTGTCTCTTCCAAGGCCTATTTTTTTAGCCAGAATTACGAACTCGTCTTCATCTGTGCGGGCGGTGGAATCCTGACCCTGAAGTATGCCCACCGGCTTCTATTGGGCGACCGAATGGTCGCCTGGTTCTCCATCTGGACAGGCATCATCATCGTCTATCGAGCTGCTACTCATTTTTTCTTCTTCGGTGTTTCGACCCAAACCATTGTCGCCTTCTTCTTCATTATTGCCTTGGCTTTCATCTACCTCTTTCCCCTGATTCTCTTGAGGGAATTGCGCGACCCCTGGAAATAGGGATGTGCGGAGCTGCTCTTCGACGACTGGAGGAACACGATGATTCCATTCGACTTGAGCGTTAGTTTCGTCGCTGGCCAGACGCTTGCCTTCTCGGCCAAACGCCAGCTAGCCGGGGAACCCAACTTCTTCGTCAACAAACCCTTGATGATTTCCCTGCTCTGGATGAGCTTGATCTACGCCCCATCCGCCATGTTTTTCTATCACGGCTGGACCGCCTGGAACTCAGTCTATGTTTTCAAGGATGTCCCCGTAGGTGCGCAGTTTCCGGAGTATCCTGCGTTTGAGACCAACCGCCTCCTGTACGAGGCCATATTGATTTGGGTCGATTGCACTGCGCTCGTCGCCCTATTCTGGGGGGCGTTTGTTCTCGCCCACCGATGGATCGCGTCTGGAAAAACGAGAAAGATTGCTATAGCCTGTGCCACTGTGACTTTAGCGCTCCTCATCTATATGGGGCTTACCTATGATCGCAGCTTTGTGGTAACCACCTATGAGCGCTGGGAAGAATTCACACGTCACGGAATAAGTTTCTGGGATCTGTTGTCCTGGCGGGGAGTGCACGGAAGCTCTTTCCTCGGACACAGTGTGTTTTGGGCTAATGTCGTCATTGCGTTTATTGATTTTGGCCCCCTTATCTATCTCTACCGCCGGTTCGCTAATGAGCCGTGACAGTCTGTCCAGGCGGTGACTAGATTTGGTTGAACGTGAGAAGGGATGCGAGGTGCGGTCATGCAGAACAGCCTTTCACCTGCGGAACAGCTGCTACAGCGATGGATGCTTCTGAGTGCTTGGATGTATTTTCTGGCTGGTTGGGCGTTTGTCCTTTTTCCGCGGCGTGTTTTCGACTTGGTCAATACGGCGGGGGCCACGCTCTCCTTCGCCCCAATGCCCTACCAAGTGGAACGATTCTGGCTAGCCCTCTCCTTTTCAATGATGATGACCATTACCGCACTCAGCTATGTCGCCAAGTCGGATGTCCGCCATTATCGCTATGCCATCGTGGCCGTCCTGATCTCGAAACTCGTTTCTTCGGGCACGGCACTCATTTTCTTCTTGACCGCAGCAGTGGACGAAAGATTCTTTGGGTATTTGATCATAACCGTCGTTGACGGCTCGATTCTTGTGGTCACTTTCTTGCTGTTTCGTCAAGCGCGATCCGCAGTCGCCTAGCCACCTCACTCCAGCCATGGGTGTAAGAATCTCTCTTTGAGGCCAAACCAGCGACGCCCCCGGAGGTCTCTGGTTTGCACCATCATTCGCTCCAGCGTAATGTCTCCCAAGGGGATTGAGTCGCCAAACAGTAGCTTGCAATTTGTGTCAACGCCAAAGAGGTTTCCCGGCTCCGTCCGGGTGCGCGGCGGCTGACCTGAAACAATCAGCGTCATTTCGTCGTGCAATCGCTTCTTAATGGCGGTGGTCGCCTGCCCTAACCAGTCTTCCGTCATGAAGGGCCGCACCGCCCAGCTCACATAGAGGGCTTGTTCGTCGGGGGCGTCGCAAATCAATCCTAGGTAGTCGTACGGTGCCCGCCAGAATTTGGGTGTCAGGACGCTGAAAAGACCTGCCTCTAGGTACCCGAAGACGCTCAAGGCTTCCAGAGAGACACGACCGCAAGGCAATTTCACCCAACCCGGCCCGCCTGGTGACCTCAGCATCAACTGAGACGAAAGGCAGACACCGGGAATGAACCTTGACCGTGTCTTCAAATACCGTTTCAAGCCGAAGTGGCGCGGTTCCAAGGCAATGGTAGGAGCAGAAAAGTGCAGCGACACCTCGTCTGTTCTTGCGTGAGCCCTGCCAGAACCCATCTCGTAAGCCTCACCGCCATACTCGATCTCCGCATGACGCTCGGTGGCAGACAGCGCGAGTTTAAGCCCCTCCAGGCTACTCGCGGAAGCCGTCCACCCTTGTTGAAGCCGCGCATCGAGAAGGAGAATATTGTCAAAAGTGGTTCCCCAAAAAGGAAAATTCTCGTCGTGCTTACCAGCCACTAGGTAGAAACTCGATTCCTGGCCTTGTAGGCGGACGACTGCATTCAGATAAGAGCTGTTGAAGAAAAGCAGGCCTGCGCTCCAAGCCTCTTGAATCCACTCTTTCAAAGTATGCCTCGCCGACATTCTGCCCCCTCGGTTAGGTCATTAAAGATCTCCTACGGCTTGGACTCGTGTTTGTTTTCCGTTCTTGTTTCCGTTCTTGTTTTCTCCTCTTGTTTTTCAACTGTGTCCTTCTCATGAGCGAAGGTTTTGGGGTGGCGACTTACTGATCATCGGAGAAGGGGTCAACAAACGCTCTGAACATACCCGCTTCTAGAGGATTTGATTTAAGAATAGGTCACCATGTTTCCGGAAGGGTCTAAAGTCGTCTCAGCCACTCGTAAACGGCTTTTAAGGCCAAACAGTCCTCCTGGTTGTAGTTCAAGATTGTCGCCAACAGCTTTCGATTCTCCGGATGTTCCTGATACTCTCGGAACCAGAGAATTGCCTGCGCAACGCTTGATTCTTCTGTCTCATACCTGTAGCCCGCCAGAGGAGCCACTTTCTTCAGCCCGTATCCCCGAACCGGGACCACCACGCTGTCTGTGACAACAGGCAGCAAATCCCACCATCCTGTCCCTAAAAGCATACAGCACATCTTTGTCCGCGGCCCGTGCTTTTCTCGAGCTGGTCGAGCTTGACAGCACGTGCTTCGTGGCTGGATAACTACAATCTCAATCCCGATA
>JAKEER010000659.1 GCA_022616615.1 Acidobacteriota bacterium
AAAGTGGCGGGCAAGCTCTGCAGCCCTCCCTCACGGTCGGGCTACTGACAGCGCCGGTGCCAGTCAGTAGCCCGCGCGTCAGCAAGGGCTCCGGCCCGCTGTGGGCTGCCCGCCACTTTTAATTGCACCCTGCGAGTTCAAGTTGCTTGCAGAAACCCAAGTTCTTCCTTACACTAAAGTAAGGATGCGACAGTTTTGTAAGGAGACGACAGATGCCCAGTGCGACGCTGACCAGTAAAGGACAGACGACCATCCCGAAAGAGGTGAGAGAACTTCTAAAATTGCACCCGGGCGACCGCCTTGAGTTTTTTATTCAAGGTGATGGGACCGTGGTGCTCAAGCCAGCAACTGTCGACGTCAGAGATCTGAAAGGCCTGCTTGCGCGCCCAGGCATGAAGGTCGTGTCCCTGCCGGACATGAATGCAGCAATCAGGAGACGCTTCAAGGCTCGACGATGATTGGACTCGACACCAATGTGCTCGTGCGTTATCTCACGCAGGACGATCCCGATCAGTCCAAGAAGGCGAACCGGTGTATTCAGCAGGCTATTGACAAACGCGAGAACTGTCTGGTGAACGCTGTGGTTCTGTGTGAGACGGTCTGGGTCCTAGAATCGGCTTATGGTTTCAGGAAGGCGGAGATCCTGGCCGCTCTTGAAAGCATCCTGTTGGCCAGCCAGTTTGAGATCCCTCAGAAGGATATGGTTTGGCCGGCCTTCAACGATTTCAGAGAGGGCAAGGCTGGCTTCTCAGATTGCCTCATCGGTCGCTTGAATCTTGGTCTTGGGTGCCGCGAAACTGTTTCGTTTGACAGGGACCTCAGGGGGCATCCTGGATTTCATCTGCTATGAACCTAAAATCGGCGATAAGACCGGTGAAGGCTATGGGCCCGCACGTCAAAGTGATAGCTCACAACATCGCCCGCAGAGTTGCCCCATCCAGCCAGAACCTTCTGGTTCAACGCGTGAGGCAGACTTAACACTCTGCCTTGCGCCGATTTCTCGGCGAAGTCTTCAGCCTCCACAAAAATCACGGGCGCTGGCGACGCAAGCCGCCCGGTGAACGGTTACTCTCAAATCTAACATGTCAATTAGGACCATGACTCTCTTGTTGCTGCTTGCTAGTTGGCTTCTGCCCGCGCACGGCGTCCTGGTCTCCGAACAGTCAAGTGAATTGCCCTCTCTCCAGAAGCTGCCGCTGCCTGCCGGGGTGCGAACTCGAATTCAACAGGCTCTGCAGAGCAAGGATTTCACGACGGTCGAGGAATTGCTCGTCAAGGAGACTGAAGCGAAGCCCAAGTCGCCGGAATTGCTGACGTTTCTGGGAAGCATCTTTTTTCTGGATGGGAAGTACCTCAACTCCGCCGTCGCATTTAAGAAAGCCGAAGCTCTGTCGCCTCTCGATGAGAGCAGCCGCTTTACGCTGGCGATGGCTTACGTCGTACTCGACAAACGCGACTGGGCTCGCCCAGAACTGGAAGGACTAAGGGCAGCCCATCCTGAAAATCCAAGCTACTGGTACTGGTTGGCTCGCCTCGCTTACGATGCCCAGCAATTCAAGGAAGGGATTGCCAGGTTCCAAAAGGCAATCGAGTTGGATTCGAAATTCGCGAAGGCTTACGACAACCTCGGGCTCTGTTACGAAGGACTGGGGCAGTACGACGAGGCCCTGCGATCCTATCAGAAGGCGGTGGAGCTCAATCGCGAATTTCCGCTTCGGTCAGGCTGGCCCGCCTTGAACCTGGGGATGCTGCTTGCCAAGCTAGGTCGTGTGGATGAAGCCGAAGGCTACCTCAACGAGTCCTTGCGCAACAACCCCAACCTGGCGCAGGGCCACTATCAGCTGGGGATGATTCTGGAAAAGAAGGACAGGCTGGAGCAGGCCATCCAGGAACTGCAGAAGGCCGCTACTCTCGACGACCGCTATTCCGAGCCGCACTATGCACTGGGACGAATCTACCGGCGACGTGGACAGCGCAAAGAAGCAGAAGCAGCGTTCGCTGCGTTTGAACGGCTCAAGGCCGTGAAGCGATCTCGATCTGATCCGCGCGCAACGAGCCAGCGACAGGAAACTTCCAGCGAGGCCGCCAGGGGCCCGTTGTGATCGGCCTCATCGCATAGAATGCGGCATGGAGTCCAGACTTTGCTTGCTGAAGGTAGCCTGAAGGCTGGACTCCAAACACAAGCCGGCTTGGAGTCCAAACTTTGCTTGCTGAGGGCAGCCTGAAGGCGGGACTCCAAACACGAGCGGCTGCTATGAAAACCCTACGGCTGTGGTTTCTGTCTTTAATTGCTGTGTTTGGGTCTGGCCTCTTCGTCAAGCCTATTCCCCCGGCTGACGTCAAGCTGCCTGCTGGATTCGTCGGGACTCAGCAGTCCGTCGCCTGTCACACCGATATTGGAAAGATCCAGCTGACCAGTGATCATGCCCTTTCTGTGCGCAAGCTGGAGGCCCTTCCCGAGCTCCTCAAAGACCTGCCGCTGCAGTACATCGACAAAGCGAACGAGGTCGACTATCGTTTGGACCGCTCGGCCACTAATGCCTTCGAGCTGGTCGCGGTGAAAGGCAGGCAGACTGATCGTTTGCAGTTGTTGTGGGCCTTCGGCGCCGGCAGAAAGGGGCTCAGCTTTGTCGGACGAGCTCGCTCGGGAAGTTACGGACAAGCGCGCGTGAGTTGGTACGCTTCAATTCGCGGTCTTGACATCACGCCGGGCTCTAAGGGAAAAGTCCAGGATGCGAACGATGCGCTGGCCGACTGGTTCGAGCCCGGCAAGCGAGAGGAGTGTTTCAACTGCCATGTTTCACATCAGGCTGAGCGGCCTCCGGAAGAGATCGCCGGGGAGCACGCGGGTATTCAATGCGAGCGCTGCCACGGGTGCTGGACAAAGCCACCTCGCGGCAGTTGCCGAGGGACGCAAACGCGGCGCACTCGGCATTCGGCATCCCGGCCGTATGACGGACGAAGAGCAGTATCGCTTTTGTGGCGAGTGCCACCGCTTACCACCCGCCAGCTTTGACGCTGAAGCGATCGACAAGATCGTCAAAGACCCCGTGAGCATTCGCTTTCCCGTCCGCCGGCTGCTGTTGAGCCGTTGCTACCTCGAGGGAACAGGACAGTTGAAGTGCACGCTCTGTCACAACCCTCACGGCCGAATGGCAGCCACGACAGACTACGATCAAAAGTGCCTATCCTGCCATGCCCAGACCATTGCCGAACGGTCTCATTGCCCGGTCGCGCGAAAGGACTGTACCTCCTGCCACATGCCCCGCCAGCATTTGACGAAGCATCTCGAATTTGCGGATCACTGGATTCGGGTCGTGCGATGACGGGACGGGCCCTCCGTTTGGGGGTGCGTTGCTCTTCCAGATGGAAACGCTGAGATTGAAGGAGTGGATGTGGCGCCTGTTTTGGCAAAACAGTGCCCTGGTAGTACCTTTCATCTGGCGTTTGGACATTTCGATTCCCCTCCTCGGCTGAGGAGGGGCGGGCGATGGCATAGGAACGACGGTCCCGGAGCCAGCGCCGGGGTGGTGCGACCGGCCTTTGCGGAAACCTCCAATCGAACGTTTCGTGCCCGCAAAGGCTCTTCCTCGATACGAAACGCTTGAATGACGGTTCTCGGTGGATCCCTCAGACCACCCCCGTGCCTTTGCGCGACCGCTGTCGCTGCGCGGCACATCCCCTCCTGATCTCAGGAGGGGAGCCAGAAAAACGTCCAATTCGCAGGGCACTGCCCGTCAGGGTAGTGCCTCCGCAAGATCCAATTTCCAGCCGCCTCAGAAGAAAACCTTAGCGCCGACCTGGATGTTTCGAGGCGAGCTGACTGCGCCGTTCCACATCCCGAAGTCGGCGCGGGAGACATCGATGCCAAAGGCTCTGGCTCCGGCGGAGTTCGTACGGACATTGTTGAAGCTGTGCCAGTTCCAAAGATTGAAGAACTCGGCGCGAATTTGCACGGTCACGGTTTCTGCAATTCGCGTGTTTTTGATCAAACCGAAGTCGTGATTGTAGAAGCCAAAGCCTCTTACGTCGGTTACCCGCGGGCCGTTGCCGTAATAGAAGTTAAAGCTATTGGCGGCTTCAAAGGCATCCCGGTTGAAAAGGGGTTTGCTGGGTTCGAAGTTCCCCTTGTCCTGAGCGAATGGGTTAGCCCCCGGTTTGATGGCCGGAATGCAACCCACACGGAACTGGCCGGGCACGTTGCACTGGCCGGAACGGAAGAAGAAGGGAATGCCCGAAGAGGCTCTGTAGACACTGGAGATTTGCCAGCCTCCCAGAATTTTATCCACGACACCTCCTTTGCTGAGGAAGCGTTTTCCGCTGCCGACGGGGAGTTCATAAGTCAGCGCCACCGACAGTGCCTGCGGCACGTCGTCCACCGACAGTCCTTTGTTCCGTTGCCGCTCGAAAGGCGAAATCACTCCCAAGACGCCACTCCCGGTGAATGACGCGGTCTGAGTGTTCTCGGAAGTGGTTAGCAACTTGGAAAGGGTGTAAGAGCCGAGCAGCCAGAGTCCTTCGGAAAAGCGCTTCTCGGCCTTAAGCTGCAAGGAGTGGTAGGTCGAGTTGCCCGCGTTTTCGTTAGCTCCAAAGAGCCCTCCGCAATACTGGGGGTAGGGCAGAAGCGCCTGGGCAAGTGAGGGTGGGCAACCGACCATTTGTTCGCGCCATCCGGCATAAGGAATAGACACGCCGTGCAAAGTGGTCTGGCCGGGTTGAAACTGGTCAAAGAGCTGCTGGCCCCTGGATAAGAGCCTCGGGTCCAGAGCATTTAGGGGAGCCAGGCGGGAAGCCAGCCGCGTACCCTTGTTGCCCACGTAGGCTGCGCTAACGGCAAGGTCTTTTCCAAACTCATGCTCGATAGTCAGGTTCCACTGTTGCGAATAAGAGAGCCGATTGGCGTCAAACGGCCGGTAATTCGGGCCCGCCTGACCATTCAGGAAAGCCGAATCGATAAAGGGCGGACGGGGAAAGTCTTGCGGAAAACCCTGGCTGAGCAGAAAGGCCGGCGTCAGCCCTCCTTCTGAGCTGGAGAAGGATTGAGTCCGGTTGAATCCGTCCTGCGAGATTCCTCCACCCCAGCCCGGGTAGAAAGCCTGGGTGTAGAAAATGCCATAGCCGGTCCGAACCACGGTTTTGGGACTCACGGTGTAAGCTATGCCCAGGCGTGGAGCAAACGCCTTCTTGTAAGTTTCTTCCGGATGCCGCTCCCCAAAACTGGCCGCTCCAAACCCGTCTCCGGCAAAAGCCAGCCGCCCTGGCCGATTCCCAGCCCCAGGATTGGGGCCAAAATCAAAGAATGAGGTGCGATCAAATTTTTCCACCGACGGGCGAAACATATCCCAGCGGAGGCCATAATTGATGCTCAGCCTCGGGGTCACTTTCCACGTGTCACCGAAGTGGGCAATCCAGGCGTCGGAGCGCGGATACACCGACGCCGCGGTCCGAAATGCCACATTGGCCTCGGAGACTGCCTCCATTAGAAAACTGGCCATAGCGTTGCCGCTGTTGAGCCCCAGCAACCCTGTGTTCAGCCGCGAAAAGTTGAACGTGCCCGAGTCGTTCGAGGCGTTGGTGTTGTTGAGCCCGGCATTGCGGTATTCCCCGCCAAATTTGAAAATGTGCTTGCCCTTTACCCAGGTAAACAGGTCGTTGACAATGTAAGTTGGCCGCCGCCCCCCATCGCCGGCATTGCCCCCATAGCCGGCATAGTCCTCAAAGCGCATCGCCGGCTGGCGCACATTGGCCGCCACACCGCGAATCTGCGGCACCGCACTGAGAAACGGGTCGCTGATGTTGACCGCCCGAGTGTTCAAGTCCAGATATCCAAAAGCAAAATGGTTCAATTTGGTGGGACTGAAGGTGTGATCCCAGTTGAGCCGGTCCACAAAGCTGTAGTTGGGCTGGCGGAAACCGTTGGTGCTGATCTCCGACGGCAGCTCCGATTGGTCGAATGGCTTGGTGCCCCGGTAACGCACCACGACCGAAACGTGATCCTTATCCCCAATGTGCTGATCCACGCGAACATCCCAAGCATCCGAGTTGGCAAAGGCAATTTCGGTGAGGGGAATGGGCACCTCGTAGTTGTTGAGGATCCCTGGACGGTTCGGTTCGGGAACAAACTTCAACCAGTTCCTGGCCAGAGAATTCTGAATTCGATTCGAGCAAATCACATTCGCCGACCGGCCATCACATCCCATAAACTGATCGCGCAGGAAGGGCAGGTTGTTGGGGCCCACGGCCTGGCCGGCGTTGAAGGCCGGATTGGGCCTCGTCGTGAGCGGGTCATAGATCGGGAACGGCCACTCACTGAAATCCCCATTCTTCATCCTCGACGTGGGAACGCTCAGGACGGGCTTCCTCACGCCGCCCACGAAACGGTAGGCTTCAAAGTTGACGAAGAAATAGGTCTTTTTGCGGTCCGACCAGAACAGCGGCACTTTGGCCGGCCCGCCAATGTAGCCCCCAAAGTCGTGTTCCAGATTCCTGGGCCGGCTGATGGTTCCAAACGGCCGGGCATTGAGAACCGTATTCCGGTGGTACTCATAACCGCCGCCATGGAATTGGCTCGTTCCCGCCTTGGTGGTGGCCGTGATCACCGATGAAGTTGTTGAACCATACTGCGGTTCGTAGTTCGAGGTTAAGATGCTGACTTCTTCGACGCTTTCTGGCGAAACCGGGAAGTCGGTGTAAATGGAAACCATCCCGCTCTGGTTGAGCAGGCCTTGCTGCATACTAACGCCATCCAGCACGGCTTCATCTCCCGACTGCAGCCCGCCGTTGACGCGTGCGTTAAAGGGATTGGCTCCGCCGCCGGTGTTGACTCCCGGTTGCAAAGTAATGAAGGCCGCCGAAGAGCGCACAGCTCCCGAAACCAACAATGGGAGCGCCTGGATTGATTCTGGAGTGATGGCGCCCTTCAATTCGGCGCTATCAAAATTAAGGAGAGAAGCGTCGGCCACCACTTCAACTGTCTGGGTCTCCTGGCCTAGTTCGAGTTTGACATCCACTCGGACCGAGTCGTTGATGCTGATGGCAATTCCCTTTTGCACAAACTCACGGAAACCCTTGGCCGCTGCCTTCAGTTCATAAGCGCCCCGCTGCAAGTTGGGGAAAGCGAAAAGGCCGTCGGGACCCGTTGCGGCCTTGGCCACTGCTCCGGTAGCCACGGCCGTGAGCGTCAGATCGACGTCGGGAACCGAGGCCCCGGTTGGGTCGGTTACCGTACCGCTAATGGAAGCGTTAAAACTCTGCGACAGAGCCGCCATCGGCAGGGTTACTACAAAGAAGAGCGAGAAGAGTAGAACGGGAATTCTAGATCTCATATGCAGCCTCCGTTTTGGCAATTATTCGAGCATCGCGAACTATAGTGACAACTCCTGGGTGTGTATTACTCGATGTGGTCACAGGCTGAATTCGGCTCCCCTCTCCCCAACGGGAGAGGGGAGCTGTGAAAGAATTCGGTTGGGCGCATGAACCCGAACCGGTAGGGACGCGGTGCTCCGCGTCCGTGTTGGGTTTACCGTCGTGGACGCGCGGCAGCGCGTCCCTACCGTTGAATTTTTCACAGCTTCAGGGGCTGGGGGCGAGGGGATTCCAATGGGGTGTATCAGCACCCGAAACCCAACGCTGGATGAGGGGCTTGGAGCCCCGGGCAAAATTAATCAGCCGTGTGCTCACCCCCTCACCCCATGAACGCTTCTCAAGCCTTCATCTTCTTCCCGCGTTGGGGAGAGGGGAACCAAGTCTATTGAGTTTCTCGGGCAGGCAAACGTGAGTCAGACAGTGACACAACTCTTGCGCAGCCTGAACTCATGCGAACGATGCCATCCGGACCTGCCGAAGAACTCGCTTCGAATCTGGACGTATGCTGTGTTCACTATTAAAGACTCTCAAGGTGGGCTTTTTTAACCGAGGAAGGAAAAAATTCTTTTGCGAGGATGGAAAGCAACTGCACGTTCAAAAGTCTGAACCCGCCGACAGGCGTTTTTGAGAACTTTGCGGGAGCAAGCAAGACCTGGCGAGCGGCCTCAACCGGAGAAGCCAGGGACAAAGGCTCTTTCGCAAGACTCTGATCAAAATCAGATCTAGACCACGGAAAACACGGAAGACACGGAAAGAAGCGGTGGATTCTCCTCTGTCATCTCACGATGCGCTCGTGTTCCAGCTTGGGGTAATGGCCGAAGTTCACCAGCAGACCTTTCTCCTTATAGACCTCAAAGCAAGAGCCCAGAACCCGATAGTTCTCTTCCTCAAACAACAGCGCCATCTCCGGTTCCTTTCCATGTCTTCCGTGGTATTCCAAGATCGTTGGTGTCGATCTTGAACTTGACCGTTCTGTGAACTTTTTCGCCAGCAAGTGACCCTAGAACAGAATCTTAGCTCCGACTTGGATATTTCTCGGGGCACTCACGGCGCCAGTCCATCTTCCGAAAGCGGGACTTGACACGTCGACGTTGAAAGCGCGAGTACCCGCAGGATTCGTGGCGACATTATTAAAGCTGTGCCAGTTCCACACGTTGAAGAACTCGGCCCTGAGTTGCAGCTTCAGATTCTCAGAGAGGTGTAATCGCTTTAGGACGGCGAGATCTTGGTTGTAGTAGCCGAACCCGCGGAGATCGGTCACGCGCGGCCCTTTTCCGTAGTAAGCGTGAAAGCTTTCGGGCGACTCGAAGGCCTCACGGTTAAACAGTGGCCGGCTGGGCTCAAAGTGATCCATATTCTGAGAGAACGGACTGGCCCCGGGAAGAATCGCCGGGATGCACCCGACCCGGAACTGCGCGGGCACGTTACACTGGCTGGAGCGAAAGAAAAAGGGAATGCCAGACGAGGCGCGAAAGATGGTACTGATTTCCCAGCCCCCTAGAACTTTCCCTAGCAAGCCCCCACGCCTGAAGCGCTTCCCCTCACCGACGGGCAACTCATAGGTCATGGCTGCCGACAAGACTTGGGGGACATCGTCCACGGAGAGTCCCTTGTTGCGTTGGCGCTCGAATGGGGAAATCACGCCCAGGGCGCCGCTCCAGGTGAACGAATCGGACTGGGTATTCTCCGAGGTCGTCAACAGTTTGGAAAGGGTGTAGGAGCCGAGAAGCCACAGCCCGTCCGCGAAGCGTTTCTCCGCTCTAAGCTGCAGCGAGTGGTAAGTGGAGCTGCCTGCATTCTCGTTTAGCCCCTGCAACGGGCCGCAATACTGCGGATAAGGCAGCAAAGCCTGCGCCACCGACGGCGGACAGGCTGTCATCTGCTTCACCCAGCCCGCGTAGGGAATCGGCACGCCGTGCAGCTGCGTCTGGCCGGGCTGGAACTGGTCAAACAGCCTCTGCCCCATCGAAAGCAGCTTTGGATCCAGTGCATTCAGCGGAGCAATCCGCGATGCCAAGCGCGTTCCCTTGTTGCCCACGTAACCCGCGCTCACCACTAAGTTGTTGCCAAACTCATGGTCGATTGTCAGGTTCCACTGCTGCGCGTAGGAGAGCCGGTTGGCATCGAACGGGCGGTAGAGGGGGCCGGTTTGGCCGTTGAGGAAGCTGGAGTCGATAAAGGGCGGCCGGGGAAAGTCCTGCGGAAACCCCTGGCTCAGCAAGAACGCCGGCGTCAGGCCGCCTTCCGAGCTGGAAAACGTCTGCGTCCGGTTGAACCCGTCCTGGGCAATTCCCCCGCCCCAGCCCGGATAAAATGCCTGCGCATAAAATACCCCGTAGCCAGTCCGTACTACCGTCTTGGGCCCAAACGTGTAGGCGATCCCCAGCCGTGGCGCAAATCCCTTCTTAAACGTTTCCTCCGGCCGTCGCTCTCCAAAGCTCGCCGCCCCGTACCGGTCCCCAGCAAACGCCAGCCGCCCCGGCCGGTCGCCCGCCCCAGGATTCGGCCCAAAATCAAGAAATGAAAACCGATTGAACTTCTCCGCCGAGGGACGAAACATATCCCAGCGAAGGCCATAGTTAATGCTCAGCTTCGGGGTGACCTTCCAAGTGTCACCGAAGTGGGCAATCCAGGCGTCGGAGCGCGGATACCACGATGAAGAAGTCCGAAAATCCGCGCTAGCGCTCGACACGGCCTCCAGCAGGAAGCTGGCCATGGCGTTGCCGCTATTGAGCCCGAGCAGGCCGGTGTTGAGCCGCGAGAAATTGAAGGTCCCCGAGGAATTGGCCGTGCTATAGCTGTTAAGGCCGGCATTCCGGTATTCCCCGCCAAACTTGAAGGTGTGCTTCCCGCGCACCCACGTGAACAAGTCGTTGACAACGTAGGTGGGCCGGTGCCCGCCGCCACCACTGTTCCCGCCGTATCCCGAAAAGTCTTCGAATCGCATGGCCGGCTGATGTTCATCCCGGGTGGGCACGCCGGCAATCTGGGGAACCGCGCTAATAAAACTGTCAGCGATGTTGACTTCCCGGGTGTTCAAGTCCAGATAGCCAAAGGCAAAATAGTTCAACTTGGTGGGACTGAACGTGTGATCCCAGTTGAGCCGGTTCACAAAGCTGTAGTTGGGCTGGCGGAAATTGTTGGTGCTGATCTCTGATGGGAGTTCTGACTGGTTGAAGGGTGCGGTGCCCCGGTAACGCACGACCACAGAAAAGTGGTCCTTCTCTCCCAAATGCTGGTCAAACCGTACATCCCAGGCATCGGAGTTGGCGAAGGCTATCTCGGTCAGCGGCACCGGCACCTCATAGTTGCTGAGAATGCCCGGCCGGTTGGGGTCTGGGACAAACTTGAGCCACCGCCAGGCCAGCGAGTTCTGAATCCGGTTGGAGCAGATCACGTTGGGACTACGACCGTCGCACCCCATAAACTGATCGCGGAGGACGGGCAGGTTGTTGGGACCGACGGGCTGGCCGGAGTTGAAGGCCGGATTGGGCCGCGTCGTAGCCGGATCATAGATCGGAAACGGCCACTCGCTGAAATCGCCCTGCTTCATCCGCCCCGTCGGCACGCTCAAAACCGGCTTGCGCACTCCCCCAACGAAGCGGTACGCCTCGAAGTTGACAAAGAAATAAGACTTCTTGCGGTCCGACCCAAACGGCGGCGCCTTCAGCGGACCTCCAGCGTACCCTCCAAAATCATGCTCCAGGTCGCGTGGCCGGCTGCCGGTGCCAAACGGACGGGCGTTGAGCACCGTGTTGCGATGGTACTCGTAGCCGCCGCCGTGAAACTCATTCGTGCCCGACTTGGTGGTGGCGGTGATCACCGACGAAGTGGTCGAGCCGTACTGCGGTTCGTAGTTTGAGGTCAGAATGCTGACCTCTTCCACGCTTTCCGGCGAAACCGGAAAGTCGGTGTAGATCGAAACCATGCCACTCTGGTTCAGCAGCCCCTGCTGCATGCTCACCCCGTCCAGCACTGCCTCGTCCCCGGACTGCAAACCGCCGTTCACCCGCGCATTGAACGGATTGGCCCCGCCCCCAGTATTGACGCCCGGCTGCAGGACGATGAACGAGGCCGAGGAGCGCGCCGCCCCTGAAACCAGCAGCGGCAAGGTCTGAATCGACCTTGGACTGAGCGAGCCTTTCAGCTCGGCATTCTCGAAGTTCAGCAAAGGGGCGTCTACCCTGACTTCTACACTTTGTGTGACCTCACCGACCTCGAGCACAAAGTCGACGCGTGCCTTCTGGTGGGCGTTCAAGCGAATGCCAGACCGGACCACCGAGTTAA
This sequence comes from Acidobacteriota bacterium, assembly GCA_022616615.1. Classification (GTDB taxonomy): domain Bacteria; phylum Acidobacteriota; class Terriglobia; order Versatilivoradales; family Versatilivoraceae; genus VFZK01. The sequence goes on from JAKEER010000659.1 coordinate 11,653, forward strand.
AGCCCAGCAGCACGACCGTGATCCGATATTCTCCAGGTTGCAGCAGGCCCACCTGGTAGCGGCCTTCCTCGTTAGAGCCGGTCGTTCTTCGGATTCCGGTCTCGAGGTTTTTTACCGTAACCGTCGCGCCCGCTATCAATGCTCCACTGGTGTCAGTGATCCTGCCGTCGATTTGGGCCTGCTGTGCCTGGCACGTCGCGGTCAGTCCCAGCAGGAGACCGAGACCGGCCAAAAGCCGTCCCACCACTCGGCACCGGAAATCCGTGCAGACGGAAAGAATTCTCGCCGACTCATGTTTAACGCCGGGGGCTGGGGAGGTGTGAAAAAATTCAAATGTTTCGGCACCCCTCTCCCCAACGCCGGAGAGGGGCTGGGGGCGAGGGAGAATTCCACAATGCGGCTCGATGCTTGCCCCTCCACGTCTGGCGGGCCTCTTCCGGCTATAGCAGCCAAACGTGACGGCGTGCACCGCCCCCTCACCCCTGGCCCCTCTCCCCCTCACGGGGGCGAGGGGAACCGAAGCTTTCGATTCTTTCACAGCTCCAGGCTCTGCCGAAGTGGGAAAGCCTAGTACACTGAAGCGTCGCATAAGCTTTCGATGCTGTTCCTCCGCGCAACCGATAGGCAAGCACTGTGGCTGATCCTTAGTAGTACGTTTCATAAATTCGATCACGTATTTTGCTCACAGGTTTACGGCATCCCCGGAG
>JAKEER010000660.1 GCA_022616615.1 Acidobacteriota bacterium
ATCAAGGTTTCCTCCGGCGATTATCTGAATGCTAATAAGCAATCAGATAATACCGCCAGATCAGAAAAACCTCAACTCACCCACAAATTTGTCGCACACCCTATGCGCCGCTGCTGATCCGACCGGAAAACATCGTCCATTTCTTCCAGAACGTTCACCAGCTCAGCCCGATCACGAAAGAGATGTTGCGGAAGCGGACCGACGAGTACCACGCCTGGGTGGAGGCCTACGCCAAGAAGAACAACATTACGATGGAATGGGCTGGAAAGGGTGTCCGCAAGAAGGACGACCTCCAACCGGAATTACAGCAGAGGAAGCGGCAAAACCGCTTCGGAGTCTACTGCATCCTCAAGAGTATGGAGATCGGACCGAGTTTCCGTATTACCGCGCCGAAGTTTCCGACCCAGGACCCGAACTATCGCGTCGTCGGTTCCCAGCGCTCCCGCTATACGCATTACTACTTCTATATCTGGGACGAAGTGCTGGGGCCGATGTCCATGTGCGTCGGCTCATTCCTACCCTTCGCCATCACCTTCTGGATCAACGGGCATCACTTCATCGAGCGTGAACTGCTGCGCGAGGGCGTGACCTTTCGCAAGGACAATAATGCTTTTCTGTCGGTTTCCGATCCGCAGGCCTTGCAAGCGGCGGCCGATCGCTTAAGCGGCGACCTCATCCGCCAGCGGCTCAATCATTGGAGTCTTGCCCTCGGGCCCAAGTTTTCCAAAAAAGAACGCGCGTCCGTTAATCTCAACAGGCGGTTTTCGATTCAGCAAGTCGAGTATTGCCGGAACTTCATTTTCAAACGCCACTTTCCGATCCATCAGCTGTATGAGCGGTCTTGCGATATCGGCCTGATGCGGCTGACCGCCGACAAGGTTTCCAACGTCTTTGGCTTCCATCTCCACAAAAGGCTTCGTGGAAAGCTCCAGACCGTGCTGGAGAAAATCGATCAGGGGCACCACGTACTGCGCGCCTGCGCGAAGAACGCCGTATTGCGGATGTACGAAAAGTTCTCCACGTTTCTTCGCGTCGAAGCGCTCAGCAACAATCTCAAAGACTTTGGCTTGAAAAAATCCCTCGACCATCTCGACGCCCTGCGCCAGAAGTTATCCGCCATCACCGACCGCTTCGCTGCCTTTGAGGCCGAGGCTCTCAACGTTCACGTCGATTACCCACTGTTCCAGCAACTCGCCTTACCCATCACCTCCGGTAAAACCCGCGTTCCCGGGATCAAGATTCAGGATACCCGGATGATCCGCCTCATGGAGGTGTTGCTTCATTCTGGAACCAAGATCAACGGCTGGCGCACCGCCGACATTCACCAAGCCATCTTGGCGACGTTCGATCTCAGGGCTGCCGATTACACCCTGACCCAGCTCCGTTACGACATCCGCAAGCTGAAAAAACATGGCTTGCTGGAACGTCACGGAAAACGCTATGCCTACCGTCTCACGGAAACCGGCAACAAGGCTGCGCTCATGTTCGTGCTCTTTCACAAGCGGGTCTGCGGCCCTCTGGCCAACAGTCTTTTCAACAAATCGCCACAGCCTGACCTGAAGCCCGCAACCCGAATCGAAAATGCTTATCGAAAAGCGGACAAGTCCATCGAGCAAGTTGTCCAACTTCTCGCTGCCTGAATTGTGAGAGATAAATTCTCACTTTAGACGCTTAAGCGTCTAAAACCAGCCTGCAAGTCGGCTCCCGACCGAAGCCCTCCCTGTGCGTGCGCATTGGACTGGGCGTAGATAATGCCGTAGTCGGCCCGCACCACTGTCTGGTTGTTGAGTTGATAGGCAATGCTCAACCGCGGACCAAATTCCTTCTTGTCCGCACTTGGGACGATCGCAGCGTTGCCAAAGATATAGGCGCCAGGACGGCCTCCCGCAGGCGGGTTGGGCGCGGTCAGGCTAATCGCTGAAATGCGATTCTCTTCCTTGTCCCGCACCGGGAAGGGAAGGTCGTAACGCAGCCCGGCGGACAGGGTCAACTTGGGGGTGAGCTGGATCGTGTCGTTGAAATGGAAAGCAAGATACGTTTGAGCGGATGCTGGAGCGACAGGAGAAATGGAGGATTTAAGGCTGAATAATCTTGTTGCGCACTGCGTAGAGGACCAATTCGGTAACGGAGTGGATGTCAAGTTTCCGCATGATGTTGGTTCGATGGTTTACCACGGTGTACACACTGAGGTTGAGTACGGAAGCCACCTCCTTGTTGCTCTTCCCTTCCGCAAGAAGTTGGACGATCTCTCGTTCGCGGGGGGTGAGTGAGTCAACAGAAGATTTGCTTAAATCCTCATGGGGACAACCATGTAGGTAGCCCTCTAACACTAATTTTGAGACCTTGCAGCTGAAGAAGGAGTTGTGCTGGCCTAGTGCCTCCATTGCAAGTACAAGATTCCGTGCGGCGTCAGACTTCAGTAAGTAGCCATGGGCGCCAGCATCTAACACATCATGGATCAATTCCTCTGACTCGTGGAGCGTAAGTATGAGGACTTGAGTCTGGGGGAGAGCCTTCACAATTTGACGTGTAGCCTCCAATCCATTCAAGTCCGGCATGCTTAAGTCCAGAACAACAACGTCTGGTTTTAGCTCCTTGGCTTTCTCGATGGCTTCGCGACCGGTAGATGCTTCTCCACAGATTTCCCATCCGGTCTGTGCTTCTAAGAGCTTGCGGGCCCCTTGTCTAATGAGTTCGTGGTCGTCGGCAACCAAGATGCGCATTGCCGTCACGAGTCAGTCCCATTTAGTGGTACAACAGCTCTCACGGTGGTTCCCTGCTCGTTAGAACTGATTTCTAATCTTCCCTGAAGCTGCCTGATTCGCTCCCGCATCCCGGCTATCCCTACCCCGATTTTTGCAGTGGTTCGGTCGAGCGAGGTCGCAGACGAAGTTGGAGACATTCCACTTCCGTGGTCTGCTATTTCCAACATGACCTCTTTCGAATCCACAGCGATTCTAACCTTCGCAGTAGGACTATTGGAGTGCCGATGGATATTTGCGAAACTCTCCTGGACAATCCTGAACAAGGCTATCTCGACTTCATCCGGCAGCCGATCCAGGTCAGGTGACATCTCAAGATCAACGCGGATACCACTTCGCTGAGTAAAGCCAGCTGCGTACCAGCGAAGAGCACCGGCCAACCCGGCTTCGTCCAACATGGGTGGATGCAGCAAATAAGATAAGACACGAATCTCTTGAGAGCACTGTTCAGCCAGGGCTAGGCTGTCGGAGAGAGTCTGACGCACATTGGGATCCAGCGAAGAGGAACCATTGATGGAAGCTAGGTTCATCGCCAGGGCAACGAGGCTTTGGCCAGTGCTGTCGTGCAGTTCTCGTGCGATACGCCGCCGCTCTTCATCCTGAAGATGGAGTAGCCGTGCCGAGAGCTGGCTTAGCTCAGCAGTTCGTTCCTGAACTCGTCGTTCCAGATCCTTCAAGCTTTCTTGTAGTGCCTCTTCCGCTTGCCTGCGCTTGCCGATTTCCTCCTGCAACTCCTGAGTACGTTTGTCCACAACTGCAAGAAGTTTCTTCTCCCGAACTTTGCCCTGATGGATGCGAAAGCGGTAGGCACTAGCTCCCAGTAAGATAACTCCAGCACTGCAGATGCCATAGAACCAGTATGCCTGATAGAAGTGGCGAGCCAAGGAAAAACTGAGGGAAGCACCGGTCTCGTTCCACACTCCATCGTTATTGCACGCCTTCACCCGAAACCGATAGTGTCCGGGGGGAAGATTCGTATAGTAGGCGACACGCCGCGTGCCCGCCTCAACCCAGTCTTCATCGAACCCCTCTAACTGATATCTGAAGTTAACTTTTTCGGGGGCCAGAAAACTCAGGGCTGTGTAGTGTGCTTCCAGCTGTCCATGACCTGCAGGTAATTGCACTGGCCGGGAAAGGTCTAAAGGGTTTTGGTCAATGATCAGTCTTTCAATCACTACTGGTGGGAGTAACTTGTTGGCGCTGATGTTATCGGGGTCAATCATGACTACGCCCCTGGAGGTCGTAAACCAAAGCTTCCCGTCTCGCGCCTTCCAGGCAGAAGGCTGACGGCTTACCGCACTTTGTTGGCCGCTTCTCAGACCGTCAGGTTTGCCGTACAAGACTGTGGGGATGGAGGTGGTTTTCCCTGCGGCCCAAGCGTTTAGGTCTCGCTTGTTGACACGCAGTATCCCTCTCTTCCAGGCCATCCAGAGGTTCTCCTTCCCATCTTCGAGGATCTGAAATATAGCCTCCTCAAATTGTCGGTCGGGGGTCTTAAAGGAGCTTAGTGTTCCTTCTCTAAATCGGTTCAGTCCGCCACCGGTACCGATCCAGAGAATGCCAGATGAATCCCCATAGATACAGTGGACAAGGTTATCTGCAAGTCCTTGGCGCGTGGTATAAGTCGTGATGTTCCCGCCTGCCAATCGATTTAGTCCATTGCTCGTGCCGATCCAGAGGCTACCTTGCTGATCCTCATAGAAAGATATCACCCGATTGCTAGAGAGGCCTAGTTCGCCTGTGAAAGAAGTGAATTTTCCCTTCTCCCAGCGACTCAACCCACTTCTGTTAGTACCAATGTTAGTACCAATCCAAAGAGTGCCTCTTCGATCCTCATAGAGTGATATGACGCCATCGTTGGAGGATTCCTTGCTAAATGCGTGATGGGTAAGCTTGCCACCCCTTAGAAGGTCCAGTCCACCACCCCAAGTACCTATCCACAGATTTCCATCGCGGCTTCCAAACACGGAGAAGACCCAATCGCTCGACAGCCCGCCCCGGACGCTGTAACTCTTGAATTTTCCATTTCTTAGCCGATTCACTCCACCGCCGTCCGTACCGATCCAGACATTGCCCTCCCGATCCTCGCAGATGGATGCTGTTCTGTCCGAAGATAAACCCTCACGCGTGGTGTAAACCGTGAATTTCCCATCCCTCAACCGGTTCAGCCCGCCACCCCAGGTACCAATCCAGAGGCTGCCTTCCCGGTCTTCGTAGATGGAAGTAACCGTATCGTTGGTCAATCCGTCTCTAGTGGTGTAGGAGCTAAGTTCCTGGTTTCTCCATCGGTTAACTCCTCCACCATCCGTGCCAATCCATATGTTCCCGTCACGGTCCTCGTAAAGGCACATTACTTGGTTCTTGGAAAGTCCTTGCTGGGTTGTGAAAGCGGTAAACCTCCCATTCTTCCATCGGTTCAAACCACCTCCGTACGTGCCAGCCCAGAGGTTCCCTTCCCGATCTTTCCGAACCGCGTACACATTATCATTGGACAGACCTCGCCGCTTGGTATATGACGTAAACTCACCGTCGGTCCACCGGCTCAGTCCACCTCCCTCTGTACCGATCCAAATGCCGCCATTCTGATCACCGTAGATGCACATTACCCAGTCACTCGCGAGTCCCTGTTTGGCAGCAAAAGTCGTGAATTCACCGTTCCTTAGTCGATTCACCCCTCCGCCATATGTGCCAATCCAAAGGTCACCCTGCGGAGCCTCATAAATGGAAAGCACTTGGTTGTTGGACAACCCCTCCTTTGTCGTATAGACGGTGAGCTTGTTGTCTTTCCAGCAGCCTAATCCCCCGCCAAAGAGGCCAACCCAAAGGCTTCCTTCCTGATCCTCCAAGAGCGCTCTAATGTCGCTGTTCTTAGGGCCAGGGACCATTGTGAACCGTACTCCGTCAAAACGAGCAAGTCCATCACGCGTTCCGATCCAGAGGTAGCCATCGCGGGTTTGCACGATAGCCTGGATGATGTTCTGTGACAGAGCATCCCCTACTTCCCAGGCGTCATGAATGTATTGGGTGATGGCTTTGTTGGGATCAAGCGCAAGCACCGCCTGAGTGCAAACCAATATTGCGTATAGGAAGCTTAAGAGGCAGAGCGTAAGTCGCGACGGTCTAAAGGTATTGCTCATGAGACTAGCTGGATTGGTCCGTGCCTTAAACTTTTAAGAAGCATATTACCACAGACGATGGTCACCAAGAAGCCAGCTTTGGTCGCTTCTGGGCTCTAGTGTAATTTTCGGCAGGTACTGAAGTGTCTACTCTATTGCAACTCTTGAGTTTGCGGCTCTACAGTGTTTAAGCTGTTCTTAGAGCAAATCAGCAATTCTAGATTAGGGTGCTTAACTTGTCTAAAAACAGGCACCTGCCTAGCCGCTGGATTCTGTCGGCATTAGCGTTGAGTGTTTTGCTCGTCCCGTATTCGGTTATCCCTCTGGAGCAACTCAGCGGAAGCCAAAAAGGCAAGCCTGATCCAGCAGCCGAGGAATTTTTCGAAAAGAGCGTGCGGCCCGTCTTGGCAACCCGGTGCTTTACGTGCCACGGACTTGAAAAGCAAATGCGGGGCCTTCGCCTCGATTCGCTTGCCTCAATCTTGAAAGGTGGAGAGTCTGGTCCAGCCCTCGTGCCGGGAGACCCGGACAGGAGCCTATTGATCAGCGCCATTCGCTACCAGAACCCTAACCTGCAAATGCCGCCAACTGGAAAACTGCCAGAAGAGGAAACCGCTGCCCTAGCCCGGTGGATTGCGATGGGCGCTTACTGGCCAGATGCTCAGGTCGTGCAGACGCCTAAACAGAGTGTTGATGCCTCGGTCAACCCGTTCACAGATCAACAGTTAACCCACTGGTCATTTCAACCCGTAAAAAACCCAGCTATTCCGCCTGTGAATGACAAGTCCTGGCCGAAAAATCCAGTCGACCATTTCGTTCTGTCCGCCCTTGAAGCCAAGGGCATGAGGCCCGCACTACCTGCCGACAAGCGAACACTTATTCGAAGGGCTACCTTCGACCTTATTGGATTGCCTCCAACACCGCAAGAGATTGATGCCTTTGTCGCCGACCAATCTCTAGAGGCCTTTAGGAAAGTAGTTGACCGGTTGCTGGCGTCTCCGCATTACGGAGAGCGCTGGGCACGCCATTGGTTAGACTTAACAGGCTTCGCCGAGACGAATGGCCACGAATATGATCGTGAGAAGCTTAATGCATGGCGCTATCGGGACTATGTGATTCGCGCTTTCAATGAGGATATCCCCTATGACCGGTTTATCAAGGAGCAGCTTGCTGGCGACCTTCTGACCGAGCAGCGATTGACCCCGGATGGGCAAACACTGGAATCTGCAGCCGGCACGGGCTTTTTCTGGTTAAGCGATATGCTCAGCGACACGCTGGACACAGTCAAAAGCCGGGCTGATCAAGTCGATGCGCAAATCGACGCCTTTGGAAAGACCTTCTTGGGACTGACATTAGGCTGCGCCCGATGCCATGACCACAAGTTCGATCCAGTGACCGCCAAAGATTACTATGGCTTGGCTGGCTTCTTTCATAGCACCGTTCTTTTGCAAAACGGATCATTGGACTCGCCAGCCAAGATGGCAACAATCGATTCCGTCGAAAAGCAATTGGCCGCCATAGATGGCGAAATCCAGGCTCTTTCCGAACGCATTGCTCACCGCGCTTTGGCACCACAGGTTGCACACTTGAAAGATTATTTGCTGGCTGCCCGGGATATCCTTAATCCACTTGATCCGAAGTCGCGGACCATGGTCGCTAAGCTCGCAGCCGACCGAGGACTAGACCAGGGCGTACTGCAGGGTTGGGTCGATTATCTGGCAACGGATGTGGCCATTGATGATCGCATTTTTGGCCCCTGGGCCCTATTGATCAAGGAGCCACGTACGTCAGACTTCCAGGAGAGGCCGAAATCTCTTCACCGGGAGATGACCGAGAAGCTAACTCGATCTGCACCCAGTGATGAGAACGTCGTTCTCTTCGAAGACTTCAGCAAACCGACTTATGAGAACTGGATCGCTACTGATTGGGCCTTTGGTTCGGGACCAACTTGGGCAGGGCTTTCTCCTCTTCAGCCTTTGTCCGAGTTGAACGGAGGGCTGGCCAATAGCTTTCGCTTCACCAACGCCGCCGTTGGCACCCTGGTTTCAAAGCCGTTTCATTCCAGCAAGCGGTATATCCATATTCGGACGGCCGGTGGGACCGACATCGATCGTTCTCTAGTAAGGCCAGCAGACGATGGAGCAAATTACCCCCACAAACAGAAAGTCTGTGTCCGGTTTATCGTTAACGAGTTTCAGCGTGTGACACACCTCGCTGAAGACAGTCATAGGCTTGGGTGGAAGACGGCTTACCTCCAGTTCGAATTTGATCGGGATGGGCACTTGGAGATCATTGACCTCAGTCGTGACCAGCATATCGCCGTCGATCGAATCTATTTCTCCGACGATCCGAACCCTCCCAAAATCCCCACACCGCCCAACCGCTTGGTTGTTGGCATGCTTAGTGATCCCAAAGTGATCAGCCCCGAATCGCTGGCAGCGAAATATCAGCAGCTTTTCCAAGACACGATGGCCAAATGGAAGCGCAGCGAGGCGACAACTTCCGGCTTCACTCCCGATCCAGACCGTGAAGCTCTTACACACTGGTTGTTGCGACGCGAGAACCCTTTTCTCACGATTGCCGTGGCATCTCAAGCACGACGCCTCACTAAAGAGTTGGGTTTGCAGGCACCGGGAAACTTCTTTGGAAACTGGGCGGGTTCGGACGAGAAATGGTTAAAAGGCAAGGAAAAGGATGAATGGCTATTCATTAGGCCTGACGGCAAGCTCTTTCGATGGGATGGCAAAGGGCCCGCCGCCGGAACTCTGGTAGCTGTTCTCGATCCCGTTTTCCACGCGGACCCCAACCTGTTGTTTAGTTCCGACTTCACGTTAATGAATGTGTTGACCCATCCAGAGCAGCATTGGAGCAACCTGGGGTGGCTTTCGTCAGCGGACAAGGCACAAATGGTGGGGCTGTTGAAACAGCGCAAGCTATTGGAACAACAGATCCCCGACACCACCTTTGCCAGATTGGCGACCGATTATCAGCCACACGATGTGCCTGTTCACATTCGCGGAGATCATAAAAATCTCGGCGATATGGTTCCACGCCGGTTCTTGACGGTTCTTGAAGGCGACAAGCAACCGCGTATTATTGAAAAGGGAAAGAGCGGACGCCTTTGGTTAGCTGAGCGGGTAGCAGGCTCCTCTAATCCGCTTACAGCCAGAGTCATGGTCAACCGGATTTGGCAGCACCACTTTGGCACCGGTATCGTCAGCACTCCTGACAATTTTGGGCTAACGGGTGAGAAACCCACTCATCCTGAGCTTCTGGACTTTTTGGCGGCAAGCTTTGCTAAGAGTGGGTGGTCAACCAAGGCTCTACATAGGTTGATTATGCTGTCTAACACCTATCGAATGTCCAGCCAGGCAGATCCCGCTACCGCTAAGGTCGATCCCACTAATAAACTACTCCAACATTTCCCGACCCGGCGCTTAGAAGCGGAGATTATTCGAGATGCAATTCTGGCTGTATCCGGAAGGCTTGATCGCCAGTTGTTTGGTCCAAGCGTCCCCCCCCACATTGC
>JAKEER010000091.1 GCA_022616615.1 Acidobacteriota bacterium
ATGGGAACTGGCAAGACTCTGATCGCTCTGGCTGCGTTACACGTTCATGCAGAAGGTAAGCCCCTCAATGGACTGGCCATTGTTCCGCCGCAGCTCGTCGAGAAATGGTGCCGGGAAGCCATTCTGACAATTCCAAAAGTTCGCGTCTTCGTCATCGACGGATTGCGCTCCGTTGGAGATACCGCGGCGCCTAACGGCGTCAATGAAGTGAAACTCCGCAGAGGGAGGGTCGTGCGGGAGGGACTCCACACGTCACTGGTCGATCTGCGACTGCGTCAGACCTTCCCGTCGGCACTGGCTCGCTGGAAAGCGACTTGTCCTGGACCGGCTTTATTCGTGGTCGGCCGGGACAGGGCCAAGCTTGGTTTTTTCTGGAGGCCCGCCTTTCAGGTTCCCACGTCAGGGCAATACACCGGTATGCCCGTGAACCCAGACACGGGCATTCCGGTTTCCTGCGGAGAAGGGTTTCTTCTGGAGCCAGACTTCCAGAAAAAGCTGCGTCATTCCGAAAGGGTCGCGGCTCACAACCTGGACGGCGAGGAGAAGGCGCGACGAATACTCTATAGTCCGCTCTGGCAGGCCGATGGCCGCAGGATTCGGCGCTATGCTCCCATCGACTTCATCGGCCGCTATCTGGGTCACGGATTCTTTTCGCACGGCATCTTCGACGAAGTTCATGAGGCCTATGCCACGAGTGCTCAGGGCAATGCTCTGGGAACTTTGGCGGCCTCAGTAGGTAACATCCTGGTGTTGACGGGCACGGCCAACGACGGCTACGCGGATTCGCTCTTCAACGCCCTTTACCGGCTCGATCCAGCCCGGATGAAATCACACGGATTGGAATGGGGTGCCTCCGGGGTGAGAGCTTTCACTGAGCTTTACGGGGTCATAGAGAAGATCACAGTGACGGAGCCGGTGGAAAACTCCTGCTCGAAATCCCGCACCATGACAACCGTGCGGCGCCGCCCCGGGGCCAGCCCGCTGCTATTCGGACACTTCCTGATGAACCTGGGCTGTTTTCTCAGCCTGGAAGATGTAGCTGAGAGCCTGCCGCCTTTTGAAGAAACGATTGTTGGGGTCTCGATGGACTCCCAACTTGAGGACGCCTACTCCCAGCTCGAAAGGGATGTGAGGCAGACCTTGCGGGAGAATCGAGGCAACCGGTCGGTGATGAGCACCATGCTGAACGCTCTGCTGCTCTATCCCGATCATCCTTACCAATTGGGAGAGCTTTGGGGATTCGACATCAATCCCGTAACTCGGGCTAAGGAAGAGTTTCTGATTGCCCGGACGCGTGACCTCGATCCCGAAATACTTCAGGCCAAGGAGCGCAAGCTGGTTGAGCTTGTAAAGGAAGAACTTCAGGAGAGCAGAAGGTGCCAGCTCTTTGCGGTCTACACCGGGAAGCACGATGTGACTGCCAGGCTTGCTTCGATCCTTGCCCGCGAGGGCATTCGCGCTGCCGTGTTGACAGCCCGTACTCCTCCAGAAAGGCGAGAAGCCTGGTACGAGCAGCAATTGCGCCAAGGTGTCGAAGTTTTCATTGCTCACCCTAGGCTCGTAGCAACTGGAATGGATCTGCTTTTCGTCCCCAGCTTGGTCTTCTACCAGACTGGATATTCCACCTACACCTTGAGGCAGGCTAGCAGAAGGTCGTGGCGTATTGGCCAGAGGACCGACGTCAAGGTCTATTATCTTCATTACGAGCGCACGCTGCAGTCTAAATGCATTGCGCTTATGGGTAAGAAGCTTCTGGCGGCGCTGGCCCTGGAGGGAAAGTTCAGCTCGGAAGGATTGCAAGGACTGGATGAGGATGGCGATCTGTTGGTGTCGCTGGCGCGAGAGTTGGTTTCAGAAAAGGGCGTGGGCGAATCCGCCGAGCAGGTCTGGCGCAACCTCGCTCAACAGCAGACCAACCTGCTTTCTCAAACGCGATCAATGATTCCCAAGCCTTCTCCACAAGTTCTCCCAGCATTCGAGCCAGCCGAAAGCACTGCCCTGCCTGTGCTTTCTCGCTCAAACCCAGTTCAGCTCAGCCTGTTTGATATTCTTCTGGACTCCCGCTGAACAGCGGCCCAGGTCGCTCACCTAGACCGACACCTGCAAGGCATCATTGCCTTTCGTTCACGTGGCTGGCCTCACAATTCAAGTGAGGCCAGCTGTTTTCATTTTGGTCCACTTATCAAGGAGGTAAGGCACATGCCCAAAGAAAAGATCGCATTTCAAACCAACATCCCGGTTGAGGTACAACTGGCCTACGCGGACGGGAAGAAGGTCACTGGTCAGTACGGTGACTCCTTCATGTACACGCTGCGAGGTGACCGGGTGATGTTCGTTCCGCCGTTTGTGCGGGAGCGTATTCAGGAGTTGCAGCCCCAAGCGGGCCAGTGGTTCAGCATCTGCAAACGGGAAGTTCAAGCTTCGGAAGGAAAGACCAGAATTGACTGGGAAGTCCTGTTGTGTGGAAGCCGCGGCGGTCCGGCTTCTGGCAGTGTGAAGGGAGGTAGTGGGCACGGGAATAACGGTTCTGCTCCGGCTTCTCAGTCAACTAGCGCTCGACAGTCTGTGGCGCCCAGCAGCGCCACCGATCGGCGGCAGGATCAAGCCAATCAGTCCCCGCAGCAGTCGTCCCGCAATGCTACGACACTCGATCGGGTTGCAGACATGTTGTCGAGCAGCGGAAGAGTGCCTCAGAATGGGGAATCGCCCAACGGAGAAACGCCAAAGCCCAATGGCAGCGGTTATGATGCCATTACTCTCTCCATGAAGAAGGCCTTTCAGGGAGCTTTGGAAGCCACGAAAGCCATCGAGAGCTACGCCGACGCCATTGGCTTCCAGGACCGCAACGGCGACCCCTTCCGCTTTTCCCATCTCGATCTCCGCTCCATCGGCCTCAGCATGTTCATCGAAGCCCGAAAGAGAAGTTGGTAGCTGCTTCAACCGGCCCGCCATTCTCATTGGTCTTTTCACCGCTTAAATCCTGCCAATCGGAATCTCTACGTTTGGCATTTGTGAATCCATTCTTGTCCAAGGAGGAGAGCTATGTCCGCAGTCCTGCCTGCCGTCGTGTGTGTTTGTCTGGACATCCGCATCTGGTCTGGACAGAAGAAGCTGTCGCCCTCGGATTTGCAGTTGTCCGAGTCGGACTTGCCGCCACAGGAGATCGCCACCCTCGGCAGCAAGAGGTTGTGCGATCCGAACTCCCTCTCAGCGCTGCATCGCATCGAAAGCCGTACGCGCGATTGCTGCTCCAAAACCGGCGTGAAGTTTCTGAATGGCTTCGCTGTCCCAAAATCCAAAGCGCCGGACCTCCTCAACCAACTGGCTGAACTCCAGAAAGACTTTCAGCAGGAAAAAGACGGTTTTCTTAGCCTTTACGAGAAGACAGTCCGTGACTGGGCCGCTGCGCATCCCGGTTGGGAGCACATCCTTCGCACGGTGGTGCCCCAAGACGTGGTGGAGTCGAAGATCGGTTTTGATTTCCAGACTTTCACTGTCAGCGAGCCGATCTTCCGGAATGAGGATGCTGAAGAAGGGTCGGATGCCCACGTGGCCCCGGCTCCATGCATCAACGGACTGTTCAAAGCCACCCACGAACTGCCCGCTACTCTTTTTGCAGAGATTTCCCAAGATGCGCGTGCGAGCTGGCAGCGCTCCTTTGAAGGTAAGGCCTTTGTTACTCGGAAAGCCTTGAGGCCATTGAAAACGCTGCTGACCAAACTGGAGCTGATGATGTTCCTGGCGCCTCAGGCCATCGAGCCTATCGCGGAGCGGATCCGGCAGCGGCTGGGATCTCTGCCAAAGAAGGGTCCGATTGCTGGCAACGATTACGCCATCGTCGCCGGGATTGTCTACGCGCTGAGTGATGCGGAACGGCTGAAGACGTACGCCGGTCTCTTGCAGAATGGATTGCCACTCGATGAGGCAGCATTCCTGAGACACCAGAACCCACAGCCCGTTATAGAAGCGGCTCCTGCCGAAACAGAGCCGCCGCCGAACGAAGCGGAACCGGAAGGCGAGCCTGAGTTAGTCACCGTCTCTCACACGACGGGTTGGTTCGGTTGGTAGCGCCATACATGGAGCCGCAGATGGGGCTTCGGAGGCATGAGCCTTGCACGTTGGCGCCACCTGGATATCGAGCAATCAAGCCTGGCGATAGGCGTCCAGGAACCACCCGGAAGGCTCTTCGCCCCACGCATTGCGGAGGATGTAGAAGTTCTCGTCATCGGCCTTGACTTTGAAGAAGCTGCTTCCAGGACCGTACCACTGGTCCTCAATTTGCAGCACGTGGTAACACGTTTCACCCAAGAAGAACCTCACCGGACGCTCGTCCGCTTTGTAGCCCGAATAACACTCCACTCGCACCTTCATTTCTCAATTCTCCAACTCGCCTTCGTTCCAGGAAAGGAACCTTACCATGCAGAGAACCACTCTGTTGAATG
>JAKEER010000661.1 GCA_022616615.1 Acidobacteriota bacterium
CCTGCGAATGCTTCGGGGCTCCGTGCTGAGCCGCAATGTGTCGCCGGAGCGCACCACCCGGCCCTGGATTTCGACCGGTTCGCCGACCTTATCCAGAATCTTGCCATTCAGTTGCCGTCCGTCCGCGCCCACCAGAAGGAACAGCGTGGATTCTCCATCCGGACTCCTCACGAGCAACGCCGGAGGAATGCCTCCACTGATGCAACGCACCGCGCAATCCTTGTGGACCTTGCCGTTGCCAGGGTTCATCACGCCGAAATAGCATTTGCTGTCTATAATTTCTCCCACCATTGTGAAGACTCCCAGATCAATGTCCGCTGCATGGTTTGCCGTTTCATTGTAAAGCAAAGGCGCCGCCCGGATTGAATTCGGAACCAATTCAATCATCGTTTGTTCTGCGCGATAGATGAGTGATCCCTGGAGGTGAACCCATGTGCCGTTGAAGCCCTGGACAGATAGCGAAGCCCCGCACTTTCCTGGCAGGACCAGTGGATACCGAGAGACAGCCGGCACAGCTCCCGTTGCACCGGGACGGCGGACCAGCAAGCTGGGTACCGGGTGCTCCTCGATGAGCCCTTCAAACGCCTTGATCTGCTGAAACTCAAAAACGGCCGGAGCAAAGCGCTGCTGCCCCAACACCAGCAAGAGTGAAACACATAGTGCTCCAGCGCACCGCCCGGCGATGATGCGAATCGTCCGCTTTGCCAGCTGGGGCGGTGCGTTGGGTTCATAACCCACGTAGAATTCATCTCTATCCTCTGGCCCTCGCGCGCTTCCGATTCGTTCTGGTTCCACTCGCGTGCCAGGAGGGTTGGCCTGAGGATGCACCAACACTTTCCCGTCGATCACCTTGACCCGATAGGTCGCCACCTTTTCGTGAAATGGCGGTGGCGACGCTCCGCTATCAGGCAGATACTGATATCCATGCCACGGGCAGGTGACGCAGCCATCGATGACCTTCCCTTCGCCGAGTGGACCATTCTGATGAGCGCAGACGTTGGAGAGAGCTGACACTTTGCCATCGTAGCGGAAAACCGCAATTCGCTCACCGCCTGCCGAAACCACTCGAGCCCGATTCTCAGAGATAGTCTCCACCGGGCACACTGCCACATAACCCTCGCGGCTGGCCAGCAAAGTGTTGTCCACTCGCCGTTCCCGAAAGGCAGCAGCCAAATGGAGTCCGATCACCGTCACCATTCCCAGGACTAGCAGACCAGCCAGCACCGGACTGGTTTCCGATTGCAACACCCCAAGAACAACGTGCCCGATCAACAAGCCATAAGCCACGTAGACGCCCATGTGAAGCCGTTTCCACACCGCAGGAGTCAGGTTACGCAGCCAGAAATCGTGGCTCGTGGCGGCCATGAGAAAGAGGATGAGTAACGCCAGCGCTCCGAGTTGCTGAAAAGGGAATTGAGCCAGACTGTCATAGCGGGTATTGCTGACTAGCAGGCTGACCAGTGGATTCAAGTTTCCGAATCCGTGAAATTGGATCAACGCAAACGTCCCATGAGCCAGCCCCAGCAGGAACGTCGTCACACCGAGATGGCGGCGGTTGTACAGCAAGGGCAGGAAACGGCGCTCCAGACGACAAAGCGGCCCAATCGAAAGAATGACGTGAAGCAGCAAGAGCCCGGCTGTTCCCAATCCGCGGATCAGGAGCGTCTCAACCGTCGCATAGGGATGAATCCAACTCCCCAAGCCGGCAAAGAGCGCCAGGTAGGTCAGCACCGAAAGTCCCAGCACTGAATCATAGATCCGCTTCTGCCGGTTCCAGTTGATCACCCGGTATTGCAAACTCATAGCTGCTCCACTGCTTTTCTAATGGCCACATAAGCCACGACACGCCGGTCAGGCAAACTGTAGGCGAGAAGGTAACCGCTAGAAACCGGGGACACATCCACACCCTGTGTTCCATAGAGTGAACCTAGCAGGCGGGCGTCGGGCGGTAAGGTTCCGTCGGATGGAACCGCGCGGGCCCAATAGACTAGGAGATCGGGTGCTAGAACTTTCTGGAAGGAACGCATTGCTTCAGAAATATTCCTGGCTGAAGCGCATCTGCCCGGGAGAGATTCACTGACAGGCGGTGATGGCTGGCGCACGGCAAGCCCAGCCACGAAGATTGTGGGCAGAACCAGGGTCAAGCCGGCCATGAACCATTGATGGGCGCGCCGCAACGGTTGGATCATTCCAGCACACTGCCGCGAAACCGGCGATAGAGAAGCAACGGCCAGAGAGCTGCTACACCGGGAAGAATGAGTAAACGGAATCCAAGCCCCGCGCCTTTTGCCAGCGGGTCAAGCCGGCTCACTCCAGCCGTGACGAAGCACACGCCGAAGAGAAGGCCAAACAGGCCATAAGCAGACAGAACTCCGACAAACCACTCAGCCAGGGCAACAGACATTAGAGACCCGCTCCATAGACTGGGATGAGAGCGCCGCTCACTTGTGACGCTTCTTCGGAGGCCAGCCAAAGCGCCAGGCTGGCCACCTTGGCAGGCGGGACCCACTTCGAAAAATCAGCCGAAGGAGAATCGGCGCGGTTGGCGGGAGTATCCATAGTTCCAGGCAAGAGGACATTGGCTGTGATCCCATCCTCCTTGCCTTCGAGCGCCGCCGTGCGAATCAGCGAGACCAGCGCCGCTTTCGAAGCGCAATACGCGGAGAGATACGCCTTGGGCTCGACGGCCGAGCGGGCGCCAATGGCGATCACCCGCCCCCGCTTGGCCTTGCGCATATGCGGTAGCACGGCACGGCAGATGTTGAAGGCAGAGCGCAGATTCAAATTCATCATCTTGTCCCACGTGACGTCATCGGTGTTGTCGATCAATTCTCCGCCCGCAAACCCGCCCGTGACGTGGACCAGGACGTCGAGCTTCTCAAATCGCTGAATAGCAGCATCGACCATCTGCTTCGTCGCCTCGCCCTTGGAGAGGTCGGCGGGCATTGCCACAAACTTTGGGTGGGCAAAGGCAGACGGCTGGATGGACCGCGCCACTCCGACTACCGTGGCCCCGGTCGCCAGAAAAGCTTCCGTCACAAAATTCCCCAAACCGCCGCTGGCGCCGGTAATCAGAGCCACCTTGTTGATCAGTTCAACCATTGAATCACTCCTTGGTGTGGGTTTCAATTAAGCCGCTAAAATCGATTGCAAAGGCAAGATGCCGCAGTGCAGCCTGAATATTCCGAGGTACGCCGATCTCTTCGCAGTCGTTACCAAACGCCACGATTTCGCGCGATTCACGGCCATTCCTCCAGGGCACGCAGCTTGAAGGCCAACGGAAAAAACCAGACCCCTTCACGGAACGAGAGAGACTCCCGAAGGACTCTGCAACCAAGTCGAAGTTCATAATTAAACATAGCTATGGAAACTCTCCCAGCTCAAGGATGCCCTCAGAAGCGGGGATTATTCCCAGGAGGACAAAAATTCATCCCTGGGGGCGGGAACGGATCTGCAACTCACCGAATGACCACCGATGCAAGTTCCCACCCGGAATAAGGATTTCAGGCCGGGGCATATAGGGGACGTACGAAGGAACACTGTCAGCTCCTAAAGCTGAAATGCCATTTGTGAACCGCTCGAGTGCTGGTTCATCCTTCAGATAGCTCACCTTTGATCGAGGTACCGATCATGCAGACCAGCCGCGAATACAACGCACGATTGAGCGCGCTCTCAGTTTGCCCCACCCTGCTGCCACCGGCAGAGATTCGAGAGGGGCGCTATCTCGCCCGGTTTGCCCAGTCCCGGCAGCAGATCGAGGCAGCGCTGCAGCTTCGCTTCGAGGTCTTCAATCTGGAACTGGGGGAAGGGCTGGAATCGTCGTTTGCCACAGGGCAAGACAGGGACGAATTTGACGACAGCTGCCACCATCTAATCATTCTGGATCCTCGAGAAGAAAGAGTGGTTGGCACCTACCGGCTGCAGACGGGAGAAATGGCCTCGGCCGCGCGAGGATTCTACTCCGCCCGAGAGTTTGATCTTTCTCTGCTGCCGAAGGGGGTTCTGGAAAACTCGGTGGAGCTGGGACGAGCTTGTATCGCGAAGGACCACCGCAATACCCACGTGCTCTTTCTGTTGTGGAAAGGAATAGCCGCCTACGTCGCGCATAACCAGAAGCGCTATCTGTTTGGGTGCTGTTCCCTGACAAGCCAGGATCCTTGCGAGGGTGACCGCGTCTTCAAATATCTCAAGGCAAAGGGTCATCTGCACGAGCGGTTCCGCGTTTCTCCTAAATCAGGTCTGGAGTGCATTTGTGCCTCCCAGACAGAAGACTACTTATGTGAGGAGGTCATGCTGCCCAAGCTGTTCAAGATCTATTTGCGGTTTGGGGCGAAGGTCTGCGGACCGCCGGCCATTGACAGGGAGTTTAAGACGATCGATTTCTTTGTCATTTTCGACGTAGACAGCATGGATCACAGAACCCACAGCCTATTGTTCGGAGGCTAGTGAGGTTAGCGAACTATGGCAGATCGTCAAGCAACTGGTAAGGGAACCGCCAAGAGTGCTAAGAACGCCAAGAATCTCTAGCACATCTTCTATGAGCAGCCGGCAGACGATGAGCCTGGGCAAGCCGGCCTCGCATGGCTGAGTTATCCCTCGGTGTCTTGGCGTCCTTGGCGCTCTTGGCGGTTCTAATAACGAACTTGACCGTTTTGTGAACTCTTGCCGAGCAAAGAGCGCTTAGTGAAGCGATTGAGGATTACAGAATATAGTGACGAGACTCTTCGTCCCCCACAAATGAAACAGACTTCGGTTCCCCTCTCCCCAACGCGGGAGAGGGGCTAGGGGTGAGGGGGCGAACACACGGTGGAATGTTCTGGCGATTGTTTCAAGACCCTCA
>JAKEER010000662.1 GCA_022616615.1 Acidobacteriota bacterium
AATTGGACGTTTTTCTGGCTCCCCTCCTGAGATCAGGAGGGGATGTGCCGCGCAGCGACAGCGGTCGCGCAGCGGCACGGGGGTGGTCTGAGGATGCACCGAGTACCGTCATTTCAAGCGTTTCGCATCGAGGAAGAGCCTTCGCGGCACGAAACGTCCGATTGGAGGTTTCCGCAAGGACCGGTCGCACCACCCCGGCGCTGGCGTGGGACCGCTGTCCCGTGCCAGCGCCCGCCCCACCTCAGCCGAGGAGGGGAACCAAAATGTCCAATTTCCAGATTCCCGCGAAAGCGGGAATCACGGGATTCAGCTCGGTTCGCTGTGAAATACGTCACCGTATTTACGAATGGCAGTACTAAGCTCGCGGAATGCTTGCCGCCGTTCCTAGCTCATCGAGGTGAACTGGGTTTAGTGCTTGAGCAGGACTTCCGTAATCCGTTCGGCAGTTCTTCCGTCCCAGTAGGGTATCGGCTGCGTCTTCTTGCCCTTGCCCTCGCAAATGGCCTCCACCCACCGCAACACCTCTTCCGGATCAAGCCTGGCCAGCGTGTTCGTTCCCCGCTCCACCGTCACCGGCTGCTCTGTCTCCTGTCGCAGCGTCAAACAGGGCACGTTCAAATAAGTGGTCTCAGCCTGAACGCCGCCGGAATCGGAAAGCACACCGCTTGCATGCTTCGTCAAGCAGAGAAAATCCAGGTAGCCGAGCGGCTCGATTAATTTGACTCTGGGTGCTGACCTCAATTCACCCAGAAGTCCAAACTCTTCCAATTTCCGCGAGGTTCTGGGGTGGACAGGAAAAACCAGCGGCCTGCGGGCTCCAATCCCCCCAATCAAACGGACCAGCCCCCTGAGGATATCTGGGGAATCGACGTTGCCAGCCCGGTGCAGTGTCATGACGAAATAAGTCTGCGGTTGAACACAGAGATCACTCAAGACCGACGAACGGTCCGCTTTGGCTTCATGCTGCATCAAAGCGTCGATCATGATGTTTCCAGACAGGTGAATCCGGCCCTGTGCTATGCCTTCTCTCAACAGATTCTCAACTCCAGCCGCTTCGGTGACAAACAGCAAATCTGACACCTGATCTGTCAAGAGCCGATTGATTTCTTCCGGCATCTGGCGGTCGAAGCTCCTGAGCCCGGCTTCCACATGGGCCAGCGGGATGTGTTCCTTCGCGCACACCAGCGCGCAAGCCAGAGTGGAGTTCACATCGCCAAAGACCACCACCCAGTCTGGGCGGGCGCTCTCGACCACTTCTTCAAACCGCATCATGACCCGCGCCGTCTGCACCGCATGGCTTGCTGACCCTGCCTCCAGATGAAAGTCTGCCTTAGGAAGTTCCAGGTCACGGAAGAACACGTCCGACATCGCTTCGTCGTAATGCTGGCCCGTGTGGACAATGAGGCTTTGAATGCGGCTTGGATTCTTTAAGAATTCCCGATGGAGTGGCGCTGCTTTCAAGAAATTCGGCCGGGCGCCGACCACGGAGATAATCGTCTTAGTCATGGGCTGGCGTCACGCCGCTTGCTTCCACGGGCCGTAGTTGCCCGTCCAGCTTCTCATAACGGCCGTGGCAGGCGCTGCAGGCCGCTTGCGACGCGCCTTCCGAAAACGACAAGCGGTTGCCGCACTGGCACATCCAACCGGCGCGCCGCGCCGGATTCCCAACCACCAAGGCGTAGTCGGCAACATCTTTGGTCACCACGGCGCCCGCGCCCACAAAGGCGTAGCGGCCGATGGTGTGTCCGCACACGATGGTGGCATTGGCGCCAATGGAAGCGCCTCTCCTGACCAGAGTCTGGCGGTACTCGGTGCGGCGAACGACGTGACTGCGTGGATTGATGACGTTCGTGAAAACCATCGAAGGCCCCAGAAACACGTCGTCTTCGCAAATCACTCCGGTGTAAATAGAAACGTTGTTCTGCACTTTGACATTTTCTCCAAGAACACAGCCGGGCGAGACCACAACATTCTGTCCTATGTTGCAATTCCGGCCGATTTTGCAGTCCTTCATGATGTGGGAGTAGTGCCAGATCTTCGTGCCGGCGCCAATTTCGCAAGGCTCATCGATGCAACTGGTTGGATGAGCAGAGTAGCCTGCGGGAGAGAGCGCCGCTGCTGCGCAGGGATCGACCTGGCGGCCTTGCTGTTCCAGCGACTGCTGGCAGGCATTGAGCAGCCGCAGAACGCGCAGTCCCTCTTCGCCGTCGGTACGGGGCGGGTTCCGAGTCTCGATGCACTCCAGAAAATGGCGGCACTCTTCCTCCAGCGGCTCCTTCTTGTCAAACTCCACCGGAACGCCTTCCGCCTTTTCCGGAACCGGCATCCGGTTCACCCACTGGATGCGGTGTGGGTAAAGCATCAGCTTGTCGGACGAGACCATGTCGTCAAAGACGGCCATCTGGCGCTCGCCCACGACGACCAGCTTCTGCTCCTTGAAAGGATGCAGCCAGCTCACAAAAATATGGGCGTTGACGCCGCTGGCAAACTGGAAGTTGCTCACGGTAACGTCGGCGATAGAACGGTGCAAGTAATTGCCGCCCTGTGAAGAGACCCGCGCCGGCATTTCGTTAAGCAACATCAGCATCACCGAAATGTCGTGCGGCGCGAAGCTCCAGAGGATGTTCTCTTCCGTGCGAATGCGTCCGAAGTTGAGGCGATTGGAATAGACGTAATTGATCTTTCCCAGTTCACCGCTTTGCACCATCCTCTTCAGCTTGAGCAAAGCGGGATGGTACTGGAGGATGTGTCCCACCATCAGGAGCCGCTTCTGTTCCCGCGCCAGCCTCACCAGCTCTTCCCCCTCGGCAATCGTCAGAGCCAGCGGTTTTTCAATGAACACGTCTTTGCCGGCCAGCAAGCATTCTTTCCCTAATCGGAAATGCGTTTCCGCTGGAGTGGCAATGACGATTCCGTGGATCGTTGCGTCATCCGTTAGATCGCGCAACCACGGGGTGACGCGCAACTCCAGGCCATCCTCCTCAAGTTTGCTGCGACGCGCGTCGTCGGCCTCACAAACGGCAGCCAGAACGCCAAGGCTCTTCCAGACCCTCAGATGATTCTGCCCCCAAGCGCCCGCCCCGATCAGCCCAATTTGCATAGATAGGTTAATCTCCGGTTTTGTAGCGCAGACGCGCCTGTGTTGTGGGTAGGTCTGCGGCAGAAATCCTGGAGGAAAGCCGCAGACCGCCAAAAGCGCGGTCTGCGCTACACGATTCTAATCGAGACGACGGTGTGTCTTAACTACCGATCACGATTGCCGCTTGAGCATCAGCTGACGCAACGCTTCCGGGTTCAGCGCCCTAGACCTCGCTTCTCAAACGGGTTCAGAGACCCAAACAAAACGCGCTATCCTAGCACAAGTCAATGAAAGGCTTCGCCCTTCTAGCTCGGAAAGGGTGCAATTGAAAGTGGCATACACGTTGAACGCCATTGCGGCTCCGCCGCCTGATGTGAGGAAAGGTTGTGCCTTTCCGTCGAGTTTCTATTCTACATTGGTGCTGGCCTGGACCGCTTCGAGGCAGCAAAGCCGCCAGAAAACTGTACGCCACTTTCAATCGCACCCGCTCGGAAACCCAGGCCTGTAGCCGAAGC
Organism: Acidobacteriota bacterium; assembly: GCA_022616615.1. GTDB lineage: Bacteria > Acidobacteriota > Terriglobia > Versatilivoradales > Versatilivoraceae > VFZK01. The sequence goes on from JAKEER010000662.1 coordinate 3,595, forward strand.
GGTCACGAGGCGAGTCCGCCGGCAGGCCGCCTCCTCACGTCGGCGGCTACAGGGCTAAACCAAACCAATCTCCTTCAACTGAAACGCCAGGCGCCGGTTGTCTTTGGCGCCGAAGCGCGCGGGGACGAAATGACGGTTGGTCTTCAGGACGACTTCCAGCGGTTCCCCATTCGACTGCGGTGCAATGGGGCAAGTCATCACAAACTCACTTTCACGTCTCACCTTGCGTTGTTCCATCACGCGTCCGTTCAGGCTCAGCTTGATCTTCATGGGCAGCGCCCGGCCGGGGACTTCCTGGGTGCTTCCGACGACGCGAACCATCTTCTTGTCCCCGACGTCGGTGAACAGGAAATAGGAACAATCCGCCACCCACCCGTCAAGAAAAGGGCTGGGCTGTCCCATGCGCGTCACTTGTTTGAAGATGAGATAGGTAACCACTTTTCTTAGAGACTCGCTGCCGTTTTCGAGCCAAGTCCAGCGGAGCCAGGGAACGGCATGGCGCAATTTTTCCAGGAAAGCGTCCTGGTAAGGGTGCCAGCAATAGTTGAAGAAAGCCGGCGGATAGCGCCGGTTGCCGTGCCGGCGCATGATCGACGTGAGTTCCGCCAGCCGCTTCACGCCTCCGGCGAAGGATTTTGCCTCCGGGTATTCGCGCAGCATTCCTAGATATTCCGGAAGGTAGTCCACTTTGAAGCGCTTCCCAATCCGTATGAACAGATCCCAGTCCATGCCGTAGTGCAGCGACTCATCCACCATCGGAATGACGTCGAAGATTTTCTTCCGCATGAAAACGGTCTGCTGAAGAATGTAGTCCCCGTAGTTGATCAGCCGCCACAAGTTGAAAGGCTCTGTAGCTGGAAAGCGCCCGGTAATCTGGCTGTTGAGATCCATCAAATAGCCTTCGCCGTAGACCATCATGATTTCTGGATTGTCTGTGAGATGCTGCGCCGCCTTGCTGACGGCGCCCGGAAGAAAAGTATCGTCGGAATTCAGCCAGGCGACAATCTCCCCGCGAGCCATGCGAAACCCCTTGTTGATGGCATGAGACTGGCCGCTGTCTGGCTCCGAGATCCATTTTAGACGGTCCTCATATTTGGCCAGAATCTCCAGGGTGTTGTCGGTTGAACCGCCATCGACGACCAGATATTCGATGTTGGGATAGTCCTGTGCCAGAACGCTCTGAATCGTCTCCTCAATAAACTGACCCTGGTTGAAGGAGGGAGTGACAATGGAAACGAGCGGCTTCAACTTCGGCCTCCCATACGTTGGTTGATAGCGCGCAGACTCTCCTGCGGTGAGAGGAGGCGATCCACCAGAAACCCCATCACGTAGGCCGGCGACCTTCGGTTCATCCACAGCCATCGTCCAAAGCTCTTCCCGAGCAGAGAAGCACGAAACGGACTCCTCCGAAAAAACCCGTCGTAAGAGCCAGAAGCCGACTCTTCGGCGCCATACACCCAGTTGAATGGCACGACTCCAAAATGCCGCCGAACCACCGTCATGATCTCTTCCAGGGATTGCCGGCGGC
>JAKEER010000663.1 GCA_022616615.1 Acidobacteriota bacterium
CCAGAAGCTGACGCTCAATCTGGGGCTGCGCTATGACCTGCACGTTTCGCGCATTGAAAGGTTCGACCGTTTGCTCAACTTCAGCCGGACAACCATCAACCCGGTGACTGGCACGGCGGGCGCTTTCCTGTTTGTCGGCAGAAACACCGGCAGCCGTCATCAGTCCGATGACGACCGGAACAACTTCGGGCCGAGGCTAGGTTTTGCCTATCGGATCAGCGATAAGACGGTGGTGCGCGGCGGTGGGGCGATCAATTTCATTTCGCCGTTTAATGAGGGCGACACCAACGCGGGCTTGGGCTTAAGCCCAACCTTCTCCACGCGGGGCGTTAACAACCAAGCCAGCAGCACGACGCCGACCATTTCCATCAGCAACCCGTTTCCCGCCGGGTTGGTTCCTCCGGCGGGAGATACTCCAGGGCTGGCCGCGCTGGTCGGTGACAGCGGCTCCTTCGTAGATCGGCGCTACCCCACCCCCGAGTTCTTCGCTTGGAATCTGGGCATCCAGCGGGAACTGCGGTCCAATCTGCTGGTGGAGATTGCCTATGCCGGATCGAAGGGCAACAAACTAGCCGGCCCGGCGATTGAGCTTAACCATCTCCGGCCCGAGCATCTGGCGCTGGGGGACAGCTTGCGGGCGATGGTCCCCAATCCTTTTTTGGGGAAGATCACGAGCGGCCCGCTCTCGACTGCCCAAGTGGAGCGGCAGCTGCTGCTACGTCCATTTCCTCAGTTCATTTCCGTCGTCCAGCAGGGCGTTCATGATTACTTCAGCAACTATCACTCGCTGCAGGTGAGGGTGGAGCAAAGGGTCACGGCCGGGTTCAGCATTCTAGGCGCTTACACCTTCTCGAAGCTGATCGATAACGGGCCGGGTTTCGGCGAGGCCGGGGGCAGCCCGCAGAACGTATACGACCGCGCCTCGGAGAAGGTGGTAAGCGGCGAAGACATTCCGCACCGTTTGGTGGCGAGCTATTTGTATGAGCTGCCTTTCGGACGCGGGAAACGGTATCTTTCCACCGGCCTCGCTGGAGCGCTGCTGGGCGGATGGCAGATCAGTGGCATCAGCACGTTCTCGCAAGAGCGGCCGTTGGTCGTCACGGCCACGGGAGGCGCGTTTTTACCTGGCACGAGGCGGCCTGACCTGAAGGGTGATCCGGCGCTGCCTGGCGATCAGCGCTCTTTCCTTCGCTGGTTCAACACCGACGCCTTTGCCTCTCCGCCCACCGCTTTCTCCTTTGGGAGCGTGCCGCGGACGTTGGCGCGCACCCGCCGTCCCGGGTTCCAGATCTGGGACCTCTCCATCCAGAAAGACACAATTGTGAAAGAAAACTATACCATTCAATTCAGGTGTGAGCTGTTCAACGCCTTCAACAAGACGAACTTCCTGGGACCTGGAACGGCTCTGGGACTGGGCAATTTCGGACAGATTAGCGCGGCTCGCCCGGCCAGGCAGATTCAATTTGCGCTGAAGTTCATCTTCTGATCGGCATATCTGGCGTGCCACGCTTTATTAATCAGGGGTCATGAAGGAAGGGGTGCCATGAGGCGATGGATGATTATCTGCACCTTGATGGGTTTGGTACTGGCCAGCGCCGGATATGGGAGTGCCGCCACTGCGCCGGCGGCCAAAGCAGACCGTCCTAACATCGTCATCATCGTCGCCGACGATTTAGGCTGGAACGATGTTGGGTTTCATGGCTCAAAGATCAAAACGCCCCGGCTCGATGAGCTGGCGAAGCAAGGCGTCATTCTCGATCAATTTTATGTTTACCCTACCTGCTCTCCGACTCGTGCCGCCCTGCTCAGCGGCCGCAACCCGGGCCGTTTAGGTATTCTGGCTCCTTTGTATCTCGACCCGAAAGACTCTCTGCCGCTTGAGACCGTGACCCTGGCGGAACTGCTCGTTAGCGGGGGTTATGCAACGGGCCTTGTCGGTAAGTGGCATCTCGGCCCGACATTCGACTACGGCCCCCGCAAGCAGGGCTTTCGGGAAGCTTACGGGTCTCTGCACTCAGGCGCCGATCCTTATAAACACCACTGGCGATTGGGGCGGACCTGGTTTCGCAATGAAGAGTTCATGGACGAGCCGGGACATGCCACGGACCTTTTAGGACGCGAAGCCAGCGACTTCATCCGGCGCCATCGAGAGCACCCTTTCTTTCTCTACCTCGCCTTCACTGCGCCACATGTACCACTGGAGGAAGAAGAGAGGTGGATCAAGCCGTATGAAGGGATTATCCAAAACAAAGATCGCCGGCTCTTTGCGGGAACAGTCACGCACATGGATGATGCCATCGGCCGTGTCCTGGATGCGCTCGACGAGTGGAAGGTCCGGGAGAGAACACTGATTATCTTTCTCAGCGACAACGGGGCGAGCCACCCATCCCGCAGGCGAAATTTGGCGGCTACTACAGATATTACGAGCAGAAGGGCGACAATCGCCCGCTGCGCGGCTGGAAAAGCGAAGTGTACGAAGGAGGCATCCGCGTTCCGGCGCTGGCGCATTGGAGGGGCAAGCTCGAACATCGCGAAGTAACGGCTGTGACCTCGGCCATCGATATTCTCCCCACAGTCGCGAAGCTGGCGGGCATAGTTCCTGCGCCAGAAATGAAAGTCGAGGGGGTTGATATCTGGCCGCTTCTGGTGGGCCACGGTAAGGAACAAACCAGAACTCTCTACTGGGATACGCCTCATCAGTCAGCCCTCCGCGAGGGGGACTGGAAGCTGGTCGAGACGCACCCATCAAAAAAGGTGGAGTTGTTCAGCTTAAGAGCAGACCCGTATGAAAAGGTGAATCTAGCCGCAAAGCAGCCGGATCGTATCCGGCAAATGCGCAAGCTGCTTGCAGGGCTAAAGGGAGGAGACCCGAAGCCCGGGAGGGGTGCTCGTTGAGGCAGAGGATCACGCCGCCGATCTTCTGGTGCTAAGAGCCGTAGAACCGGAACACTAACAGCATGTCCGATCAGTTACATTCACAAAACCAAGTCCGTCACATCAGGCTTTATCCGTTATACCTTCTTGTCATCCTGCCCCTCTTTCTCTTCTTATCGGGAATCGCTGGGGCACAGGAAGAGACAATCCGGATTCTGAAGCTAGAGCCGACGGCCCTGTTCCCACGGCGCGAGCCTCTGCGCCAGATAGCGGACCTGCACCTTTACAACAGTTTCGGATACACGATTGTCTGTCAGGTGACGTTGCAGCTTGATCACGCGGAGCCTCTTACTTCCGAAATCGAGGCGCCAGCCGGAAGTTCTACCCACCGGCTGCTCGTCTCTGACATTTCCTCCCCACAGGGACTGCAACTCGTCTTGCGGAACAAATCCAATGACGCGGTCATCGCCCAGCATCGACAGATGTGGCAGCCACAACGGCACTGGAAGGTTCATATCATCAAGTCCTCTCACGAGGATCTCGGCTACGAAGACTACATCCACAAAAAGCAGCATGACATTGCCGAATTCATTGACTTGGCGCGAACTCTGAGCGGGCCCAGAGAAAACGTGGCCGAGATCGAGCGCAGCCTGGGTCTGTCGTCTTACCACTACACGATGGAAAGCTTGCTCTTCATGCGCAATTACATTGAAGAGCGCTCCGAATCGCAGTGGCGAGAGATTGCCGACAAAGACATCAAGACCGGCCGGATGCACCTGATGGGAGCGCCCAGCGGTGTTCATACCCATTGGATGGACTACGAAGAGCTGGCGCGGATGACCTACGGCGCCCGGCGCGAAGCGAAGGATCGGTTCGGTCTCGATCTCAAGACGTTCATGATGGTAGATAATCCCAGTGCTTCCTGGTCCGCTTGCCAGGCGCTGGCGAATGCAGGATTCAAATATCTGGCCCGGTGGGGGCAAGGCTGGCGAACAGGCGGCAACAATGACTACAAGACCACGCGGCTTCCGGCGCTCTTCTGGTGGCGAGCGCCAGACCGTCAAAGCAAGCTTCTGTTTGGCTGGCGCAGCCATTACGGGTTGAGTTTCTGGTACGGGCAGACCGGCGGCGGATACGGCAATCTGATCGACGTGGCTTCCCGGCAGGTCACGCAAGAGCTGCAAGCGATTGAACGCGGTGAGCGGCTCGGGCCCTATCCTTATGACGCCCTCATCAATCCGGAGTACATCGATCACGATACACCGCGCTTCGACACGCGTGTCCTGCCTGTCTGGAACAAAACCTATCGCTATCCGGAAATTCGCATCGGCAATCCGACCGAATTTTTCGAATACATCGAAAACAAATACGGCAACAGCCTTCCGGAGCTGTCGGGCGATTTGAACAACTTTTCGGCCGACTACGCGACCATCGATCCGGAATCACAAGGCTGGAAGCGACGGGCGGCACGCTTACTGCCCCTGGCAGAAGGTCTGGCCGCGATTGCCGGACTCAACGAACCTGGATTTCTGCCTCCTGCCCGCTTGATCGACCGTACCTTCGTCCGGCTGTTCGACTATAACGAACATAGCTGGCCGACTCTTCCTAAAGCCAGTGACGTTCAACTTTTCAATGCGCAGTGGTTGAAAAAGAACGAAGCAGCGCGAGCGCTGCAAGGGGCTGAGCAGGCGCTCCAGATCGGTTTCGAAGCGCTGCTTCGACAGATTCCCGTCCAGGAAGCGCAGACCGTCGTCGTGTTTAACCCACTGGCTCACGAGCGGACCGACCTCGCTGAAGTCCAGTGGACCCCTGCGCTCTTCGGCTCACTCGGCGATCCTGGGCCCGACGGGATGCAGCTTGTCGATACCACGACAGGGCAGGATATTCCGTCTCAACAAACCACGCCGGGAAGGCTGCTCTTCATAGCCAGAAACGTGCCGGCTTTCGGGTATAAGCTCTACAGGTTGAGGCCTTCCAATACAACGCCGGCCTTGTCTTCGCTGCAAGTCGGGTCAGCCTCGCTTTCCAACCAGTTTTACACCGTTGAGTTTGACCCGAAAACCGGAGTTGTCCGCAGCATCCTGGACAAGGAGTTGGGGCGGCAGTTGGTGGATTCAAAAGCAGCTCACGGTTTCAATCAATTGGTCTATGCCCACAAGAATGCGCGGGAGGCCAGGGATGGATTCGTTCACTCTCCGCAGAAGGCTCGTCTGATGCCGGGTAAAGCAGGGCCAATACGCGCTGAGTTGACTGTTGAGATCGACGACGAGAAGACAGGCGCGGCCATCCGGCAACAGGTGATTCTGTACGATCAGCTCAAACGGATTGATGTCATCAACGAGCTAAAGCATGTCCAGGCACTGTACTCTTCCAATTACGAGGACCGATACAAAGACAACCTCTATTACGCCTTTCCGGTGAAAGTGGATGACTTTGAAACGCATGTAGAGTACCCGGGTGGTGTCGTGCGGCCACACACCGACCAGTTGCGCTGGGGCTCCCACGACTACCTCTACGCCAATCGTTGGGTCGATGTCAGCAACCAGAGTTATGGTGTGACCATGGCGCCCTGGGAGGCCGGGACCGTGAACTTCGGAGAGATCCGCTATAACCAGTTTTCCATCGACTATAAGCCGGTGCTCCCTCACCTGTTTAGCTACGTCTATTCCAACCGGATGGCTGGACTGTTGACGCTCAATGGCTGGGACTGCAATGCCACTCTGCATTACTCTTTTACATCGCACCCGGGAGATTGGCGAAACGGCGCGACGCGCTTCGGCTGGCAGATCGCCAGCCCGCTGCAAGCTCGGCTGATTTCCAGCGTCCAGAAGGGTTTGCTGCCGGAGCGCCAGGCCAGTTTTGCAACGCTGAGTGCCTCGAATGTTCAGATGGCGACGCTGAAGCAAAGTGAGCAGCCAGGACGCGGTTGGGTGTTGCGCCTGGTCGAGACTGAAGGCAGGCAGACGGAGGTTGAAGTGCAGTTGCCCCATTTTCCGGTGACGGCAGCGATGGCCTGCGATCTGGTGGAGAATGATCTCAACCTTTTAAAGGTAGAACAAAGAAAGGTAAGAGTGTTGATAGCGCCCCACGGCTTTGTCACTGTGCGGCTGTTTGCCGCCGAGCCGCTGTCTCCCGCTGTGACACAACTGAAGGCCGAGCCGATCTCTGACAGCAGCATCCGGTTGGAATGGGCTGGAGCTGTCCCTGCTGGCGGGGCCTTCAACGTTTTTCGCTCGGAAGATCCCGGCGCGCCACCGACAGCCTACACCCTTGTGGGGAGGGCCGTCGGGAACCGGTTTGTGGATCGAGAGCTCAGGATTGACACGGCCTACAGTTACTTTGTGGCGCCTGTCAGCCGCTTCAACAACCAGGGAACCTTCTCGGAGAAAGTGATGGCGCACACCAAAAAAGAAAATACCTCGCCGCCCGCAGCGGTAGAAGAACTCGGCATTGTGCGCCGTGCTGCCGATCGCCTGATTGTCTATTGGAGAAGCAGTCCAGAGCCTGACGTTGCCCGGTACTTGCTGTTCCGTTCAGAAACGAAGGACTTCGAGAAGGTAACCCCAAACCCTCTGCGAACGCTCAAACCGGCTCCCTACTTCCTGCAGACTTTCCATGATCGAGGATTACAACCGGGCAAGACTTACCACTATAAAGTCCTCGCAGAAGATTGGGCTGGAAACCGGCAGACGCAGTCGCCGATCGCCAGCGCCCAGACGCCAGTGGACGTGCGATAAGGCCAATGGGCACAGCAGCGCCACAACCGAGAAAAACGGCGAGACCCCCGAAGCTCCCCTTGCCAAGGGGAGGCCTGGGATTTTTGTCCCTCTTACCAAGTTTGAAGCTGTGAAAAAATTGAAAATCTCGGTTCCTCTCGCCCCCGAGAGGGGGAGAGAGGTTAGGAGTGAGGGGGCGGTGCACGCTCTATCGATTCCGGAAGAGATGCCGAAGAAGCACGCAGATGCGGAAAGACAGGCGCATGCTGTCACAGCGTGGTAATCCCCCTCACCCCCAGCCCCTCTCCCACGCTGGGGAGAGGGGAGCCGATTGTTCGCTAAATCTCAATTTTTTCACAGCTCCCTCGGAGGAGGGATTTTCATAGGAGCTGCCACACCGCTGAGAGCGCGGTGTGATGTGAGGAAGAAAACGATGACAGATTCCCCTCTTGGGAGGGGAGAGGGCCGTGAGGCCCTCGGGGGTGGGTTGTGGCCGACGGAGACCCACCCCGGCGGCTCCGCCGCCACCCCTCCAGGGAGGGGATTTTCTTAGGAGATCATCGAACTTAATCGAATGAAACCCCTAACCGTTGCTCTATTGGGATGTGGCGGCATTGCGGTCCGCTATCGCAAGACCTACGCACGGCTTTACGGCGTGCGGGTGGCTGTGACCATCGACGTGGAAGAAAAGACTGCGCGCCAAGCACAAGAGGAAACCGGGGCGGCACATTGGTCAACACGGGCGGACGATGCATTTGCGAGTGGCATTGATGCCGTCGTGATCAGCACGCCTAACTATTTTCATAAAGAGCACGCGTTGGGCGCCTTGAAAGCCGGCAAGCACATTCTGCTTCAAAAACCCATCGCTCCAACGGTAAGAGACGCTGAGGAAATACTCGTCGCATACCGAAAGACAGACCGCGTGATGGCCGTCTACATGAATCTTCTCGACCATCCGCTGTTTTGGGACCTTCGCGAACTGGTCCGGCGTGGCTATTTCGGTCGGGTAGGGTTGGCCAGCGCCCGGCTGGCGCATCGGGGGGGACTGACTTGGACCGCCAGCGAAAAGCTCTGGCGGGCATCGGTGGCGAAGACGGGTGGTGGCTCTTTCATTCAGCTGGGCGTGCATTACCTGCATTTGCTGCAGTGGATCTTGCAGGATGCGGTTTTCCAAGTGCAGGCCTTTTCCACAAACCTTGCATGCCCGCATCTCGAAGGGGATGATCTGATGCTGGCCCACCTTAAACTCCGAAATGGCACGCTGGCAGAATTGGAAACCAGTTGGTGTGTTCAGGAAGAGCATTTCTCGCTAATGGGTACGCAAGGCGCCGTGCACTATCGCGACAATCGCTGCCTGGAAATCTGGTCAGAGAATGGACCGTTTGAGGGCAAGATTCTTCGCTTGAAAGGAGATGGAAAACCGGAGCATCTTGACCCGCTGCTCCCACCCGAATGGGATGACGAAGAGAACCCCTTGAACCAGCACCGCCAGTTTGTGGAAGCGCTGCAATCCGGCCGGTCCCCCGAAGTCAGCGTAGAACAGGGCATGACGGACCTCAGGATCGTGGAGGCCTGCTACGAATCTGCGCGAAGCGGAGTGAGCGTGAAGTTGCCGGGCTCCGGAGCATCGGTCCTCAAAGGGGAGCCATTGGAGTAGTCACGGGGACCAAGGAAGGCAGCCGCAACCGAGCTGCAGAGCACGTCTCAGAAGGAATCTCATGAAACTCACCAATCAGGTTGCAGTGGTCACCGGTGCGAGCCGGGGGATCGGGAAGGCCGTTGCCCTTCTGTTTGCCGAGCAGGGCGCCGACATCGTTGTCTCCGGCGTGACACCGGAGCGGATGGAAAACACCGCCACTGAAGTCCAGAAGCGGGGGCGCCGGGCAATTGTTCATCCCGGTGATGTCTCGGACCCCGCCCAGGCTCGTCAGTTGGTCGAGGCGGCCATCGAAGCTTTCGGCCGAGTCGATGTTCTTGTGAACAGTGCGGGCATTGCCAGGATGGAATCGTTTCTTGAACTCCAGCCGGAAACCTGGCGGCAATTTCTCGACGTTCATTTGTCCGGCACGTTTTACTGCGGACAGGCCGCGGCACGAGTGATGGCTAAGCTTGGGAAGGGACGCATCGTCAATATTTCTTCGATTGCGGCCTCGATGGGAATGTATGGAACGGCGGCCTATGCCAGCGCCAAAGGCGGGGTGTTGTCTCTGACGCGCGTCATGGCTGTGGAGCTGGCGAAACACGGGATTACCGTGAACGCCATTGCTCCGGGCCCGGTCGCCACAGAGCAATTGAAAGCCGTCTATGACGAAACGATGATTCGGGAACGCAGCCGGAGCATCCCCCTGCAACGTCTGGCCGAGGCCGAGGAGGTCGCGAGTCTGGCGCTGTTCCTGGCAGCGCCGGAAGCGGCGTACATCACCGGTCAGATCGTCACCATTGATGGAGGCGCGTCAGCAGTGGGGTGTTACAGCTATGAGACCTGCAAGCGGGCCGGAGGATAGCCAGGCAACCCCGGCTTGGTAAAACAGCGCTTCCACCGCGCTGCCTCCTGAAAGGCTTCTACGTGAATTTTGAATAGGAGTTTGGATGAGTGTCTGAGAATCCCCTCTTGGGAGGGGTGGCGCGCAGCGCCGGGGTGGGTTCTTCGTGGCTAACACCCACCCCGAAGCCTTCGGCTTCTGCCCCTCCCAGGAGGGGATTGATTGCCATGTCTTGCTGTCTTGAACAAACTCTCCTGTTACGGCCTTCGGAGCCAGTCCATTATTAGGGTGCAAAATTCAGGTCCTATGAATATTTCCAAACGAGAATCCTGCGACGTCCTGGTTTGCGGAGGCGGCTCGGCTGGGGTGGCTGCAGCTATTGCGGCTGCGCGCCTGGGCGCTTCCACGATTCTGGTTGAGCGCTATGGGTTCTGTGGCGGAGTGTGTGTCTCCTCTCTGGTGCACACATTCGACGGGTTGAGGAACTGCAGGAAGTACGAACAGCTGGTGGTGGGCGGCATTCCGTTGGAAGTTGTCGAGGAGCTGCGCCGGAACGGAGGCCTGGTCACCAAGGACAATCCGCCAGAATGTCTGTGCTTCGACCCGGAGCGGATGAAACTGGCTGCCGATGTTCTGCTGTGCCGCGCGGGAGTTCGTCTCCTGTACCATCTGTTTGTCGTGGGTGTCGTGAAGGAAGGTCCGCGCGTCCAAAGTGTGGTGGCCGCCGGAAAGGAGGGACTCTGGGAGATTTCAGCGCAGCACTTCATCGATGCCACCGGCGATGGCGATGTGGGCTATTTTGCGGGAGCCGAGTATGAAAAAGATCCGGCAATGCAGACCATGTCTACCCATTTCCGCGTGGGAGGTTTGAAAGGGAGAAGCACGTGGCATCAGTTGGAACAGGCTTGCCGCAAGGCCATGGACGCCGCTTATGCTGCTGGCCGCGCCCCCAAATATGGAGGCCCGTGGATCATTCGCATCCGTGAGGGAGAAGCTTCGTTCAACTGTACCCGTCTGTACGGCGATGCGACCGACACCCGGCAACTGACGCAGGCCGAAATCCAGGCCAGGCAAGATCTGATGGGGATTTGGAGTATCCTGCGAGAATCTGTGCCGGATTTTCGCGACAGTTTCGTTCTGGTTTCAGGGGTGCAGGTGGGCGTGCGGGAAACTCGCAGGCTGATGGGCGATTACGTCATTACAGCCGAAGACATCGAACGGAACAGGCCTTTCGAGGATGCCGTTGCTCTGGGAAGCTGGCCCATTGACATCCATCCTGCCAACGGCGAAGTGGGAGTGCACGCTCACAAAGAGAGTCCGCCGGAACCCTACCAGATCCCGGAGCGAGCCATGCTCGTGCGCGGTCTGGACAACCTTCTGGCGGTAGGGCGCTGCCTCTCCTCGACGCACGAGGCGCATGGCTCGACGCGCGTGAGTGGCACCGCAATGGCAGTGGGTCAGGCTGGAGGAACACTGGCGGGGCTGGCCTTCACCGAGGGTCTTCGCTTGCGCGACGTCAGGATTCAAATGCTCCAAGAGCGGTTGCTGCAGGATGCCGTCATTCTCGAGCTTTGACTCTCGACTCGTCCGATGTCAGCGGTCCGCAACCAGGGTCTCGTCAAAGTCCCATAAGTCATTGGATCGAGGCAGAGCCCTTGCTGACGCGCGGGCTACTGACATCAGCCTCGAAACTGTTCAGTAGCCCGACCGTGAGGGAGGGTTCGGGACTTTGATGGGGCCCTGGGTCCGCAACGGATGGCCGGACACCCCGCTCGTATCTGGCAGAAGCATCTGGTCCTCTAACGACGAAAAGCGGATCACTGACCGGAAACCATGCGAATTCCCCGCCCCCGAACGCGCTGGCTGATTCTTTTTCTCTTGTTTCTGGCGGCAGTGATCAATTACCTGGACCGCCAGACTCTTTCCATCCTGGCACCCACCCTTCGAAAAGAATTCCAACTCAGTGAATTCGACTATGCCAACGCCGTAAGTGCCTTCCTGCTGTCCTATACAGTAATGTATGCCGTTTCGGGGAGACTGATCGATTGGATTGGCGTACGCATCGGCATGGTGGCCTGTATCGTCTGGTGGTCACTCGCCACGATGTTGACATCGCTGGTACGCGGCGCCGGGGCACTGATCGCCTGCCGTTTCCTGCTGGGCATCGGCGAGCCAGGCGTCTTTCCAGCGGGACTGAAGGCCTGTGCAGAATGGTTTCAAAGCAAAGAACGAGGCTTGCCAATCGGCATCTTCTCGTCCGGCAGCGCCGTCGGCGCCATCGTGGCGCCGCCACTCATTGCCTGGATCACTTTGAATTTTGGCTGGCGACAGGCGTTCCTAATTCCGGGAACCCTCGGCCTGGTCTGGGCCCTGGTCTGGCTCAGATTTTACTCTTCGCCGCATCCCGCTTACGCCACAGAGGAGGGGACTCCAGTCCATCCAAATAGACTCCCTTCCGCAGATCAAAGCGCAACGGCCTGGACCGCGATGCTCAAGCAGCGCCGGCTATGGGCCTTGGTTCTTTCTCGCCTGGCCAGCGACCCGGTCTGGTACTTCTATCTGTTTTGGCTGCCCGATTATCTCCAGCGGGAGCGGGGAATGAGTTTGGCTCAGATCGGATTTTACGCCTGGATCCCATTTCTTGCCGCAGACCTTGGCGGCATTGGCGGTGGAGCTTTCTCCGACTGGTTGGTTCGCGGGGGCATTCCCGCGCCGAAAGCGCGGCTCGCCATCCTGGTCGGAGTAGGCTGTCTTGCTCCACTGGGCGCATTTTCAGGAACCGTCGACTCCACGGGTGTCGCACTGTTCATCGTGAGTGTGGTGGCGTTTCTCTGTTTTTGCTGGTCGACGAACACGGTCACTTTGGCAAGTGAGCTCTTCTTGAATCGGGAGATCGGAGCGGTGATTGGGATGATGGGAACTGCTGGCAGCTTGGGCGGCATGCTCTTCAGCCAATTGCTCGGATGGGGCATCGCCAAGTTCGGTTACCCGGCGGCGTTCATGATGGCTGCTGTGCTTCATCCCGTCGCTGCCGTGACTCTGGTTGTCCTTTTGTGGCCTATTGGCAACCGCCCGATGCAGGATTCCCAAAACAGCGGAGCACATGAACTCCACGGCGAAGGGGAACTGAGAGTCTAACTAAAACTAACTAGACAAGGGCTCCCTACCCCTATCCCAGGCTCTGCGCAGGAATTCGGCGCCGTTCTTTCGGGTAAAGCAAGTCAAGCTCTCCCCCGCCTGTGGTTTCCTTGGATCGCGACGAAGCGTAACGGATTGACCCACCCAAGTCTGCGACCGGGACAATCTTGATTTGGAACGGCGGATACTACTGCTTCAGCCCAAACGCAAACTTCCCGCACCGGCCACATTTCCATCTACCCCCTCGGAAGTGCGCAATGTCATATCTGGACGGAAGCCAATTGTGACCAATAATCCAGCAGAGAACCCGCTTCAATGGCTTCATCGGTTCCCGACCTCCGATCCAAGGCAGGCATGATGACAGAGCTTGTTAAAGAATGGAAGCGAACCACAAACAACCACTTCTCCACAAATGCGCGTCCCAGCGAAGACAGGGAGTCGTGCTTCTAGATGGTTCTTAAACCGGAGGCTTTGTAGCAGGGGGTGCTGCCGCTTATTGAGAAGCACGGAAATGGAAATTTGAGAAAGAGAAAAGTCGGTTAGGACCTGAAGTTCAGAAACGGAAACACCCAGATGACCTGATCGAGGGCAACCCGAACCCCAAGTTTATCCCTTATTTATTCTCTCGGGCGCCGCGGGCCACATTCCCCTGGATGGCTTGCGCCAGTGCGCGCTGGGCCGGCGGCACGTGAGCGCCACGCTTCCACAAAAACCCGACCCGGGCCGTGCCGAACCAGCGGCGTAGAGAGCGCACGCCCAGCCCCCGGTAGAGATGCCCGTGCCCCGTCCCCACGGTGATGCCCACACCCATGCCCGCCCGCACGCAGGAGAGCGTGTACTCGTCGCTGCTGGTTTCCACAACCACGCGCACCGCCTGTGGCGGATGGTCCCGGTGCAGTATCTCTTGTACGCGCCGGCGAGAGTAAGCCGCAGGCTCCCCCAGCACCAACGGATATTGGATGACATGGCGCAGCTGCAGGGCGCGCTGTCGCAGCAAGGGGTGCCGCGGCGGCGTGACCAGCAGGTAATCCACTTCGCCCGCCGGTTCATACACCACCGCCGTCGAGCACGGAATGTCGGGTCCCGGCTCCAAGGTGAAGCCCACGTCAGCCTCACTGCTGAGAATACGCTGTTCGACGTCATTGCCAGTGTAGAAGACACGTAGCCGAATCTGCGCATACCTACCCTGGAACTGACGCAGCCCCCGACTCACCTCCTCGGTGAGGACACGCAAGTTGGTGGCTAACGTCAGCTCTTTGGGCAAGGCCCCGTCTTGCTGCTGCAGGACCTCCTTGGCGGAATCCAACCCGGCAAGAAGGGGGCGAATCATCTCCAAAAGGTGTTTGCCTTCCATCGTCGGCTGAACGCTATGGCTTCGCCGTTCCAGCAAGCGCACCCCGTAGTGGCCCTCCAGGGCCTGCATCTGCTCCCAGACTGCCGGACTCGTTAGATGCAGTTCACGTGCAGCCGCCGCATATCCGCCGCGCCGGCATACCTCGCAAAAGCTGCGCAGTTGCTGCAAACTGAGATCCTTGTAAGAACGGCGCGCCGACCTGGCCATGAGATCCCTCCATTAGATATTCCCAAATGCTCATTAGAAGAAGACAAATTGAGTTTAACGAGACCGACTGCTAGCGTGCAACAAACAACGTGGCAACCGACCAAGGAGATCAACCCTTTTTGAGTGGTTCTAGTTCTACTTGTAGCGAGCGACTTCATACCGCCGAGGGTTGCATCTCCGTTGCAGCGGGCGAGAACAAACTTGACCGAGGTTTGGACTTGGCTGGCAGCAAGTGAACCTAGTCTGGTTTGGCGGTTTACAAGACTGCGGTTTGGCCATAGCACGTTTGATGAAAACTTCTCGTCTCGTCCTCATTCTCGGTTTTTTGGAACGTACAAGCCGAGCACGAGGACGAGTACGACGACGAGGACGATTCTCAATAGGAGAAAACATATGCACGCTCTGAGACAAGTTGGTCAACGTAGCCCTCTCTGGAGGCTTGGTCTCTCTATCTCCTTCCTTTTCCTTCTGGCGCCGGTGGTTCTTCAGGCCCAAGAGTTTCGCGGCACGATTCTTGGCAGCATCACCGATCCCAGCGGCGCAGCGGTGGCTGGCGCGGCCATCGAGGCGATCAACATCGATACGAATGTCGTGGTGCGTTCGACGTCCAACGAGGTGGGCAATTATCAGGTTCCCTTTCTGATCCCCGGCAATTACACAGTACGGGTGGAGCAGAGCGGCTTCAAGAAGATCGAGCGTCAGGGGATCCGCGTCTCGACGAATGCCCAGGTGACGCTGGACTTCTCTTTGCAGATCGGCGAGACGTCAGACTCAGTTACCGTGAGTGCCGATGCTCCCTTGCTGAACACGGCGAATGCGGACTTGTCGCACGTGGTCGAAAACGTCTTGGTCCGGCATCTCGACTTGAGCTTCAATCGCAACGTCGCCACGCTGGTCCACTTTACTCCGGGCGTCACCGGCGTCGCGGGCGGCACTTACACCAGCGGCACCCAGGCGCAGATCAGCATCAACGGCGGCGGTTCCAAGGTGGGCGCTAACGAATACGTGGTGGACGGCATCTCAAATACCGCGCAGGGACAGCCCGTCTTCATCCCCTCGCTCGACTCGGTGGAGGAATTCAAGGTCCACACCACGATGTTCGACGCGACATTGGGTCACTCCAACGGCGGTGTCATCAGCATGACGACCCGCGGTGGCACAAATGACTTGCACGGATCGGCCTACTTCTACCGGCGTCCCGTCGGCCTCGCTGCCAACGGTTGGACCAACAACAAGTTCGGCCAGCCGAGGCGACCCAGCCGCTATCACCAGTACGGCTACACCGTCGGCGGGCCGGTGTGGATTCCACGCCTCTACGACGGCCACAACCGGACGTTCTTCTTCACGGCCTTCGAGCGCGACAACGACCCTCGCATACTCAGCGCCCAGACGCGCGTGCCCACCGAGCTGGAACGCCAGGGCGACTTCTCGCAAACGTTGAACCGCCTGGGAGGCCCCTTCGCCATTTACGACCCGGCCACCACGGTTGTGAGCGGCGCCACGGCCACACGCCAGCCGTTCGCCGGCGCCCGCATCCCGGCGTCGCGCCTCAGCCCTATCGGAGTCGCAGTCCTGAAACAGTTCCCGCTGCCCAACGTAGCCGGGCCGGCGCAAATCGGAGGCATCAACTGGGTCCTCAACGGGACCTACACCGTCGTCCAGAGCCAGGTGAGCGGGCGCATCGACCACACCCTCAGCGACCGCCATCGCATCCTCGTCCGCCTGGGATACCTGACCCGCAAGCAGGATTCGGAGGATCCCTTCCCGGCCTACCTGGGCCGTGATATCGGCCACAATCTCAACCGGTTTATCAACTTCGGTGTGGAGGACGCCATCACCTTCTCGCCGCGCCTGGTTGGTTCCATCCGCCTCGGCGTCCTGCGCAACGACCTCACTGGCAGATCTGGGGGAGCCGGGTTCGATCCCGCGAAGCTCCAGCTTCCCGACTCCCTGGTCCGCAACCAGTCCTTCACCGGCTGGCCCGGCATCAATCTGGGCGAGGGGATCGCGGGCTTCGGCAGCGGCCAAAACGCCCAGGGCAGAACCCAATACTCGCTTCTGACGACCTTCACCAAGCTGAGCGGTCAGCACACCACCAAGTTCGGCGTCGATTACCGCTGGTATCGCCTCAACCGAAACTTCCCGGGCGCTTCGGCCTTCGGCGCCTTCTCGTTCAACTCGGTGTTCACGCGCTCCGATCCGTTCACCAACACTTCCTCTGACACCTCGGGCACTGCGATGGCATCCCTGCTGCTGGGCCTTCCCGCCGGCGGCTCGCTAGGCTTCGTAAGCCCCGTGTCTCTCCAGAACCACTACCTTGCGTTGTTCGTTCAGAACGACTGGAAGATCACCCCCCGGCTGACGCTCAACCTGGGCCTGCGCTACGATCTGGAGACGCCATTCACCGAGCGCTACAACCGCATCAGCTACGGTTTCGACCCTCAGGCCAAACTGCCGGTGCAGGCGCCGGGGCTCGATCTGCGTGGAGGTGTGCTGTTCGCCGGAGTGGATGGGAACCCGCGTCGCGGGGGGCGCGTGGACACGAACAACTTCGCCCCGCGCTTCGGCTTCGCGTTCCAAGTCCTGCCGAAAACCGTCATCCGCGGCGGCTTCGGCATTTTCTACAGCGTTCAGGCGGACAATAACGGGTTCTTCGGCGCTAACGGAGTATTCGACGCGGTGACCCCCTTCATCGGAACCATCGACAACGGCGCGACTCCCTTTAACACGCTGGCCAATCCTTTCCCGGCGGGATTGCCGCAGCCGCCCGGAAGCTCCGCCGGCCTCCTGGCCAGAGTGGGCGACGACCTCAGCTATTGGGACTTCTCGCGGGTGAACCCGTACAGCGAGCAGTGGCAGTTGAGCATCCAGCGTGAACTACCCTCACGAATGCTGCTCGAGGCGGCCTACGTGGGCATGCACAGCCTGAAGCAGATTGAGAATTTCAACCTCAACGAAAAACCCGACCAGTTTCTCGCGCTCGGCGCTCAGGAGAACACGCGCGTGCCCAATCCCTTCTTGGGCGTGTTTCCTGCTACCTCCGTTTTGGGCCAAGGCTCCACCATTACTCAGAACCGCCTCTGGGTCCGTTACCCGCAGTTCACCAGTCTGACCGACGTCGGCGCGCCCGTCGGCGCGGCTATGTATCACGCGCTCCAGGTGAAGCTGGAGAAACGGATCACTCACGGTCTTACCGTCCTGGTTCCCTACACGTTCTCCAAGCTGATGGACAACAACATCACCAGCCTCGTGAATCCGCGCCACTATCGTACGGTTTCCAGCCTTGATCAGCGGCACGTGTTCCGGCCGACCTTCGTTTACGAGTTCCCGTTCCGCTTCACGGGCCAGGGTTGGGGCAAATTCCTCCAGCAGGCCTTGGGTGGTTGGGAGCTGGCCGGCTATTACACCGTGCGCACGGGGCTGCCGCTAAGCGTCATTCACGCTAATGGACGCCCCATTCGCATCCGCAACCCAAAGCTCAGCGGTCCGGTCAAGGAACGCTTGGGCGACCGCAGGGATCCGGTCACCGGCAGAGTGCTGAACCCCTACTTCGACATCAACGCGTTCCAGCCGCTGCCCAACCAGTATACGGTTACGCCGGAGCCACCGGTCCTCGACGAGTTGCGCGCGCCGACCGAGAAAAACCTCAACCTGTCGCTGTTCAAGGTCTTCGCCATCCGCGAGCGGCTCAAACTGCAATTCAACATGGAAATGGATGGCGTATTCAACTCGCCGATCTTCAACGCACCGGGCACCAACATGTCCAGCCTTGCGACGTTCGGAGTTATCAACTCCGCCTTTGGCAGCCGGTTTGTCCAGATGTCGGTGCGGCTGTTGTTCTAGACGGGGTACGAGGACTATAGTGACGGCAATGGACCGTTATTCTGGGTTTACGACGATCCTGTTCTCGTTTCCGCACGTCCCTTGCCTTGGTAGCCACGGTCAGCGTTTTCGGCTGGCCGTGGGTTTTTTCGGACCGATGTGCACGACCACCGCAAACAACGCGGTGATCGTGGCTACCAAAACGGGATATCAAGGGCAACGACCTTGAACTTACTTAGTTTCTGCCGCGAACTCAAAGAGCCTTACTGGTTGCCGCCCTAGCGGATTTCGGCTCCCCTCTCCCCAACGCGGGAGAGGGGTCGGGGGTGAGGGGGATCGCCGTCAGTGACAGATCCACCGCCACCTCCCCTTAACGCCAGCGGTTGGCCCCCATCGCTAACGCACGACGATGAGGTCTTGATTTTTGGTAATCGACCTCTCTTTGTTAGGTGAAGCACCTATGAGACTGATGAAAAAAGTCGCGATCATTACCGGTTCCGGGCGCGGAATAGGACGGGAGATTGCCATCCTGTTTGCCTCGGAAGGCGCCAGAATCGTGATCGCCGATGTGAATGCGGAGAACGCCCGCAGAGCTGCCGCCGACATCACGGGCACTGGCGGTGAGGCCTACGGGCTGGAAGTCGATATCACCGACCCGGCCCAGGTTGAGTCCTTGATGCAGCAGACCCTGAACAAGTGCGGGCGGCTTGACATTCTGGTTAACAACGCCGGCGTCGGACTGAACAAGCCCTTTCTCGACACTTCGCTGGAAGAATGGGAGCGTGTTGTTCGGATCAATTTAACAGGCACGTTCTTGTGCGCTCAGTCAGCGGCTAGGGAGATGGTCAGGCGCGGTTCCGGCAAGATCATCAACGTCGCTTCAATCTCAGGCCAGAGAGGAGGTCAAGGTCGCGCCGCTTACGGAGCGGCCAAGGCAGGCGTCATTCTGCTGACCCAGGTCATGGCCGTCGAACTCGCACCGAAAGGAATCAGCGTCAACGCCATCGCGCCCGGGCCGGTGGATACGGACCAAAGTCGAGAGACTCACACCGAAGCCACCCGCCACGCTTATCACGAGCGCCTCCCCATTAAACGCTATGGCGAGCTGAGGGAGATCGCCAACGCCGCTCTTTTCTTGGCATCAGACGAATCGAGTTTCATTGCAGGTCATGTTCTTAATGTGGACGGCGGCTTCCGGGCGGCGGGGCTGATGTTCGACGCGGACGACGAGCTTCCCCGGCGAGACCAAAGCAGCGAGCCCCTGCGGCTGGCCAGTAACGCGGCCCCGCCTGCCGGTAAAAGGCGTATCCCGTGAGAAGACGTTACGTCGTTCTGGTGCTGTTGGTGTTCCTGTCAGTCATCACCTACCTTGACCGTGTCTGTATCGCCGTGGCCGGACCGCGCATGCAAGCCGAGTTAGGAATCTCGCCGGAGCGCTGGGGGTGGGTCCTGGGCGCCTTTGTGCTGGGCTATGGCGCCTTCGAGATTCCCACCGGTGCTTTGGGGGACCGCCTCGGGCAGCGCTGGGTACTAACCCGGATCGTGCTCTGGTGGTCTGCGTTCACAGCCTTCACTGGCGTGGTCTCCAATTACTTCGCTTTGGTCGCGACGCGTTTTCTGTTCGGAGCGGGTGAAGCCGGGGCGTACCCGAATGCTTCCGGAAGCATTGGCCGCTGGTTCCCTGCCGCGGAGCGGGCACGGGCGCAGGGCTTCGTTTGGGCTGCCAGCCGCGTGGGAGGAGCTCTTTCACCGCTGCTCGTCGTTCCCATCATGGCGGCTCTCGGATGGCGGGCTGCGTTTTTCATCTTCGGCGCGGCAGGTGTGGTGTGGGCCTTGATATGGTGTGGTTGGTATCGAGATCACCCTTCCCAACAGCCTGACATTACGCCGCAGGAATTGGTGGAAATCGCCGTCGAGAATAGGCCGTCCAGCCATATCCAAGTGCCATGGAGCAAATTATTTCGCAGCCGTCAACTCTGGCTCATCATGGCCATGTATTGGTGTTACGTTTGGGGCTCGATGTTCTACCTGACCTGGTTCCCGGTCTATTTGGTGAAGGGACGCGGCTTGACCGAAGAAGAGATGGGAGTTTACTCGTCCCTGCCGTTCGTGATGGGCGCCGCTGGCAACCTGGTGGGAGGTTTCTTGAGCGATCGCCTTTCGAGGACCCATGGGCCGCTTATCGGGAGGCGGCTCCTTGGGTCGGTCTGCTTGGCCGTGTCCGGTCTGCTTCTGCTGGCGACCGCCTTGACCACGGGCAAAACCAGCGGCGTGGTCTTGCTGGCCCTCGGTTTTGGCGTCATGGATTGCATGCTCCCGTCTGCCTGGGCCATCTGTCTTGACGTGGGCCAGCAATACGCAGGCGCAGTCACGGGGGCGATGAACACTGCGGGGCAAGCGGGCGGTTTCGTCTGCTCCGTGCTGTTCGGATATCTGGTCAAAGCGTACGGCAGCTACCACGCTCCGCTTTTCGTGATCTCGGCTCTGGTGCTGCCTAGCGCCGTCCTGTTCTCGCTGATCGACCCTACCAAGCAACTGGTGAGGGCGAATGAAGCGCCAGTGGCCGGAGCGGAGACCGCATGCGTCTAGGCATCAGCTCCTACACGTTCGTGTGGGGCGTGGGAGTGCCCGGATATCCTTGCCCTCCTCAGCCCATGACGGTCGAGCGTTTGCTCGAAAAGGCTGCGGAATTGGGCGTCCATGTCGTGCAGATTGCTGACAACCTGCCGCTTGATCGCCTGACGAATCTGGAACTCGATGCGCTCCTGAAACGCGCCGTCCAATCGAACATTGATCTTGAAGTGGGGACTTGTGGCATTTCTCCACGTCATCTCGGCAACTATCTGCGCCTGGCGAGGCGGCTCGACTCATCGCTTGTGCGAATTGTGCTCGACAGCGAGAATCACCACCCCTCCACGGATGAGGTCGTAGCGTCTGTCGGAAGTGTGGCGCCCGACTTTGAGCGTGCTGGCGTCTGTCTCGCTATTGAAAACCACGACCGTTTCAAGGCTGCCACTCTTGCCGAGATCCTTGATCGCGTGGGCAGCACTCACGCCGGCATCTGCTTGGACACAGCCAACTCCATCGGCTGTTTGGAAGAACTGGTGACCATCCTCGAGACTCTCGGACGTTGGATTGTGAACCTGCATGTGAAGGACTTCTGCATTTACCGGCCGCCACACAAGAAGGGATTCATCGTTGAAGGCCGCCCGGCGGGACAAGGGGCGCTGGATATTCCCTGGTTGCTGGGGGCCCTAAGAGAGAAGGGTCGCAATCCCAACGTGATCCTGGAACTGTGGCCGCCGCCAGAGGCGGCCATCTCCGAGTCCGTCGCCAAAGAAGAGGCTTGGGCCGCTGAGAGCATTCGCTATTTGCGCAAGTTCATTTCCAGCTAGGCAAGGGCAGCGCCCCGCGGTACAACCGTTGAGGCCGAGCCGCAAATGGCCGCGACGTAAAATCAATACGATTGCCGGATAAGGCGGCTGCTTATTACTGAGCATCGCGAATTAAAGTGGCAACTTCTGTTTGTCCCTGTTCGCCGCGGCCGCAGGCGGGATTCGGCTCCCCTCGCCCCAACGCGGGAGAGGGGTTGGGGGTGAGGGGGAATCCGATAGTGTGGATCAGCACCCGGAACCCAGCGTTAGATGAGGTTTTGGAGCCCTGCAGGATCAATCAGCCGTGTGCTCGCCCCCTCACCCCATGAAGGCTTCTCAAGCCTTCATCCTCTCCCGCCTTGGAGCGAGTGGAACCGAATTGAGTTTATCGAGAGGCAACGAGTGTCGTCCTGTATTCTGCGATCCTCAATAATGGGAGCATAAGTAAGGCAACATGACTGGACCCATGTTTGTAGTACCGCCTTTAGGCGGCCCGGCTAAAGCCGGTACTACGAACTATGAATGGCCTCTTACTCTTGCACTGACTAATAATGCAGAAAGAAACCTTGCTGTTGAGAGGGCAACCATGAAGCGATTTTCCCCCAGGCTCGGGCGGCCATTTTCGAGCGTCAAACTCGCTCGTGTGGTTCGAACTCTCTTCGTCCTGATCGGGCTTCTCTCCACTGTGCTGGGGCGGAGCGCCACGAGCCAGGGTATGTCGAGCCTCAAACTCGACGCCCTCAAGGACAGCTTGGCCGCCAGAAAGACGAAGGCGTTTCTGGTCATCCGCAACGACCAGATCATTTATGAATGGTATGCCGCCGGGCATTCTGCGACCGCGACGCATTATACGGCGTCGATGGCCAAAGCGATCGTCGGCGGTCTCTCGCTGGGGGTCGCTGTAAGCGACGGTCGGATTGCGCTGGATGATAAAGCCGCCAAATACATCCCGCAGTGGAAGAACGACTCACGGAAGTCCCGGATCACCATCCGCCAGCTCGGCTCGCACACCTCAGGATTGGAAGATGCCGAAGCTGACGGCTTGCCACACGACAAGCTGACCGGCTGGAAGGGCGATTTCTGGAAACGGCTCGACCCGCCCCGCGATCCGTTCACCCTCTCGAGCGACGTGACGCCGGTGCTTTTCGACCCAGGCGAGAAGTTTCACTACAGCAATCCCGGTATCGCCATGCTGAGCTACGTCGTGACCGCATCGCTCAGGGATGCGCCGCAGAAGGACATCCGAACGCTCCTACGGGAGCGGATCATGCGGCCCATCGGCCTGCCGGACGAGGAGTGGTTGGTGGGCTACGGCAAGATATTCACCGTAGATGGCTTGCCTCTGGTCGGTGCCTGGGGCGGAGGCAGCTACACGGCGCGGGCCGTTGCGAGCGTTGGACGGCTGATGCTCCGCGAGGGCAATTGGGATGGCAAACAACTGCTCAGCAAAGATGCCGTTCGTCAGATCACCATTGACGCCGGCACGCCCGGTTATTGTGGCATGGGTTGGTGGAGCAACAGCAGCGGCAGGTACCCCAAGCTGCCCAAGGATGCCTTTTGGGGCTCCGGCGCTGGGCACCAGGTGATGCTTGTGGTTCCCAGCCTCAACCTGATTGCCGTCCGCAACGGCGACGTGCTCGGCGAAACGAAGAACGAGCCGTCCCAGTACGGCGAGCCGGTCCGCGAGTTCCTGTTCGAGCCGCTGATGGATGCCATCATGGCCGACGCGCCGACGAAGACGGGTGCGACACCCTATCCCCCCAGCCCGGTCATCAACGAAATCCGGTGGGCCCCGAAGGAAACCATCGCGCGCCACGCCGAGGGCAGTGACAACTGGCCGATGACCTGGGCCGATGACGACGCGCTCTATGGGGCGTATGGCGACGGCAACGGCTTCGAGCCGTTTATCCCCGACAAACTCAGCATGGGCTTTGCCAGAATTGCCGGCCGGCCGCCGAATTTCACCGGCTCGAACATTCGCGCTCCCACTGGCGAGACGCGCGGCGAAGGGGCCGCCGGCAAGAAAGCCAGCGGTATTCTCATGGTGGATGGGGTCCTCTACCTTTGGGCGCGCAATGCCGGCAACGCCCAACTGGCGTGGTCGA
>JAKEER010000664.1 GCA_022616615.1 Acidobacteriota bacterium
GACATGAGCCCACAGCTCGAACAGATGATGCGCCGCATGGGTCAGCCGGTGCCAAAATCAAAACGCATTCTGGAACTGAACCCATCGCATCCACTGCTGAGCAAGTTGCAAGCCATCTTCGAAAAGGACCCCACTGCTCCAGAGCTCAAACCCTACGCCCGTCTGCTGCACGGACAGGCGCTGCTGGCCGAAGGCAGCCCGCTGGCCGATCCGGCAGACTTTAGCAAGCTGGTAGCGGACCTCATGGCGAAGGCCATCGCGTAATGGAGCGGCCGAGGCACAGCATGTCGAGCGACCGCAGATTCGAAACGACGTCCGGGATTCCGCTGAAAGCTTGTTATGGCGCGGGCGACCTGGAAGGCTTCGATCCCGACCGGGACCTGGGATTGCCCGGCGAGTTTCCGTTTGCCCGTGGCATTCAGCCAGAGATGTATCGCAGCCGATTCTGGACGATGCGCCAGTATGCCGGATTTGGAACGGCTGCCGAGTCGAATGCCCGGTTCAAGTATCTGCTGGCCCTGGGGCAGACGGGGCTGTCGGTTGCCTTCGACCTGCCGACGCAGATGGGCCTCGACTCCGATGCCGCGATGGCTGCCGGCGAAGTGGGGCGCGCGGGCGTGGCGGTCGACACGCTGCACGACATGGAGAGGCTCCTCGACAACATACCGCTCGAGCAGGTTTCCATTTCGATGACCATCAATTCGACTGCTGCGATCCTGCTGGCAATGACGATTGCGGTGGTGAAGAAGCAGGGCGCCAGCCTGGAGAAACTATCGGGCACGGTGCAGAACGACATCCTCAAAGAGTACATCGCCCGTGGGACCTACCTCTATCCCCCCTCAGCTTCTCTGCGGCTCACGACTGACATCCTGAGCTACTGCAGCCGGTTTCTGCCGCGTTGGAATCCGATCTCGATCAGCGGTTATCACATCCGCGAAGCCGGCTCAACGGCGGTTCAAGAAGTGGCCTTTACTTTGGCGAACGCCGCGACGTACGTTGAGGCAGCGCTCCGCGCAGGTCTGGAGTTGGACAGTTTTGCGCCACGGCTGTCGTTCTTCTTCAATGTGCACAATCACTTTCTGGAGGAGGTCGCCAAGTTCCGCGCCGCGCGGCGGCTTTGGGCCAAGACCATGAGATTCCGATTTGGAGCCAGGAGCCCAAAATCCTGGCTGCTGCGATTTCATGCGCAGACAGCCGGCAGCACGCTGACGGCCCAGCAGCCGGAAGTGAATGCCGTGCGAGTTGCGCTGCAGGCGCTAGCGGCGGTCTTGGGAGGCGCCCAGTCGCTGCACACCAATGCACGCGATGAGGCGCTGTCGCTTCCCACGGAAGAAGCGGCCCGCCTCGCGCTGCGAACTCAGCAGGTTATTGCTTGGGAAAGCGGCGCTGCCGAGACTGCCGATCCTTTGGGGGGCGCCTATGCCGTTGAGTTTTTGACGAATGCTATTGAGGAGAAATGTCAGGAGTATCTCGACAGGATTGAAGCAATGGGTGGAATGCTGTCCGCGATCGCTTCAGGGTATATTCAGCGGGAAATTCAACAGGCTGCCTACGAATATCAGAAAGCGATCGAATCAGGCGAGCGTGTGATTGTGGGCGTCAATCGGTTCCAATCGGAGCGTCAAGACCCCATTCCGATCCACCGGCTGGATCCGGGGATTGAAACATCGCAGGTTGCCGCACTGCGAAAAGTGAAACTGGAGCGTGATGGCCCGGCAGTTGAGCAGGCTCTTAGTGCGTTGGAGAAAGATGCGTCCGGCCCCGAGAACCTTTTGCCTCCGATCCTTCGAGCCGTCGAGGCGTACGCAACGGTGGGAGAGATTTCCGACCGGTTGCGCAAAGTGTTTGGAGAACATACGGAAAGTTAGCTGGGAGCGCGGACGTCCCGTCCGCTCCCACGGCCGCAGGCCGTGGGTTTCCGGCTGCCTGCGGCAGCCGGTGCGGGCGAGACGTCGGCGAGACGCCCGCGCTCCCAGGGAAAACCATGGAACCCATCCTGAGGGTCCAAAATTTGCAGGTTCACTTTCCGGGCAGCGAAGGTGTTGTGCGAGCAGTGGACGATGTCTCGTTTACCCTGCCGCGCGGCGCCACTTTGGGCGTGGTGGGAGAGTCGGGTTGCGGCAAGAGCATGACGGCTTTGGCCATTCTGCGGCTCATCCAACCCCCGGGAAAAATCGCCGCTGGAGAAATCTGGTATACGCCTGGCCATAGCCAGGGCGGCAAGACCGCCCGCAATTTGCTGCGGGTCTCGGATCGCGACATGCGGCAGATCCGGGGTGCAGAGATTGCGATGATCTTTCAAGAGCCCATGACCGCCTTGAATCCGGTGCTAACCATTGGCGAGCAGGTTCGCGAAGGCATCGAGGCGCACGAGGCGGTTTCGTTGCGCGAAGCCGAGAGCCGGACGGTTGAGATCCTGCGGGCCGTGGCCATCCCATTGCCCGAGCAACGGATGAAGGAGTATCCTCATCAGCTTTCCGGCGGCCTGAGACAGCGCGCCATGATAGCTATGGCGCTGGCTCCACGTCCGAGGCTCTTGATCGCAGATGAGCCAACGACGGCTCTTGATGTTACGATCCAGGCCCAAATTCTCGAGTTGCTGGCCCGCCTCAAGGAAGAATTGCAACTGTCTCTTCTGATGATTTCCCACGATCTGGGAGTGATTGCCGAGATCGCCGATGCGGTAGCCGTGATGTATGCGGGGAAGATCGTCGAGTTCGGACCGGTACGGGAGATCTTTCGCAATCCGCTGCATCCTTATACTGAAGGCCTGCTGAAGTCAATTCCACGTTGGACGGCGTCGGGGAAGACCGCAAGCCGGCTGGAGTCTATTCAGGGTACGGTACCCGATCTGGGGAGGCTTCCACCCGGCTGTGCCTTCCAGCCACGCTGCAAAGACGACAGGGGTCACGTTTGCGGCCACGCGCCCATTCCTCTCAAGTCCCTCCAAGCAAGTCGCCAAGTGCGCTGTGTGAAGCATGTCTGAACGTCTGGATGCCCTTCTCAGGATCATTCTTGAGCGGCTGTATGGCAGGACACCTGCCGGAACGGACTTCAAGGCGCTGGCTAGTTCAAAGCGCGAGGAGATCTCCCGCGGGGTGAGGATTCTTACTGGGAAGCAGCGGCCATGCTGAAGATTCGCGAGCTGAAGAAGTATTTTCCCGTGAAGGCTGGTCTCGGGAAAGGAAAGGAGCACGTCAAGGCGCTAGACGGTGTCAGCCTGGAGATCCAGGCTGGCGAAACGTTTGGACTGGTGGGCGAGTCAGGCTGCGGAAAGTCGACGCTGGGCTACTGTGTGCTTCGGCTCATCGAACCGACCGCGGGAGAGATTTTCTTCCAAGAACGAAACATCCTCACGTTAGATCGCGGTGAGATGCGGCGTTTGAGGCGGGAAATCCAGATGATCTTTCAGGACCCGGCGTCTTCGCTGGACCCCCGCATGACGGTTCAGCAAATCGTCGAAGAGCCCTTTGTCATTCACAGGCTCCATGCGAAGCGGGAACGGCTGGAGAAGGTTGAGGAACTTCTCAAGGCAGTCGGAATGGACGTTAGCGCTACCGACAAGTTCCCGCATCAGTTCAGCGGCGGACAGCGTCAACGCATTGGCATTGCTCGCGCACTGGCGCTGAACCCGAAGCTCATTGTGGCGGACGAGCCCGTGTCGGCTCTAGATGTTTCCATTCAGGCACAGATTGTCAACCTGATGCAGGAACTGCAGGCTCGGTATGGCCTCACCTACCTGTTCATCTCGCATGGCCTTCCCGTCGTCGAACACATCAGCGACCGGATCGGTGTGATGTACCTGGGCAAGCTTGTTGAGACAGGCACGAGCGCTGAGGTTTGTCGCCATCCGCTACATCCTTACACGCAGATCCTGTTGTCGTCGGTGCCCAGCCCGGATCCGGAACAGAGGCCGGAGAGGCAGATCCTTGCCGGCGAGGCGCCCAGCCCTGTGAATCCTCCTGGCGGATGCCGTTTTCACACCCGCTGTCCTCATGCGATGGAACGTTGCAAGGTAGAAGAGCCGCAAGAAATCCGTGTTTCGGCGACTCACCGGGTGTGGTGTCATCTGGTGGAGGAGGCGTCCGAAGGTTCTGCGCAGATAGTTTGACGGGAGCGTGCGTCCGATGACGCACCAGCTACTTGTGCCGGCCGGCCGCCGCTGAGGGCAGCGGCTCCCCACCTTCTTTCCCACGTTGCCTCCGACGCCGTGAAGGATGAAAACGTGACTACTCGTGCTCGTCCTCGGCTTTTCGGGAGGTAGAAACCGAGTACGAGCACGCGGACGATTTTCGCAGGAGCGCGTTTGCATTTCGAACTCATCACAACCGAGCCCAACACCCAGGCGCGTTTGGGAAAGATCGTTACGGCGCACGGAGAGATCACAACTCCGGTGTTCATGCCGGTCGGCACAGCGGGCACGGTCAAGGCCGTGACCCAGCAAGAACTGAAAACCCTGGGCGCCGAAATCATCCTGGGAAATACCTATCATCTTTATCTTCGGCCCGGACACCAGCTCATTTACGAGTTGGGCGGCCTGCACCGTTTCATCTCCTGGGACCGTCCAATGCTGACCGATAGCGGCGGCTTCCAGGTCTTCAGCCACAGTGAGCTGCGGCGCATCTCGGAAGAAGGGGTCGCGTTTCGCTCCCACCTGGATGGCTCATCTCATTTCCTGTCGCCCGAAAGGGCCATTGAGATTCAGCAAGCGCTGGGCGCGGACATCATCATGGCTTTTGATGAGTGCACGCGCTATCCCGCGGACTTCCTCGTGGCACGGAACTCAATGGAGCGCACGCTGCGCTGGGCGGACCGATGCAAACGGGCTTTTGCCGAAAGTGAAGGGAAGTGGCACGCACACCCGCAGTGGCTCTTCGGCATCGGACAGGGGAGCATTTACCCGGAACTGCGGCATGAATGCCTGAATCGGCTTGTCGATCTTGAGTTCCCGGGGTATGCAATCGGGGGGCTCTCGGTCGGGGAGCCGAAACCCGTGATGCTTTCGATCGTCGCTGAAAGCACGCGGCTGATGCCTGCGGGCAGGCCGCGCTATCTCATGGGCGTGGGAACGCCGCTCGATCTGGTGGACTGCATTGCACTCGGCGTGGACATGTTTGATTGTGTCATGCCGACGCGCCACGCCCGCAATGGTTGGTTGTTCACCTCTTCGGGCCACATCGTGATCAAGAACGCGCGCTTTGCGCGAGACCAGCGGCCGGTCGACGAAGCCTGTCCATGCGGGGTTTGCCGGACCTACACGCGCGCTTATCTGCGGCATTTGTTCCTCTCCAATGAGATCCTTTCTGCGATGCTGAACACGCATCACAACCTCTACTTTTATCTTGACACCCTCAGGCAGATTAGGGATGCTATCGCGTCCCACAGGTTTCTAGAGTACATAACGGGGTTCAAAGCCAAGCAAGAAATAGGGTAGGGTGGTTGAGGCGCGGATCCTATGACGCCGCCTCACGCGTGTTGTCTTCATAAATTCACAATCTAAATTGCAGACAAGCTCGATGGTTCAACACCCGGCCCTCACCGCTGAGAGCCGGCCATTTAGATTGCCCTGATCTTCCAAGTTCACACATAACTTAAAATCAAGTTCACGCGGTGCGGAGGCGGTTTGATGTCTTCTTTGGCGCTCCTGGCGGCCAATGGCCAGCCGAGCCCTGTATTTGTTCAGCCCCTGATCTTTCTGGCCATCGGGTTGATTTTTTACTTCATCGTCTTTCTTCCAAACAAGAAACGCCAGCGCGCCCTTCAGGCAATGCTGAACAATTTAAAAAACGGTGACAAGGTCATCACCTCGGGTGGAATCTTTGGAGTCGTTGCTGGAATCAAAGACGATCGCGTTCAACTTAAGGTTGCCGACCAGGTAAAAATTGAGATCTCAAAAAATGCGATCGTGTCAAAGCAGTCTGAAGAGTAAAGCCCCGAAGCAGGCTGAGATTTCGGTTCAATAGAGGTTCCGGATTCATGCAGAAGAAATTGCGGTGGAAGTTATTGCTGATCGTGGCAGTCACGTTAGCTTGTGTCTTCGGCGTTACCGGATTTCCTCCCAGCGAGGCCAAGATGAGAGAAAGGATTCATCTGGGGCTGGACTTGCGCGGCGGGATGCATCTCATTCTTCAGGTGGTCACCGCTGATGCGGTCAACATTGAAACCGATCTGGCGGTCGAGCGGCTGAAGGAGGATCTTCGTTCGCGCCAGATTGCCTTCTCGGAAATCCGTAAGCGAGACGTTAAGACCATTGAGATTCGAGATGTCGATCCGCAGAAGAATTCCGAGCTGCGTGGCGCTATCGATGAAGGCTTTCCGAGCTGGGACCGGTCCAGCTTGCCTGACGCTCCAAATTCCTGCCTAATGACGATGAAGACGAGTGTGGAGCGGCAGATTCGCACCAGCTCAGTTCAACAAGCCATTCAGACCATTCGCAATCGCGTGGACCAATTGGGCGTCACGGAGCCTGTCATCCAGGAGCACGGCCCTGCGGAGGAATATCAGATCTTGGTGCAATTGCCCGGCGTGGACGACCCCTCCCGCGTCAAGGACATCATCAAATCAACTGCCCTGCTGGAGCTGAAGATCGTCGAGCCTGGAGGTGGGCCGTTTCCAAGCCGCGAGGCGGCACTCTCCCAGTTCGGCGGCGGCGTGCCAGAGGGGAAGGAACTGCTTCCTTCCGTCCGACGATTTAATGATGCGTCTTCGCCTTCTACCGAAGAATGGTACCTGGTCAACAAAGTGGCTTCCATTACCGGAAGAGACTTGAAAACGGCGAACCCAAGCACCGACGAATTTGGAAAGCCCGCAGTCAGTTTTAATCTGACTTCAGACGGTGCGAACCGGTTTGAAAAGGTGACCGGAGCCAACATCGGCAAGCCACTGGCGATTGTGCTGGATGGCAAGGTGCAGTCCGCCCCGAACATCAAGGGCCAGATTCGCGACTCGGGCCAGATTAGCGGCAGCTTTACATTGGAGCAGGCCAACGATCTCGCGCTCGTGCTGAGGTCGGGCGCGTTGCCAGCGTCGCTGAATTATCTGGAAGAGCGAACGGTGGGAGCCTCGCTGGGGACTGATTCGATCCGGCAAGGCGTTTTAGCCTCGATCGTTGGTCTGGCGGCCGTCGTCGTTTTCATGGTGGTTTACTACAAGTTGTCCGGCGTCAATGCCGTCGTGGCTTTGATTTTAAACTTAGTTATTACGATGGCAGCCCTGGCCTATGTTGGCGCCACGCTCACCCTTCCCGGAATCGCCGGCGTCGTGCTGTCAATTGGTATGGCTGTCGATTCCAATGTGCTCATCTTTGAGCGCATCCGTGAAGAGCTTTGGAGCGGCAAGAATGTTGTTGCTTCGGTAAACACCGGATTCGACAAAGCATTTGCCACCATCATCGATACGCACGTCACCACCGTGGTTTCCATTTTGTTTCTTTTCCTCTTCGGCACCGGCCCAGTGAAAGGTTTTGCGGTGGTGCTGTTCTGGGGTTTGGTAGCAAACCTCTTTACGGCCGTTTTTGTTTCAAAGTTCATGTTCGATTGGGTCCTAGGCCGCTCTCCCAAGCGAGCAACCTTGAGCATTTAGCTGGGCGACAGTTTGCCTTGAACGGATTCGCACTAAACCCCTTGGTGGCGACCAAGGTCACAAATCGGTCAAATTCCTGTTCTCCCTCGCCCCGTCAAGGGGGAGAGGGAGTCAGAGGGTGAGGAGCCTCTATAGAACCTGCTTCCGCCTCTTGGCGGTATAAGGTCGCTCGCTAAGATTCGGACCACAAGTTTGTATCGCGCGGGAACTTTTTGGGACTCTGGGTGTCTAACGACACTGAGCCAAGGTCTCGCCGGTGTTTTGAAGAGATTTGTAGGTAATGCGATTTTTCAAGAACGTCAACGTCGATTGGATCGGTAAGAAGAACCTCTTTATTGGGATATCCGTTGCTTTGCTTATTGCTACTGTCATTTCACTGCTACTGAAGGGCGGTCCGCGTTACGGCGTCGACTTCAGCGGAGGAACCCTTGTCTACGTAAAGTTCAAGGAAAATCCTCAACTGGATGCGGTCCGCGCTGCCCTGAAGCAGCGAGGCCTGGGTGAAAGCACCATCCAGCGCTTCGGCGCCGAGTCAGACCACGAAGTCATTATAAGTTTGGATCAAACATTTACGGCTAGCGGCACAGAGCTGGATCAAGGCCAGTCCAAGATTGCCGAAACGCTTAATCTGAGCTTTCGCCCGGCGGATGCCACAGGCAAAATAGACTTGAATAACCTGGGCGTCGCCCGGCTCGAAGCAGCACTCGGTGGGCTGCCGGACATTTCGCGGACGTTGCAGAAGCAGGGACAATCCCGGATTGCTTCAACTGCTGCTCTAGCCAAAGCGCTTGTCGACTATCGAAACAGCCATGGCGGACTCATCCGTAGCTTCGACGAGTTGAAAACGGCAGGCGTTTCCGACGAGGTTCTCACCTTGCTGCGCGAGCAGTTTTATCTGGGTGAGTTTGCGGTCATCAAGACAGAGATCGTCGGTCCGAAGGTGGGAAAGGCCTTGCAGCGGCAAGCCATTTCCGCCACCTTATACGCTTTGGGCGGCATGCTGGTCTATATAGGCTGGAGATTCAAAGGCGCGGTTTATGGAACCGCAGCCGTACTCGCGGTGTTTCATGACGTCATCATCACGGTTGGCTTCTTCTCCTTATTCGACAAAGAGATTTCATTGACCGTGATTGCAGCGCTGTTGACACTGGTCGGCTATTCAACCAACGACACGATTGTGGTGTTCGACCGAATCCGAGAGAATCTGAAAATCCTGCGCCGTGAGCCGCTGACTGCGATTGTCAACAAAAGCATCAATCAGACGCTAAGCCGGACGATTCTCACATCCGGATTGACGTTCGTTACTGTGGTCTCGCTGTACCTGTTTGGAGGAGAAGTCATCAACGGATTTGCATTTGCCATGGTGTTTGGGATAATAATTGGCAGCTACTCCTCCATTGCGATTGCTAGTCCGCTCATTGTGATGTGGTATGACTATCAGGGCAAGAAGAAGTCGCTGGCCAAGGCTGCGAATTACTAGGTGTGCGCCCGTCAAGAGTGGATTCGGAAGGCGGGTAATGAATTCTCGGAAAGATTAGTAAATTTAGAGAAGGGAGGTTCGAGCATGTTTGATCAACTCATCGAGTCGAGTGGAGACCAAAACAAAACAAAGAAGCCGCTAACGATGTTTATCTCGGTGGTGATCCATGTGGTCTTGGTGATAGTTCTGGTGATTATCCCGCTGTTGTTCCCTGAGACCCTTTCGGGATCCATGCAGCAACTAACTTTCCTGGTGGCGCCGCCGCCACCGCCCCCACCGCCTCCGCCACCGCCGGCTGCCCCGACCCCGGTGAAGGTGGTGAAGCGCGTGGTAGACGACGGTACTTTCCGCGCCCCGGTGGAAATTCCCAAAGAAATCAAAATGGTGGTTGACGAAGGCCCGCCGCCAGACACTGCCATAGGGGGAGTCGTGGGTGGAGTGCCTGGTGGCGTGCCCGGCGGGCAGATTGGCGGTGTCATGGGCGGCGTCATCGGCGGTTCTCCCTCTTCGCTTGCTCCCCCCCCGCCGCCACCTCCTCCGGCTGCGCCGAAACCGCCGGCCAGAGTTCGCGTTGGCGGCAACGTCCAGCAGGCGAACCTGATCCGCCAAGTGAAGCCGCCCTATCCACCTCTAGCCAAGCAAGCGCGCATTCAGGGCGTCGTGGTGCTCGAAGCCATAATCAACAAGCAGGGAAGCGTAGAGAACCTGCGCGTGATCAACGGCCATCCGCTGCTCATTCAGTCTGCCCTTGATGCCGTGAGGCAGTGGAAGTACAAGCCCACGCTACTGAACGGCGAGCCTGTGGAAGTGGTCACCCAGGTGACGGTGAACTTCAACTTGAGCGGCTGAAGAACTTCAGGCTGTCCAGCAAGTGGACTGCCTTGTCTCAAGAATGATCCGCAATCGGAAGGTATTTAACAAAAGTCATCTGAACGAAGGAGGATATCCCCAATGCTTCTCTTTAAGCTGAATCTGCTTGCAATCACCTTGCTTCAAGGCGAAATTGGCTTCGACTTGAGATCGATGTGGAATCAATCAGGTCTTGTCGCCAAGTCAGTCATTATCGTCCTCGCGATCATGTCCGCTTGGTCCATCGGCGTGATGATCGACCGGATGCTGGCATACTCTGCCGCCCGGAAGCAGTCGCGCGAATTTGCTCCGCTGGTAGCCGGTTGCCTGAAAGAGGGAAAGATTGATGAGGCGATCAATGTTTCCGAGCAGAACAAGAAGAGCCATCTCGCCAAGGTCGTTGTTGCCGGTCTTCAAGAATTTCAAGCCCACCAAACCAGTAGCGAAATACCCGGCGAAGCTATCGAAGCCTCCAAGCGCGCATTGGAGCGGGCCACGGCGATCACGAACGCTGAACTGAAGCGTGGCATCAGCGGCTTGGCGACCATTGGCAGCACCGCGCCCTTCGTTGGACTGTTCGGCACGGTGTTCGGCATCATCAGCGCGTTCCAAGGCATGTCTTCTGAAAAGTCCACAGGTCTTTCAGCGGTGGCGGGTGGAATTTCTGAAGCCTTGATCACCACGGCGTTTGGTCTGTTTGTGGCGGTGCCTGCCGTTTGGATGTTCAACTACTTCAACAACAAGATTGAGTCCTTCGACGTGGAAATGAATAACTCATCCTCGGAATTGATCGACTATTTCCTGAAAAAGAGAGGGGGTAAACGCTAATGTCAATGGCAGTTGGTGGTGGGAAGGGGAATCAAATTGCCGACATCAATGTCACCCCCATGGTCGACATTATGTTGGTGATACTGATTATTTTCATGGTCATCACACCTCTGTTGCAGAAAGGGGTCAGCGTCGACCTTGCCAAGACCAAAAACCCGCGGGAGATGCGCGAGGCTGACCGAGACGACGCTGTCGTGGTGGCGGTGACGCGCGATGCCAAGATTTGGCTGAACGCCGACCAGATCCCGGTCAAGGATCAATTGGGCCCTAAGATTCAGGATGTTCTGGCGTCCAAGGTAGATAAGACGGTCTACATCAAGAGCGACCGGCGGGCCAAGTATGGTGAGGTGGTCGATGTCGTAGACATCGTTCGAGCCGCCGGCGTGGACACGCTGGGCTTGTTGACCACCCGCGTTGAAGGCCAGGGCTCTGAGCAGTAAACAGTCGACTTTTGGAGGATTTTGCCCATGTCTATGAAGATCGAGGGCAGCACTTCAAGGGCAGACATCAATGTCACCCCCTTGATCGATGTCCTGCTGGTTCTTTTGATCATCTTTATGGTGATCACACCGCTTATCCCGCGCGGCCTGGACGCCCAGGTTCCGCAGCCGCCTCCACCGGGGGCGCCCCCTTCGGAGCCCTCGGATCGAACCGTAGTGGTGTCTGTCGACGCCAGGGGAGATCTGACGATCAATCAAGAGCCTGTTTCCAGGGACAACCTGGGGAACCGGCTGACGGAAATCTTCAAAACTCGAAACGAAAGAACGATGTTCATCCAAGGTGATACGGAACTGCTTTTCAACAGTGTCGTTGATGTCATTGACATTGCCAAGGGCGCAGGTGTGGACAAAATTGGATTGATCACCGAAAAGATTCAATCTGGCCAGTGAGCCCTTTTGTTTCCGCGTCCGGGTGATTCTCAAGGAGGTTCTTCAAAGAACCTCTTATTTTTTTGCTGCGTGATGTTTGTGAGGGTACTCTTCGCATAGGCTACCAGCTTCACTGCTGAGCCCCCTTTTCTCATCACAGATTTCTGCGCTTCTCTATAGATGGACTGACGTTCGCCGGCCCGCTGGGAAGGAGCGTGGATCCTCCGTTGGGTAGACTCGATTTTTAGTATTACTTGGTTAAGCCCTGAGGCCAATCTTCACGGGCGGGACGCCCGTGCCACGTGGCATGGGCATCTTGCCCATGCGGCGCTTATATCGTCAAAAGCGCGATGTATGCGCCACGC
>JAKEER010000665.1 GCA_022616615.1 Acidobacteriota bacterium
CCCTCAAACCCGGGCCCCTCTCTTCCCTGTGTCTTCGGTCAAAACATCTGGTGGGACGAGAGGGAACAGAAACTTGGCCGATGCTTGAACTTTTCCGGCGGCCAGCAGAGTTACTGAGGAGTTGCCAGCACCGCTGCGATCCGCGGCGGGAAGTAAGGAAGAAAAATGACCACAGATTCCCCTCTTGGGAGCGGAGAGCGCCGTGAGGCCTTCGGGGGTGGGTTGCGACCGACGGAGACCCACCCCGGCGGCTCCGCCGCCACCCCTCCCGAGACTCCCAAGTGGGGATTTTCTTAGGAGGAACCAAGTGGGACCGGAAAGCCAATTCCCTGGAAATGCGCGTGTCCGAAGATTGGACGTTGACCGTGGCCAATGGCGATGGGAAACGAAGTCATTATCCACTCTGGGAACTGGCCACCAGCCAGATGTGCCAGCGGCTGAGCATTCCCGTGGACTACTATCGCCGTCTGCCTGGAGAGATGAAGGCGATGGTGGCAAATTACGATCTGCAGCGGCTCAATGGCAACGCTTACCTGTTGCGTGGTAAAGGCGAATGGATACCAGCACTTCTCTCTGCCGAATATGTGCCGTATAACAACGCGCAAATTGCCGAGACCGTACAGGGGTTGCTCAAAGAGGCGCCGGTGATGGTCAAGGCCTTTGTTCTGGAGGAAACCAATGTGTTTCTGAAGATCGTTTCGGAAGAAATCGTGGATGTTGACTCAGGATTGAAAGCAGGGATCATGATCGGCAATTCCGAGGTGGGCATGGGCAGTGTCTCGGTGGAGCCCTTTGTCTTCCGGAAGGCCTGCACCAATGACTTGGTGGTCACTCAGGAGAGGATTTTCCGTCATGCTCACATTCACCTGACGGTGTATGAATTGAACCGCCGGATGGCGGAAGCAATCAGCAATGCTTTTGAAGTGGCCAGCTCTCTGCTGGATGCGTTTCTCAAGACCCGCGAGGAACCTGTGCCAGATCCGGTGGAGACGATTCGCAAGCTGGCGCTGGGCAGGAAGCTCTCCCAGAAGTTCACCGACGAAGTGGTGAGCAGCTTCCAGGCCGAGCCGGAGCCAAACCGTTTTGGCGTCATCAACGCCTTCACAAGCGCAGCACAGAAACTGGCTCCGTTGCAGCGGATTGAAGTCGAGCGGTTTGCGGGAAGTTTGCTGGAGAAAGATTGTAGTTCTTTCCAAACTTCAAAAGTGTAGGCCTTCGGTTGTATTCAGTGCCGTGCTCAAGGAGCTTGAGCCGATTCCGCAGTTCCGCGCAACAGCCAGGCTGGGGGAGTTTCTTCGGAGGGTGCCTCAAATAGGAATCGCTTTCCCGCCGATCAACGTATCGGCGGATCTTTCAATGAAGAAAAATCTATAGCCTTGCTAACCACGACTGAAGCGACAACATGGCTGACGCGCCGAGCAGGTGCCAGGCTATTATCTGTGCATGAGCAGCTCAGGCATGATCATCCACTGCACCACCCAACGGCCCGTCTCATGTCGGTCTAGTCGCACCAAACCGCCCATTTGAAACTGCACCGCGTCGCGACTTCCCCCCAGCCCCAGGAGTCTTGCCGTCAAACGGCCTAAGTAGGGCAGATGGCCGACGAGCATCAGGTTCTTCGATTCTCCCTGAAGCCTGGAACGCATGGCTTCGATCTCGTCGTTAGGAGCCATACCCCTGATCTCCTTTGTTCCTTCGCGAGGCCGGAGTCGCGCGGCCAGGATTTCCGCCGTCTGCTTGGCGCGGAGCTTGTCGCTGTGCTCGATGCGGTCAAGCGACAGTTGCAGTGGGATCACAAAATCCGCGAGCCGTTCGACTGTCTGCCGTCCCTCTTCCGTCAGACTGCGCTGCGGGTCCTCGGCCTCGCTCTTCGCTGCCCCATGTTGAACCAAGTAAAGCTGCATATTCACCCTCTCGACATCCTTTGGCAAAATTCTAGATCAGCGAAGGTAATCTGCACCAGTGCTTTGACCCCATGGTTCGGTTTGCGCCCGTGCCTTTCAACAAGGCACTCTTAAATCAGGCGTTTTGGAATTCAAAATCTAAGTTTCCGGCGTTCCTCATCTTTCGCGCCACCATAAGATAGAGCTGATGTTCATCCCGGTACGTAACCACCTCAAGCCCGAGGGGTCGGACAAGATCTTGAAATTCCTCCCTCGTGGGGAGTGATTCGATGAACAGATCGCTCGTCACTCGAAGCTGATCGACAAAGGCCCGTCCTTCGGGATGGCTGACGACGAGCCGCCCGCCTGGTCGGAGCATTTGGGCTGCATTTTGACAGGCATGCGGCTTGTCTGCGATGTTGCCGTACATAGCATTCATGAAAATCACATCCACGCTGGCCGCGTCCAGGGTGAGCAAGGTGATGTCGGCATGGTATGTCCGAACTTCCGGGTACTTCTCCCGGACGCGCTGCAACATCTTTTCCGCCAAGTCGCAGACCAATATAACGGAGGGGTGATAGAACTTGATCAATGGAATTAAAACTCCCACCCCAGTTCCCACATCCAGAACCACCTCTCCGCGACGCAGCCTGGCTGCCGAGACAATCTGGCCCAGGCGTTCCATCACATCCGGTGGCTGGGGAGTATCGAAGACATCCACCAATTCATTGAAACGGCGGCGCTGGTGGACCGCCACCTGTTTTTGTTCCTCGGGTTGCATACTGCCTATCCTGGATGGTTTATCGCAATGTACCTAGAGGAAGATCCGACAGAGAAAACCTGGCAGAGGATACCAATCATACGGGCAAAGGTAAGTTCGTCAGACAATGCTGCACTGACTTTTCATCGGCCTGTGAGCACAAGGCAAAACAGGAGAGACACGTCCACACAACCAGGTATGCAAACGGGTTCTTCAGGCGCATCATGATGGCCGGCATGGAGTGTTCGTTAATTGTTGTGCGGGTTGCTGGTACCCAGGACTGCCCCGCTGTGCTGCGAGCAAGAATCTCTCAGCAGGTCACATGCAGGATAGCATTGGTTTCTTCAGGGCTCTGATTCAGCGTCTCGATAGCTTGGTCCGTCGGCCCGATCACCAAATCGACTTTGCGGCGCGCAGCCTCCCGCTTGACTTCTTCCATCACGGGCAAATTGCCGTAAGACCCTGTGCCGACCACCAGTCGGCGGCATTTCCAAGGGATCTCCTCTTTAACGGACAGCAGCGTGTGTCCAAAGGCCTCGCGGAATTCTTTCGATCGCTTCTTCTTCCGTTTGCGGACCTCTCCACGATCGATCACCACATCATGCTCATAGGTGACCCCATTGATCCGCAGGGAACCAAAGGAAAACTCTTCGAACTGCATCATCCACCTCTTATTCTCTTGCCGTTCGTTACCAGCCCGTCCACTTAGCCATGACGCCATCGAGGCTGAAGCGTCCGCCACCGGCGAGGACCAGCGCGAGCGAGGCGCCGACCAACGCGAGATTGTATTCGATGCCATGGCCTACATTGGGTGCGTTCGTCCAATTCATGAAGAAGCCGCTCTTGAGGTGCACGAGGAATGCGGCCACAACCATTTCCCCCGCCAGGAATAAGGCCGCCCAACGGGTAAAGAGGCCTACGACGAGGAACGCACCACCCAAAAACTCTGTGAGAAAGGCCAATACCGCGAGCGGAGCGGGAATATGAAGAGTCTGGGTAAAGAACTGCATCGTCCCGGCCCAGCCGGAGCCGCCATACCAGCCCAGAACCTTCTGGGCACCGTGGGCGAAGAAAATCACCCCCAGGGTCACGCGCAGCAAGAGCGGCGCCCACTCCTGTTTTTCGCCATGCCATTTGCCAAGCATCGCGACCTCCTTAGCTGATTTCAGAAATTGGCAGCCACCAGCTGGCGGGAATCAGATACACGACACCAAAAATGCCTAAAGACAGGGGCCAATCCTTCGTGCGCTTCCCAAGATCTGAGGGTTTCGGTAATGCCTGGTTTGCGACCCGCGTAGCGGGGAAGGCTACCGTCTCAAGGGATGGCGTGGGGTTCGTTCGACCTCAATCCTGTTTTCAGTCTGCTCTTCCTGAAGAGAAACCTCTTCTTGAGCTGACCCTGCCGGCACCGACAGCACCCGAATCACTTGCCCTTCCTGGAGCTTTCTCAGCACCACCTTTCGTCCGTTCCGGAGCACAAACACATCGCGCCGCCACCAATCGTCCGTCCTGAAGTTGGTTTTGACCTCCACCGGCAAGCCGAACCGTCGTTGGGTCTCTTCCGGAATATAGAGCAACTCGACTTCAGTTCCGGTTCTCAGGCAAACAGCGGTGGAGGCATCTTCGGGAGAAACCAGCCAATTGGACCCGTGCGGCTGCCTCCGCACGACCAGCACCTCGTCTGCTCTTGCGTTGCGTGAATGACCTTCTGCTGATGCGTAACACATACGAAACTCCTTTCTGGTTCGAGCCATGATTTAACGGCCCACCGCTGCAGCTTGTTCGGGCGCCGTGAGTTGCTCTAAAACCTCACCCGCTGCTTGCAACCAATCCTGCAAGTCAAAGCCCTCAATACTTCCTCCCGCTTCGTAGAGCGCGCCCTGCAATATGCCTGGGCAGCAATCCTGTGTCTGATAATTGTTTCTTCTGGGAAATTAGGGTTTTGGTTCTTCATGGGACCTCCTACTTTTTTGGGTCCACGGCCATTGATAATCACCGGTGCAGCCCGTGAACTAGAGAATTGGGCGCCGTCCGCGCCTCTTTGAAGGGCTTACTACCAGCGATGTCCTCCCCGCCCGCGGTCACTTGGCCTTCCGCGCCCTTCCGGGAGCGGACGGGCTTCATTGACCACCAAGGGACTGCCGAGGAAATTCTTGCCGTTCAAGAGCTCTATGGCACGCTGAGCTTCTTCATGGCTGGTAATTTCAACGAAGCCAAAGCCCCGAGGCTGCCCAGAAAAATGGTCGCGAATGCCGGAGTCAATAGACTTGTGCACAACCACGTTCCCAACAAAGCCGATGGCATACAGGAACGTAACGAAAAAGATCAGGTAACACACTACTCCATAAATGAAAGCAAGCGCTCGACCCATGACCTGAACCTCCTTTCGCATTTAGTGGTTTAGTCCGTAATTACTCCCCAGCCGCCTAAACGCCCGCGAGATGAGCCGCCGGTTGCCATTTCAGTTTGTCTCCTCCAGACTTTCACTTCACATCGTTTTGGTCAGACCCTGGCGTTCGGTTGGGCACCCAACCCCTCCAAACCTCGACGCTGCGCGGCTGGCGGTCCTCGATCCGATACGGCATTTGATAACGATCCTGAATGCGGTTGCGGTCTTGAAGTCTCGGAGGTGCAGGTGCTACAGGCGGTGTGCTCATTGTTTGACCCTCGGAGAGGCGATGCCAGGACTGTACTTTCGGAGCGTTTTCAGCGTCCTCCTTTGCCGCACTTCGCCGGTAGCCGGCGAGGTAGGCATCGGGAGGGATCGAGGCATCATCCAAGAGTCGCAGCGTCACCCGCCGTTCGCCTCTTAGCGTCGGCCGAGGTCCACGCATCGGGAGGGTAAGGAGCTTGACTGGCCAGAGAGGCGGAAAAATCCAGCCGAGCGCATCCCACCCGGAATGACCATGCCCCAGAATTCTGCCGTCCGCGTCTACAGCGAAACCAGCCACGGAGATCACTTTGCCCAAAATCGGCACATCGGCATTCGGCAGGATCAGACGGTCAAATTCCAGCTTGATCCACCCCTTGCCGAGAAAGCGCCCCGGGTCGCGGTAACTCTCCAGCCGACCCACGAAGTACGCCCCATGGGGAATCGCCACGCGCCCAAACTCCCGCAACGGTCTGGCCTGGCAGGTGAGCGGCTCACCGACCTTCGCCGAGCGCGAGGAAAAGTTGGGCTCCTGCAAGGTGCAGTCAAGAAGCGTGCCAGCCCTCAAGTGAATCTCTTGCGCCAAAAGATCAGCGTGTTGGAGGCCGGCAATGACCAGAACTACAGGCAATAGGGTGCTGCGCATATCCTCCTCCTGGAGCGTCCGCAGGCTCCGTGAGTGTGTCGATCACGAATTGCCCCTCAGGGCTTAATAACGAGCAGGAATGATCCTCTATGTACGGAAAAGAATGGAGGAAGTCCGGCGGAACCGCCAGCCGGCAGGCATCGGAAGCCAAAAAATAAAATCCGCACTGGATGCGGATCAGGAGGGCTTAACAGAATTCTTACTTCTGTTTATCTTGATTAGGAGATTGGAAAAACTACCTTCATCCACTAGGGAATTTAACTTCGAGGACGTGCGGAGTCAAGGAAATCCATAACTTTTTTGATTAGTGGAGTCGTCCGTCATGAAGGCCAGATTGAAGCGGAAACGAGCGAAAAAGAGAAGTTGAACCAACTCACCCACGACTTGTGCACCAATGGGATCGACGCCGATCCGGCACCGCCTATATTGAAATCGTCAAGACAGCCAAAAAGCTGGATGTGGATTTGATCACCCCTCGCCACCCACGGACGCACAGGGCTTAGCCATTTAGTATTCGGATCAATTTCTCAACACAAAATCGGCAAGCATATTATTGAGAGCAGACTACCGCCTTATTTTCTCGTGACTTTGAGGGCGTCAGGCACGGTAGGTGCTTCAAAGCAAATCGAGTTGAAAGTCGTCTGGTGAGAATGGTAGTTTCGTTGAATCTTTCAATCCCTGAACCCGTTTTCACGGTGGCTTTGATGATGAGATTTGTGGTGCCCAAACTTCAAAGCCGAATCCTGCTGGCTTCGTTTTCCCTTGTGGTGAGCTTCGTCTATCTGATCGAAAGGGATCGAGAGATTCATGCTGAAAACGCGCAACAAGATAAGTTGCTGGATCATCCCAGGTGGTTGGCTCCCCACGTTCCCACGCCACCAGAGGTCATTGATGCAATGTTGAAGCTTGCAACCGTTAGAGCGGGAGACATCCTCTATGACCTGGGATCGGGTGATGGTCGAATCATTATCAGGGCAGCAGAGAAGCGCAGGGCTAATGCGGTAGGCATTGAGTTTGACGAGGAACTCTGCAACGTGACGCGGCTTGCCATCAGAAAGCATCATTTGGAAGGAAGAGTCAGGGTGATTCAGGGAGATATACTTGAGCAGGATTTGAGTGAAGCTTCTGTCGTGACGGCTTATCTACTGCCCAAATCTTTAGGCAAGATAGCACCGTTGTTACAAACCCAGCTAAAGAAAGGTGCAAGGGTTCTTTCGGTAGATGATGAAATTCCTGGTTGGAAGTTCACCAAGCGGCTTAACGTTTGGGAAAACTCCACTGCAAGAAACTGGTGGGTATTTTTGTACGTCATCCGATAGCCCTTCATTCTCCGCCGATCAACGCGTCGGCGGATTCTTTCAGTGGGCCTTTGGGCCAGCAGCGCCAAGTTATTCGGAACCAGCCGGCGGTTAGCGCCAGAAATTTGGAAGTGATTCCCTTGCAACATTCGTCAAGAACGTGACTCCGAAGCAGTCTCCCAGAAGGATGCCATCGACATTGGCGACAGTCGTGAGACAGGAAGCATGGCATCGCGTAAGTCCGGGTCGAGTTAGAATCGAGCAGCCACGTCGACCTGAAGACGCTTTACCAGCGTGGGAGTGCCATGT
The DNA here is from genome assembly GCA_022616615.1 of Acidobacteriota bacterium. GTDB lineage: Bacteria > Acidobacteriota > Terriglobia > Versatilivoradales > Versatilivoraceae > VFZK01. Next base: position 7,547 of record JAKEER010000665.1, read on the forward strand.
CGCTTCTGAAAGACAGCCCCGAACTGGAAGAACGTATGAGGCAGGAAAGTGAAGGCGGCGCTAACGCGGCTGCCCCGGTGGTCACTGTGAAACCACCAATCATCGCTTGTGAAAGCGCCTACGACCGCATCGCGTTCGACCCTCTCAAAAGAATAAGAGAAATGCCAGTCGCCGTGATGCTGTGTCTTGCCGACTTTAGCCAGTACTTCGGCCGCACGCTGCTGGTCGGTGGCACCGAAGTTGTGAACAAGGCTGGTCTCGATGGCCAGCGGCCAGCGCGCCATGCCTCGATAGTCAACACGGTAGCGCAGCGTTGCCAGCGAGACGATTTGCTTTCCGGGAACTCTGCAATAGAATTAAAAGCAAAGCTCAAACGGAAGACAGGGAGGCCGCCGATGAAGCGAATTATTTTTGTGAGCTTTCTCCTTATTGTTCTACCTGCATTACATGATCTGGAAGCCAAAAGTTGGGGGCGTATAGGAGCTGCAAGGGGATTCGGGCGCTCCGGACATCCTGGCGGAAGATTTCTTGGTTTTGGAGTCCCTGGTCAGTTCGCCTCCGGGTATGGGGTTCAGAGATTCTGCCATCCAGGTTTTAGGTTTGGCCCGGTATTTCACGGTCATCGATTCGGCTACCCAGGTCTTGGATTTGGAAATTACGCGCCATTCCATACGTATGGTGGCTATTTCTCCTCGGCTGATTATGGAATCTCTTTGTCTTCATCCCTCCCACACGTCCATAACGATTCCCAGCTTTACCCAAGCGGCGGAAACACCGCCCAACCCAATCCGAAGACCAATTGCAAGGATGGCAGGGCTGACGGACGCCATACCTCCTCCTTGGACAGCGTGATCAGGTTGGCGTTTCAGCGCCAATGTGAAAACGCACATCCGACCACCGGCCTTCTTCCCCAGGAGGATATCGGGATTGAACCCTCCAACTAATTCGCATTCTTACAGCCCGACCTAAAATCACAAGGTGCTCCGGGTCAAGCGTGAGATCAATGAACAGGATCGCATTCGGGCGTGATCTGAGTTCCGAACCGCTCTCAGCCGACAGATGACCACGGGAGTCGAACGCGATCTGGTGCCTGCTAATCTCGCCTTTTCTGAAAACCAAAACCCGGCTGGTCAAATACCCTCGCAGCTTCTTTTCAACTGCTCGCAACTGGTGAGAACCGTACTGCACTGAAGCGTCACCGGCATGCGTGTGCGAGGGAAAGCATAGGGCGCACGTCAGCAAAACCGCGCGTACAAGTGAGTCTTTCATTTGCATCATCAACCGCCATCCCGTCTGACTGCTTGGCAGTGGTGGCGAGGGCCGCCCGGCCGTGCTGTGAGAAAGCATCTCTTA
>JAKEER010000666.1 GCA_022616615.1 Acidobacteriota bacterium
CTGCTGAGATCAAGAAGCTTCGTTTTGTTTCCCGACCGACCCTGCAGATCGACCCTGCTTCTTTAGAGGAAGCCAGGGTGCGCGTGGGCGTGATCTGGTGACCGACGGGTGTGGCAATGAATGACCAAGAGAAGCCGCCGGGGCAAAAACGTGTGTTCGAGGACTATGAACGGCAAAGGGTTCCCGCGGAGGTGCGGCGAACTTGGTGGGACCTCACACTCGTTTACCTGGGTGTTTGCATTGCGATTCCTTCCTTTCTCTTAGGAAGTGCCCTGGCGGTAGGCGTCGGATTCAGAGACACCATCGGCGCCACTATTTGGGGAACCCTGATTGCAACACCCATATGCCTCTTGGCGTCTCACGTCGGGACCTGCACGCGCGTGTCAACGGCCCTTACCTTGAGGCTCGCCTTTGGAAGTTCCGGCGCGAAAGTGATCTCGGCCATCATCGCCGTAGACATGTTCTGTTGGTTTGCTATCAATACCTCCATTTCCGGCAACTCAATGTTCATCACGGCAAAGGCAGTCCTGGCCAATGGTCTCAACGGGCCCGCCTTCTACATCTTTTCCGGAGGGTTCATCACTGCGATCACGGTTTTTGGGTACCGGTCGGTGGCCAAGCTGGCCGTTCTGGCAGTTCCGCTTTTGCTCGTCATGCTGGCCTCTTATGTCGTCTATGCTCTGACACTCCGCCCACCATCCGAAGTCTTCCTTCAAGGCCCACTCTCGACTCCATTGTCATACGCGACAGCAGTATCCATCGTTGCGGGAACCTTCCTTTCACTGTCCGTGCTTATGCCCGACTTCACCCGGTACGCAAAGGACGCCACGCACGCGGCGGCTGCCATGATCGTGGGGATCACGTTGGGTTTTCCGCCGTTTGTTCTTATGGGCGCGTACTTAACCGCTGCCACCGGCGAGCCTGACTTTGTAAAGGTAATGCTTCTTCACGGATTGGGGCTAGCGGCCCTGGGAATTGTTGCTCTGGCGACGTGGACCAACATGAACGGCTGTCTTTACTCAGCGAGCCTGAATTTGGCCGCAATTTTCCGTCACACAGACAAATGGAAAATCACCGTCTTGGCCGGCCTAGCGGGGACGATGGTTGCCCTCCTGGGAATTCTGGAAAAGTACGTTGCTTTTGTCATCGTCTTGAGCGTGGTTCTTCCACCCATTACGGGCGTGTACACCGCAGACTATCTGCTGCGCAGAAAGCTCTATGGTTCGGCTGATTTCGTCGACATCCAACCCATCCGGCCTCTCAGCCTGATTGGTTTGGTTGCTGGTATAGCGGCAGGGTTCCTCACCCCGACGCCGGGTGAACTCGGAGCAGGGCTGTTCCATCTGACATATCTGCCCGCCATCGACTCGTTTGTAGTCAGCTTCGGAATCCTGTGGATAGGGACAAAAGCGGCAGGACTTGCGCGCCGCAGGAGCGCGGAAAGCCTGGCCGAGTCTCTCTAGGTGGAAGGCCAGAGACGGGTGCCCATGGTCGATCCGATTACCACCGAGGTAATCCGCAACTTGTTCATTTCTGCGGCGGAGGAAATGAAGATCAACCTTGCGCGCAGCGCCTACAACCCCGTGGTGTTCGAGATGCTCGATTTCGCTGTGGGTATCTTTGATGCCCGGGCAAACATGATTGCTCAAGCTCCTGGACTCCCCGTTTTTCTGGGTACGTTGCGGGAGAACGTCAAGATCGTTACCGAGGATATCGGCGGATTGGACAAGTTCAAGCCCGGCGATATCTACTTGATGAACGATCCCTACACGAGCGGAACACACCTTCTCGATGTCACCTGTGTGGCCCCCGTATTTCACCAGGGCGAAGTGGTTGGATTTACGACGGCCAAGATGCACTGGGTGGATGTGGGGGGCAAGGATCCCGGGAGCTGGTCGAACGACAGCAAGAGCATCTACGACGAGGGGCTGAGGCTTCGCTCGGTCAAGTTGTACGACGGTGGCAAGGCCGTTGAACCGGTTTTCCAAGTCATTCGATACAACGTCCGCTTAGGTGAAAGTGTCTTGGGCGATCTGCGGGCCCAGGTGGCTTCGTGCCGGACGGGAGAAAAGCGGTTCGCTCACATCTTGAAGAAGTACGGGAAGGAAACCGTTGAGACAGCCAAAGAACAGTTCATGGACCATGCGGAAAAGCTCGCACGGTTGGCAGTGGAGAGAATCCCGGACGGGACGTACCAGGCGGAGGGGTGGATTGATAACGATAGTCTCAATCTGGACCGGAAGAACATTCCGATTCGCGTGACAGTCAGGGTCACGGGCTCCGAGATGCAGGTTGATCTGACTGGAAGCCACCGGGAGAACGAAGGGCCCATCAACTGCGGGTTAGCCACAACCATTTCGGCAATTCGAGTCGGCTTCAAGTGTGTCACCACTCCGTGGGTCCCCATCAACGAAGGGAGTTTCCGCCCCCTTTCCGTGGTCGTGCCGGAAGATTCCATGTTCAACGCTAAGTACCCGGCGCCGGTGTGCCAGTTCGGAATGCATCTGATCACCATGATCGACACCATCTTCAAAGCCCTGGCTCCTGCATTACCCGGCAGGATTCCGGCCGGCCACTACAGCGACCTCGGAGTTCTTTCCGTGTCGGGGACCGACCCCCGCACGGGTGCGGAGTTCATCCATGTTGATTCCTCCAGCGGCGGCTGGGGAGCCTGTGAGGGGATTGACGGTGAAAGCACCTTGATCGCCATTGTCGACGGTGACAGCAAGAACATTCCGGCCGAGATCGTCGAACACAAGTATCCCCTGCGCCTGAACCAGTCTCGCTTTACGAGAACAGTGGCGGACCCGGCAAGTTCCGTGGCGGACTCGGCCATATCCGCGACTTTGAGGCTCTGGCGGACGATCTCCGGGTTCTGACCAGCATCGAGCGCCATGAGTACAAGCCCTGGGGATTCCTCGGGGGATTCGAAGGGGCGGTGAATGACGCCATCCTGAATCCAGGCGGAGGGGGCGAGCGCGAAGTGCGCAAGGTCACGAGCTTTCCGATCAGAAAAGGTGGAGTGCTGCGCATCATTTCGGGCGGGGGCGGAGGCTATGGTCCTGCCCGGGAGCGGGATCCAAGCCGTGTCCTCAATGACGTGCTGGATGGTTATGTTTCGACGGAGAGTGCCGAGCGGGACTATCGAGTCGTCATAGAGCGGAAAGGCCAAAGTTTCGCGGTGAACACAGAGAAGACCAAGATGCTGCGAGCAGAAGTATTTTCATATTCTCAGCCAAGGTGAAGCCGGTGAACAACGCAGAGCTCTTGGTCTCGATTGATATCGGCGGGACGTTCACCGATTTCGTGGTCATGGACGGAACCACCGGCAGGATCCGAAAAGATCATCCGCCAGGTGGATTATTGGGACAGTGGGACCATGCACCGTCAGTTGGGGTTCATCTCGACAGCGGGATAGGCAAGCCAGAGTCAAGCGAAAGCTGTGAAGCTCGGTCGCGCCTAGAAGTAGTCCTCGAATTCAAGTCTCTCAACCCCAAGACCGTGCAAGCCAACGCCTGCCGTTGTCCCCAGCCCTGCGGCAGATGAACTGGCCGAAAGGGCCGGAGTCAGCATCGGTACCCTCTGGCGCTGCTATCGGCTCTATCGACTGGCCTATGTCTCGGCGCAGGGCAGCGCACATACCAAGGCCAGGGCAGGATTCGAAGCTCCAATCCCGCGTCCAAAGGGCAGGGCAGAAGACTCCTCCACTGATCGCCGCTTCAAAGTAAACAAAGACCTCCGCAACGCCATCGCTGGCCTCTACACGCGACGCAAGCGCCCCAGCATCACCAAGGTCTGGCGGAAGGTCAAGGAATGCTGCCCGCAGTGCCGGACCAGACCCCTCGAGCCGCGAGCCAAGGGCTATCAGGGACTCAACCGCCAGCACCGCTGCCCCGAATGTGGCTTCGAGATCTCCTACTCCACCGTCCGACGGATTATCAAGACTATCCCACCGGCGATCCGCGTTCTGGGCCGGGAGGGCGGCTAGGCTTTCCAGAACCGCTATGGTGTCTACATTCCCCGCAGCTATGCCGACCTGCGCAATCGGGAGATCTTTTGTGGTGACCACCACGAGTTTGACTTGTTCATACACACCCGTTCAGGCCGTCTAATAAGGCCCTGGATTTCGGCCTGGCTGGATCTGAAGACCGAAGTCCTGACTGGCTGGTTCATCTCTGAGCGGCACAACTCGCAGACCATCGCCCTGGCCTTCCGCCATGCCGTGCTGCCCAAGGATGACGGCATCATGGGGCTGCCCGAGTCAGTCTATGTGGACAACGGCAAGGATTTCCGGTCCCGCTACCTGGAAGGCCGCGCCAAGGGCTTGGGTCGCATTCCAGCCGATGCAGTAGAACTCTTCGGTCGCGCTCATGGCCTGGGAGTCTTGGACAGGCGTGCGATGGAGGGCATCTGGTGCAACCTGGGGCTGAAGGTCCGCCATACCATTCCCTACAACGCTCAGGCCAAGCCGATTGAGCGCTTGTTCGGTACTGTGGAGCGCGACCTTGTGCAAGAGTTACCGGGGTGGTGTGGCTCGAAGCTGGCCCTTCGGCCGGTGGACATCCTTAAGGATCAAGTGCGCCAGCACCAGGCTTGGCTCAAAGGCGAAGCCGAAGAAACTCCGTTCCTTCATATCTCCGAGTTTGCCTTGCTGTTCGAGCGCTGGCTGCATGAACACTATACGCGCCGACCGCATGCGCGGCTGGGCTGCTCGCCACTCGAAGCCTACCGGCAGGACTACGGCAGCCCGGTGGTGCCCGATGAGCGGACCCTAGACCTGCTGCTCCTGCGGGCCGAAAAGCGCCTCGTGCGGCGCAACGGGTTGGAACTGTTCGAGCGCAACCGCTGGTACTGGTCGGAGAAGCTGCTGGGGCGCGAAGGGACTTATGTGGAGGTGCGCTGGGACCCGCGCGAGCTGGCCTTCGGTCTGCTTTGGGTCCTGGCGATGCTCATCGTCCTGCAATCGTTTCCCTGGTGGGTCTTTTGGGTCTGGTTGGGAGGTCTCTTGGCGTGGGGCTTCTACGTGGGCGTGCGGGAACAACTCAGGGGCAATCTACCCACCGGACTAGAAACGTCGTCCCACCTTGTCTCCGGCTTCGATCGACTGGACGCCCCGCCCGCGGTGAGCGCGGCTCTCGACCCTGGCAGATCCGACACTCTCCAGCGCGTGTTCGCGTGCGTGCTCGCCGTCCTGCTGCTGCTCTGCCTTATCTACAACTCCGACCTCCTCTTCTTCGTTCTCTTCGTCATAGGGCCCTTCGTCTGGTTCTTGCTTGAGGTCCTCGCC
>JAKEER010000667.1 GCA_022616615.1 Acidobacteriota bacterium
CTGGCTTCTGCGGATTCCCAAAGTTGAGACAATTAGTTGCGGCAAGAGGCAACGCACCAACGCAAACCAGGTTCCGGCAGCTCTCGGAAACGGCAATCTGGGCGCCTCGCCTCGGATCACGCTGACAATAGCGACCACTGCCATCCAGGCTCATCGCCAGCACTTTCTGCGTTCCCTTGATGCGAATCACAGCCGCGTCGCCGCCGGGCAGTTGCACGGTGTTGGTCCGCACCATGTGGTCGTACTGTTGATAGACCCATTCCTTCGAAGCCAGATTGGGTGAGGAAAGAAACTTCCGGAGCACGAGCCCGCTATCCGGCAGCGTGTGCGATCGGGGCTTCGCGGCAGTCACTCTGCTGGCAGCCGTTGCCGGCTTCCGAAGCGGCCGCTGGTAAACCGGCGCCTCATCCGTCAGTGCAGCATTGGGAATCTCGGCCACCACAGCGCCATGATCCTTGACGCGCAGCAGGGCATCGGCGGTGACGCGACCGATGGTGACGGCGTCAATCTCCCACTTGCGGAAAACCCGAAAAACTTCTTCCTCGCGGCCCTTTTCAGCCACCAGCAGCATGCGTTCCTGCGACTCGCTCAACATGATTTCGTAAGGCGTCATACCGCTCTCCCGCTGCGGCACGTACTGAAGATCAATCTCGATGCCGGTTCCCGCGCGACCTCCCATTTCGCAGGTAGAGCAGGTGAGGCCGGCGGCTCCCATGTCCTGGATGCCGACAATGGCGCCCGTCTTCATGGCCTCCAGACAAGCCTCCAGCAGCAGTTTCTCCAGAAACGGATCGCCCACCTGCACGTTCGGGCGCTTGCTCTCCGATTCCTCGTCAAACTCAGCCGATGCCATCGTGGCGCCGTGAATGCCATCACGTCCGGTCTTGGAGCCGACATAAATCACCGGATTGCCTACCCCCGTCGCCTTGCCGTAAAAGATCTGGTCTCTCTTGAAAATGCCCAGCGCAAAGGCATTGACCAGCGGATTGCCGGTATACGACTCCTCAAAAACCACTTCGCCGCCGATCGTGGGCACGCCGAAACAATTGCCATAGCCAGCAATCCCAGCCACGACGCCTTCCATGATGTTTCGGTTTCGGACCTGCTCCAGGGGCCCGAATCGCAAGGAATTCATCGCCGCGATCGGTCGAGCACCCATCGTGAAGATGTCGCGCAAGATGCCGCCCACGCCGGTTGCCGCACCCTGGTAGGGTTCGATAAAGCTGGGGTGGTTGTGCGATTCGATCTTAAAAGCGATGGCGTAGTCGCCGCCAATGTCAATAATTCCGGCATTCTCACCGGGTCCCTGAAGCACACGCGCCCCTGTTGTGGGCAGGCGCCTCAAATGCACCTTCGAACTCTTGTAGCTGCAATGCTCGCTCCACATCACGCTGAAGATTCCCAACTCGGTCAAGTTGGGCTGACGGCGCAGCACCTGGACAATGCGCTGGTACTCCTCTTCCGTGACATTGTGGCGGGAAAGAACTTCGGGAGTGATTTCGATCTCGGTGATCATTGTGCGACTATTGCCCTCGAAGCACGCGCTTGATATCGGCACTTGTCTGGTCTACGTCAATAATAAGATCGCCGCCACGACGTGCGACGTATTCGAGAGCATCGTAGTTGATCCGCCATAGAAACTCGTCATTCAACTTTCGCTGCGTGATCGTTACCAGGTTCTGGAGCACATCGACACCCAACTCACGAGCACGTCTATTGGCTGCCGCCACAGCACGCGCGAGAGACACGGCAAGGTCATCCTGCAAGACTTCGGCAGTCAATGATGCGGTCATAAGCAACTCCTCTCAGGCTCGCTACAAAAGGCTCGAAGTTCTTCCTAAATCCTGGACCTCGCCGTTTCGCCCAACCAGGTAAATCTTCTCTTGTGAGATAACCAGTTCACCTTCGTAAAGTAGCCCCTTTTAGATCAGGGTCTTCCTGAAACAGAAAAAATGATATTGCAGCCGTTATACTGGCAACTGGGATGAGGAGGTACTTCGATGCCCGCCTGTGCTCCTTTGGGCCAGCGCTTCACTTCCAGGTTGCCTGCAGAATTTCGAAGGATAAATCCGCCTTCCTCGTGGGCTTCTCGAGCTCCTGGCTTTGACTGCTCCCAGGCATTCCTTAATGAATCTCGCACCGGATAGATCCTGAAAAGGGTAGCAATCAGGTTCATTTGAAATTGACTTACCCAGCATTGACTAGCGAGCTCATCATCGATTTGAAAACTACCAGCCCGTCCTCGCAGCCTAGCATGGCTTCACTGGCGCGCTCGGGATGCGGCATCATGCCGAGCACGTTTCTCTGCTCGTTGCAGATGCCTGCGATGTTGGAAAGCGAACCATTCGGGTTGGCGGCTTCGGTGATCTGGCCGCCTGCTGTGCAGTAGCGGAAAACCACCTGCTGGTTCTGCTCCAGCTGCCGCAGCGTGTTATCGTCGGCAAAGTAGTTGCCCTCCATGTGGCCGATGGGAATCTGAAGCACACTGCCTGGCCGCGCAGAGCCCGTAAAGGGAGTCTCTACCGACTCCACGCGGACATGCACGTGGCGGCAGACATACTTCAACCCTTTATTCTTGAGCATCGCGCCCGGCAGCATCCCGGACTCCAGCAGAATCTGAAAGCCGTTGCAGATGCCGATGACCAGGCCACCTGCAGCCGCGAACTTCTTGACGGCCTCCATCACGGGAGAGAACCGCGCGATCGCGCCGGTCCGCAAGTAGTCGCCGTAGGCGAACCCTCCGGGAACAATGATGACATCACACCCCTTCAAATCGCTGGACTGATGCCAGATGAACTCCACAGGCAGATGGAGCACTTTGCTCACCATGTGATAGGCGTCATGCTCGCAATTGCTGCCCGGGAAAATGAGCACTCCGAATTTCATTTCTGCTCCCTTGAAAATCCCCCTTAGCAAAGGGGGAAAGAAGGCGCAGCCTTCACGGGGTTGTCGTGACGGGTTTGAGAAGGCCGACCGGAGAACCCCCTGGCGCTTCGCGACCGCTGTCGCTTCGCGCCGCCCCCTTTGTTAAGGGGGAATATTTTCATCAACCGTGGCGCCGCAGAGCGGCATGACTCCTCTGAAAACAGAACCTTGTAGGTCAGACTCGTCTTGTGGCAGGTCTGCGGCGGTTGGGAATACCGAAACGCAAAGCCGCAGACCACCCGAAGCGTGGTCTGCCCTACATCTAAATCATTTTCATCCGGCATGGCGCCGGGCAGCACCATGAGACTCCTCTATGCTCGCACTTCGCCCGCGTCGATCTCGTAACGAAATTCCTCGATCACCGGATTGGTCAGCACACTCTTTGCCATCTTTTCGATTTCCCGGCGTGCCTCGTCCGGGGAAAGTTTGGAATTCAGAACGATCTCGAAAAATTTCCCCTGACGTACATCCTCAACATTGCCGTAACCCAGGTTCTGCAGGCTGTGATGGATTGTCTTCCCTTGCGGGTCGAGCACGCTCTTCTTCAAACTCACGAACACTCTCGCTTTCATGAGCGGCAACAGGTCCTTTCCGTTTTACGATTCATAAACCCGCTGGTAGATATAGTCCACGTGGCGGAGCTGGTGTTTCAAATCAAAGGTTCGCTCGATCTCGGCTTGCGAGAGATACCGCGCGATATCTTCATCGGCCAGCACCAGCTTGTGGAATTCTCCTTCATTCGCCCAAACCCGCATGGAGTTTCGCTGAACCCAGTAGTAGGCCTCCTCGCGGGTCACACCCTTCTTCGTCAAATCGAGCAGCAGTTGACCGGAGAAAACCAGGCCTTTCATCAGATTCAGATTCTCCAGCATGCGCTGCGGATACACGAACATCTTCTCGATTAATTGTGTCGTCTTGGCCAGGAGGTAATCGAGCAAAATTGCCGAGTCGGGCAGGATGACGCGTTCCACCGAGGAATGTGAGATATCGCGCTCGTGCCACAAGGCAATATTTTCCAGCGCGGCCTGCAAATTCGAACGCACCAGCCGGGCCAAGCCGCAAATCTGCTCGCACGTTACCGGATTGCGTTTGTGCGGCATCGCCGAAGACCCCTTCTGGCCCGGAGCAAAATATTCTTCCACTTCGCGCACCTCTGTCCGCTGCAATCCCCGGACTTCCAACGCGATCTTTTCCAAACTCGCTGCCGTGATCGCCAGCGCTGCCATGAATTCTGCATGCCGGTCGCGCTGCACAATCTGTGTGGAAACCGGATCAAACTGCAGCCCCAGCTTCCGGCAGACAGCCTCTTCAACCTGAGGATCCAGGTGAGCGAAGGTTCCGACGGCGCCGGAAATCTTTCCCACCGAGACGGTCTCGACGGCTTGCTGCAGCCTGCGGAGATTCCGCCGTGCTTCCTCATACCAGACGGTGATCTTCAACCCCAAAGTTGTGGGTTCGGCATGAATGCCATGGGTCCGGCCAATCATCACCGTCATTTTGTGCTCATAGGCGCGCTTCTTAAGTGCTCCCAGCAAGCCATTCAACCCTTCGATCAGAAGGCCGGAGGCCGCTTTGAGCTGAAGCGCGAGGGCTGTGTCCACGACATCCGACGAAGTGAGTCCATAATGAACATAGCGAGACTCCGGCCCCACAAACTCGGCTACGGAAGTCGTAAAGGCGATGACGTCATGCTTGACCTCTTTCTCGATTTCTTGAATGCGCTCCACACTGAAATTTGCCTTGGACTTGATGGCTGTGACGGCGTCCTCAGGGATAACTCCCATTTCAGCCAGGACTTCACAGGCCGCGACTTCCACCGCCAGCCAATGGCGATACCTGTTCTCTTCCGACCAGATGGCGCCCATCTGTGGACGTGTATAACGGGGAATCAAGAAAGATGCCCTCCCAACTGGAGTGTCAGAGTAGCAGAATCGGAAGCAAGCAAGTGAACCGGAGTGTCGGTGTATCGGAGTCAAGAGCTTCGGCAGCAAGTTTCTCAGATCCTCCGACTCTCCGATACCCTGGTTCTCCGACACTCCGGTTCCGGCCTCTGCGGTTCGCTGTAGCTCGACGTGCTAAACCTCAATCACCGGACTCGGAACAGCCTTGCTGCCAAGATAAAGATGTCCCAAATCAAATCCCCGCGGCTCCAGCGCTTGTGCCGCCGCCATGCGTGCGATGGCCGGATGGTTGTTGCTTTCGCTGAGGTGGGCCAGCACGATGTAGCTAGCCTGGCCGTCAAAGCATTCGCTAAGAAACCGGCCTGCCCCCTCGTTGGAAAGATGTCCTTCGCGGCCCATGATGCGCTGCTTCAAGGACCAAGGGTAAGGCCCCACTTTCAGCATTTCCAGATCGTGATTGGACTCCAGAACAAGCACGTCGCATCCCTTGAGCCGCTGCGTCACCAGTTCCGTCAGGTAACCGAGGTCTGTCACGTGCCCAATCTTGATGCCTTCCGCCTCAAGGGTGAAACCGAGCGGATCGACCGCATCGTGCGGGATCGAGAAAGGCGAGATCCTCAGATCCTTCAACTGAAACGGCTCGCCGGCCGAAATGAACTCCAGCCGGTCGCAGGCAATGTTCGGGCTAATGGCGGCGAAGGTCTGCTCGCCGATGTAAACCGGAAGATTCTTCTTTCCGAGCAGTCCGGCGATACCAAAAACGTGGTCGGTATGTTCGTGGGAGACAATCAGCGCGTCGATATCATCCAGAGACTCGCCAATGGTGTGGAGGCGCTTCAGGGTCTGGGTTGGATTCAAGCCGGCGTCCAGTAAAATCTTGGTCTGGGGGGTCGCAATGAAGGTACAGTTTCCCGAGCTGCTGCTGCCCAAGACTGAAATCTTCACAGACACGGTTGACCGACCTGTCTGATCTTCCTGCTCGCTTCAAACAAAGAGGGCTCGCTTCTCATTCCGGCTTTTGAATTTTTAGAGCAGTCGTTCTCTCGTGTCAATCAGTTATTTCCTTGGGGCCGCACCATCGGCGCTAGGCCGAAGAGGCAGGCGGGACGCCCGCGCTTCCAGGCTGTCTAATTGCAATCGAGCCGCTCGCGCGAAATCTTCAAACCCTCGAGGTTACCGAGCACCGTCAGCGCAATCTGGCGCGTGTCAAAGAACGTATTGGCCATCTGCTGCACTGACTCGGCAGTCACTTTTTCAATGCTGCTGGTCAACTCATCCAGGGAGATGTATTTTCCAAAATACATCTCCTGCCGCGCCAGGTTGGACATGCGGCTGGACGTCGATTCCAGGCCCAGCATGAGACTGCCTTTCAAGTAGTCCTTGGCCCGCCGCAATTCCTCAGGATCCACCGGATTCTGCTTCAGGTTGCGTAGTTCCTGAATAATCATGTCGACCACCCGTTCTGCCGTCTCAAGCGAAGTGCCGGCATAGATCGACAGGCAGCCGGTGTCGCGATAAGAGTTCAACCCGGAAAAGATGGCGTAAACCAACCCTTCCTTTTCACGGATGTTTTGAAACAGCCGCGAACTCATGCCCCCGCCGAGAATGGTGTTCAGGATGTAACAGACGTAGCGGTCTTCGTGAGAGAGCGAATGGGAAGGAACACCCAGGCAAATATGCACCTGTTCGAGCTCTTTCTTGTTGCGCATGCTGATGCGGCTGTGGGTATGCGCGGGGACATCCACGTGGCCGTTGCGGGAGGTCTTGACCTTGCCAAACTTGTCCACAATCAGTTCAGCCACGCGCTCGTGTTCCAGATTTCCAGCCGCAGAAATAATGAGGTCGTCGGGTGTGTAGAATTGCTTGAAGAAATCCAGCACCTTGTCGCGGTCCAGCCTTCCCACCGTCTGTTTGGTTCCCAGAATCGGACGTCCCAGCGGCTGGTCTTTCCAAAAATTTTGCATGAAGATTTCATGAACTAGGTCGTCTGGCGTGTCCTCCACCATCTTGATCTCTTCCAGAATAACGCTACGCTCCTTCTCCATGTCGCCCGGATCGAATTTGGGGTTCAACAGCAGGTCGGAAAGAATGTCGAAGGCGATGGGAAGGTGCTCATCCAGCACTTTCGTGCTATAGCAGATTGTCTCTTTGGCAGTAAAGGCGTCCAAATGCCCGCCAATCGAGTCTACTTGACGGGCAATTTCCTCGGCGGTACGGTGAGAAGTCCCCTTAAAAAGCAGATGCTCAATAAAGTGTGCGACTCCATTAAGCTCCGAAGTTTCACTGCGGGAGCCAATCTTCAGCCATACCCCCATGGAAATCGACCGGACATGCGGCATTTGCTCGGTGAGAATAGTTAACCCATTGTCCAGAACTTCTTTCTTGATGGTATTCATGAACTGGATTTCCTGCTTCTGAGTTTTCGTCGGAAGTTTGAGTCGTGTGAGGAGGAAAGAGTCAATGAGCCGCAGAGAGATGAGAGAGATGGCTCAAAGCATCGGTGAATCGACCCACGGCAAAGTAACACATTGGCAGGCTGATTTCAATAGGAAACTCGGATGTATGAGGGTGTCAAAACCAACATAAGTGTATTCTTAACAATTGTTTAATGTAGCTCATGGACGACAGCACGCCACCTTTTGGCAGGTCCCGAAGCGTTTATCGGAGCAATCTGCCCACCACCCCCCCTCACTTGAGCCTCAACCCTCAACACGATCCTGCGGATCGACTGCAGCCCAGCAGGCAGCGCCTGCCAGATAAAGCGCTCCCGTGAGAACCAGCGGGGCGCTCCAGCTTCGAAAGTGATTGAACGCCAGAGCGACAATGATGGGGCTGAGGGTGCCGCCGATCTGACCGGCCGTGTTCATGCAGCCCGTCACAACGCCCGCGTGCCTGCCGGCAATATCAACGCAGACGCCCCAGCTTGCGCCCAGCAGAAAGTTGGCGCTGGCACCACCCACAGCAATCAAAAGGGCCGATAACAGAGGGTTTGGACTGGCAGCACTGCCCAGAATGGCAAAGCCCGCAATGGCCAGTGCTCCACCCCCCACGCCGCATCTTCCCCAGCGCAGGCCGTACCGCCGGCTCACCGCGTCGGTCGTGAGTCCACCTAGAAGGTCGGCCGCGACACTGAGGATTAATGGCAGCCCGCTCAGCACACTGAGTGTGGTCGAGGTGAAGCCCTGGCTCCGCAAATAAGTGGGAAACCAAGTGATGTAAAAGTAGAAGCCATAGGACTGGGTGAAATACATGCCGCAAAGCGCCAGAATGCTGCGGCTGCGCAGAATGGTCTTCCAGGGAACGCGTCCCTGGATGTTGCTATCGGGCAACCGGCCACTGCAAATGTGGCTGAGTTCGGATGGGCGGACCGAAGCGTGCTGCGCCGGATCATCGCGAAACCAGCGATACCAGGCTGCCGCCCAGACAAAACCTACGGCTCCAAAGATGAGAAAGACCGTCCTCCAGGAGAAATGTGCCAGCAGGGCTGTGACCAGCAGCGGAGTCAATCCGCCGGCAAGGTGAGCGCCCATGAAGAAGATACCCTGGGCGGTGCCGCGCTCGCTGGAAGGAAACCAGCGGGAAAAGGTCTTCGCGGCGTTGGGCCAAGCGCCAGCCTCTCCGACCCCAAACAGGAATCGCACCAACAGCAATGATCCGTAGTTGAACGCAGCCGCCGTGGCCATGGTAAAGAACGACCACCAACTGACAATGCGCGTGAGCACCCGCCGGGTTCCAACCCGATCGCCCCACCAGCCCGTCGGGATCTCGAACAGGCCATAGGCCAGTGTGAAGGCGCTGAACACAAAGCTCATTTGAAGCGGCGACAGCGATAGCTCGCGCATCATCTCGGGCGCTGTAATGGAGATGCAGACGCGGTCGAGATAAGTGATGGCGGCAAGACAAACTGCGAAGGCAAGAACTTTGTAGCGGACGCGCGAGGTTGCGACCTCTTCGCGAGGCCGCGTGGCAGCGGGATGCATGAGCGCTCCTGAGAAAGTTCCCTCCCGGGAGGGGTGGCTGGCGCAGCGACAGCGGTCGCGCAGCCAGACGGTGTGGGTGGTGCTTCGAAGTCACAACCCAACCGCGCATAAACCTGATCCGGGGACGCGGTGCTCCGCGTCCGTGTTGGGTTTCCCGTCGCGGACGCGCAGCAGCGCATCCCTACCACTGAATTTTTTCACGGCCTCCGGGATTCGGCTGCGCTTTTCTAACCTATATCACATCGCGCCAAGCGGCGTGGGTGCCCTTGTGAAAATGAGTTTGGAGTTCAAGCTTTAGCTTGCCTGGGGCAGCCTAAAGGCTGGACTCCGAACACATGGAGGTCTATCGAGCCCGTCCCACAACCGGCAGCGTGCGTTCAAACCAGCGCACGGTTTCTTGCACTGCCTCGATCAGTGGCTGAGAAGGCGTGCCCAGTGGATGTGGCGTCCTAAAGGTATGGCCCGCCGACTCAATGATGTGGAACCGAGAAAGAAACGGGTTCGCGCACTGCCAGATTGTCTGCCCTTCAGCCAATTTAACTCGCTGGTCCTCGCGCCCGTGCAGCAACAGGACAGGGATATTCAGCTCCCGCATGGCTCGCAACACGTCCAGCCGGTCGCGGTTGCGCTCCAAGGCATCGAGCGCCTGAACGCTCAGTTGCAACTTTCTGCCTGAAGCGTCTGAAGCGGCTTTCCAGGTGCCTGCCTCTCGCCATTGGCGCTGAGTCGCTGCATCGTAGCGCTGAAAAGTTTGAATGGCGCCCCAGGCAACCAGCGATTGAATTTGGGGAATCCGGCTGGCCATGAGAATGCCGTAACTACCTCCGCGGCTGTGTCCGACTATCCCGAAGCTGTTTAGCCTGATCTTCTCGGTGTGGGGAAGCCGCCCGACTAAGACCGCATCCAAGATCAAGTCCCAGTCTTTCAGCTCCTGGGTGGTAGAGTTGTTGGAAAACGCCTGGACATCGGTAATTTCCAGAGGATTCTCACGCACACCGCACAGGGCGTGGCTGAACGACAAGGCGGCAAACCCAGCCAGGCAGAGGCGCTGGGAGAGAAATGGAAAGAAGCCCCAGTCCTTGAATCCAAGAAATCCAGGCGCAACAATCACCAGGCGGCTCGGCTGGCGTGGGACGCGCAACGTGCACTGCAGACTGAGCCCGTCGAAATGGGTGAGACAGAAGTTTTCTTCGATCAAGGCAGGCGCCTGTTTAGGTCGATTGACATCGCCGGCAACAGGCCAAGACAATAGCGGCTTCTCAGACGGCTTGGCAACGGGAAAACACTCTGCAGTTCGCTGTCAGCAGTTCGCTGCTGGTGGGACGTCTGGCTTCGGGCTAACTCTGACGACGGACGACAGACAGCGGACCACGGACAAGCTCGGGTTGATTGACACCCGATTTCTGCATCAGCTAACATGCGGCTTGGTTTTGCCCGGCTTTACCTGTTCCAGCGAGGTGCAAGAGGGTTATGGAGACAAGCGATCGTCGCTTGATGCGCGAGGAGTTGAGGCCGATTGCCGAGAAGGTATTCTCAGGACAGCGGCTTTCGTTTGAAGACGGCGTGGCGCTGTTTTTGACTCCGGATCTTCATACCGTTGGCGGGCTGGCGAATTGGGTGCGCGAGAAGTGGAATGGCAACGCCGGATACTTCAACATCAACCGGCACCTCAATCCGACCAACGTCTGCGTGGTGGACTGCAAATTTTGTGGTTTTGCGCGCAAACCCAACAAGGGCGGCTACACGATGTCTCTGGAAGAGGCTTATCATCACGCTTCGGAGGGATACACGGAGGCTGTCACCGAGCTTCACATTGTGGGCGGGCTTCATCCCTACCTGTCGTTTTCCTACTTCACCGGCTTGCTGCGAGGGCTCAAGGAGCGCTTCCCGAAGGTCCATCTGAAAGCCTTCACGATGGTTGAGCTGGATTTCCTGGCGCGGCGGGCCAAGCTGTCCGTCGAAGACACGATTCAAGCGCTGATGGACGCCGGCATGGACAGTTGCCCGGGCGGTGGAGCGGAGATCTTTGCCGAACGGGCGCGCGAAATCATTTGCGACCACAAGGTTTCGGCAGAGCGTTGGCTGGACATTGCCCGAAAGGTGCACCAGGCGGGTCTCAAGTCCAATGCAACCATGCTCTACGGCCATGTGGAGACCATCGAGGAACGCGTGGACCACTTGATGCGCCTGAGGAAGCTGCAGGACGAAACCGGTGGCTTCCAATGCTTCATCCCCTTGGCGTTCCATCCAGCGAACACGCAGCTAGACCACCTGCCAGCCCCCACTGCCATGCTGGATCTGAGAACTATTTCCGTTGCCCGGCTGATGCTCGATAATTTCCCCCACATCAAGGCCTACTGGATCATGATCGGCGCCAAAACGGCTCAGCTCGGCCTAAACTTTGGCGCCGATGATTTAGACGGCACGGTCGTTGAAGAGAAGATCGTCCACATGGCCGGCGCGCAAACCCCTATCGGCATGACGCGCGCCGAAATTGAGCACCTGATTCGCGAAGCCGGCCGCGACCCGGTCGAGCGAGACACCCTGTATCGCCCCGTTCATCGCGCGGCGGCCGCCTAGGCTGTTAGGCCGGAGAGCGTCTGAGGGCAGGAATGCTCGTGCTTCCAGGCCAGATTCGATCTTCTTTATTCAGTCTTTCCCCACATTCCATAGCTCCCCGAAAATGCGTTAAGCCGGCCAACCTTCTGCCGCTGCTCCGTTCGGAGAACCCGCTCCAGTCGCAAACGGCGAACGAACGACGCTTCTTCGGAGAAATCGAGCTACGACGCCCCGGCCTCACGACCAATGGCCTCTCCACGCCTCACCCTCACGCCATAGGAACCCGTTCCGCGAGCACGGTTGTAGTGCCGGATCTGCACGAAATATTCTCCGGGAAGCAGATCGGCAACGATTCTGGAGTTCAGCCCGGCACCGCCGTCGTCGTCTTCTGCAATCAAACTGGTTTGGCTGTTGGGGCCGAACAACTTCATCACGACGTCGGTCTGCCCACTGGTCTCAACGACGTGGCGGCCGCGCGTGGCCGCTTTGAACAAGAATACATCTTCCTCGCCCGGCGCTCCGATTTGCGCCGCAGTGGCTGCCGGCGCATTGACACGAAGCTCCACGGCTTGCACGGACGTGCGCGGGTAGGCCTCAGCGCCCGCAATAAAGGCCTTGTCCAGCGTTGACAGCACTTCGTTGGCCTTTGTGCTTTGACCATTCAGGGTCCAGCGTGCCGGAAAGAAATAGAGCATGATCGAATCGCTGTCGAAACTCGTTCCCCGGATCTGGTCGGCGCTGTACTTCTCCAGAACGTTATGCCTGATCTGCGCCTCGGTCCAATTATTGGGCGGGCCGCTGAGGTCGCGAATCACTGCAGCCTCATTCCATTGAATGCCGCCGGCAGGATTCTGATGCTCGTGTCCGAGGGCAATGGCGTGCCCAAATTCGTGGGCCGACGTGCCTCCGTCCTGAAAGCCGAGGTTCATCGTGGGCTGGTTCTGGGGAATCCCCCGGCAATCAGTGCCGATATAGGACCACGCACCATCGGAAGAATCGAAGGCGACACGGATCTCGGCGTCGGGCGCAGTGCCGAATTCAAACGTCAGGTTCGCGTGCTCGGCCCACCAGCGGGCTTGCTCTCTCGCCAGGGCACGCTGCGCGGCCGACCCACCGATGAACCTGACGCGAAGATTTGATCCGTTGATCCACATCTTTCTGAACTCAAAGACTGCTCTTGCCGGACTGCCTCTACGGCCGCCGATCGTGTTGTGCGGCCGGAAGATGTCTTGCGGCAGAACCTTGTCGTGACAGATCTTCAGTACTCTTGCCATTGGCTTCCTCCTTTCAAGGACTCCAGTTGACATCATTCACTTCTGCGAACAGACGCCCCTGAAGAAAACGGCGAAGACCGGGCGTCGCCTTCGCCCCGCAGCTTCCTGATTCGTGAATCGGGCACTTCGAAAGAGGGTTCATCAGGATTCTGGCCGAGTTCGGCATCGCGCGCGGCAATCGTCTTTGCGTTGACGAGAGACGCCGGGGGCAAAACGTCATCCAGAACTTCATCGTAAAGGTCGAACCACGGCAACCCAGACTCAGTGTAAGTTGCAGCGTCGATGGGTGTGGGCGGCGGCTGGCTTCCGGTAATCTCTTCACACTGCAGGCTGTTGACAATATGGATGGAGACGCGTCCCTGATTCTGCAGTTCCCATGCGTCCAAGCCGTAAGGGTCGCGATAGATCTTCTGTTTGATGGCGCCTCCCGCGCCAAGTCCCATCGGCGTGAGCGTGGATTTTGGCATGGCAAGCCGCTCGGGCTCGATGCCAGGTTTGACTGGAGGCTCATCGGGGAATCTCCCAGGCTTCGGCTCGAAGACCGTCATCTGGATACCGCCAAGCGTTTCTTCCCCAGACATCGCCTCAACTGTGTAGCCCATTCCGAGCGGCATCGCCACAAACTGCCGGATTGAGCCGTGTCCCGAATTGATCCCATCGAGCCAGGGTTGGTTCGGGCACACCAGATAGTTCTGCGGCTCCGCCTGCAGTTGGCTGCCGTCAGGTTCTCCAGAGACCGCGTTCACGCTCCCCAACGAAACTATCACTGCATTGGGTTTCCAGGAGGCAGCGCTGAAGAAGATCCAGAGCGCTTCTCGCTGGTACATCGGGATGAAGACTCCTCCCTTCTCGCGCCACAGTTGGGGCACACGATCGATGAAATCCTCAACTCTCAAAACGGGAAATCTGCCCAAACCAGGAGGAAGCGGATAGACCTGGCCGTCGTCAGGAATACGAAGTGTCCGCTGAAAGGAAACCGCGAACCGCGCTCCTATTTGGATTCGATCGTTCTCGATGTGGACTTGAAGCATGACGCCACCCGGAGGGAAGGTGCTTCCGGCAGTTCACTAAGTGTGAGGGTGCCTTACGACTCGAGCTTTGAGAGAAACTCAACGGCCAGCAATCCTTTTGCCGGTAGTGCGGGCATGCGCTATAGGCCGGTGTGGGCGTGCCAAACGTGCTGGAAAGCCAAACGGTGAACCGACGGCGCCTTTGAGCAGGCAAACCTGCTGGGCCGTGCATGTGTATACCCAAGACCGTTGAGCAAACCTCTAACCAGAGCTTAGCTAAATCCCGTCTGTTTTTTAAGGCTTTTTTCCGCTTTTTTGCTCCGCGTCCACTACTCCTGCTCGCGCGAGCAAAAGACCCTCTGGCAGAGGCTTTCAAAGATAAACAAGCTCTCCATGCGGTTCTCCCTGCTGGACACGCAGCAAACCGACCGAGCGCGGCAATGCAAACCGCTTGGGACCGGCGCTACCCGGGTTGAAATAGAGCACACTGCCCTGCTTCTCGAGAAGTGGCTTGTGACTGTGGCCAAAGACAACCACGTCCGGTTGCACCCGCTCAATCTTCTGCTGAAGCGCTCTGCTGAGCTGTTGCGGGTTGCCCAGAATATGAATCATGAAGATTCGGACGCCGCAGAGCAGGACGGTCTTTTCGGCTTCTAGTCCCGGCGGAACATTGCCTTCATCGATGTTGCCGGAAACAGCAGTCACCGGAGCCAAGCGCCCCAACTGCTCCAGAACACGCAGATCCCCAATATCGCCGGCATGGAGGACGTGGCTCACGGCTTTGAACAGGCCGGGAATTTTGGGGTCAAACCGCCCATGGGTGTCGGAAATGACTCCAATGATTTTTTGATTCATGCAAAAACTCCAGCACTTGACGGCTGTCCGCTCGGAGAGCGCTTCTCACTTCGATCAACTGCCGCCACCGTTTTTCTGAGGACCGTCTCCGGCCGCCATCAGTCGCCCGCGGGCAGCCCGCCCTGCGCCATTGGATAAATGGCTTCCAGCAGTTGTGTTATACTCTGGCGTTCCAAACGGAAGGTCCGCCCTGAGTTCTCAGGCTCGTTGTTGTCATGCCGGGAAATCGCTGCTGCACCTCTCCCGCTCTCTCTTTGCTTCACATGAAAACAGAAAAGGTCTCCGAGTTTACTATCAGCCGCCTTTCGGTCTACTTGCGCTGTCTCAACCTGCTGGCTGCCTCAGGAGTGACGACCACCTCGTCGCAGGCACTCGCCCAGCAGTTCCAGTTGAACTCGGCCCAAATTCGGAAAGACTTGACCTATTTTGGGGAGTTCGGCGTTCGCGGCGTAGGCTACAACGTCGCCGAGTTGCGGAAACACTTGAGCAAGATTCTGGGCCTCGACGTGATTCATCGTATCGGCATCGTCGGCGCCGGGAACCTCGGCATGGCGCTGGCAAACTACCGCGGATTCGATCCGCGCCACTTTCAGGTTGCCGCCATGTTTGACCGGGACCTATCCCGAGTGGGCGAGACTTCGCGAAGTGGCATCTTTGTCTATCACATCAAGGATCTGAAACCGATCGTGGCTCGCGAGAACATCCGCATCGGCGTCATCTGTGTGCCCGCTGACAATGCTCAGGAAGTAGCTGACCTCTTTGCCGGCGCTGGCATCACAGCCATTCTGAACTTTGCGCCAGTCCGCTTGACCACCGAACCGGGAGTGAAGCTGAAGACCATGGACCTGGCGATTTCCTTCGAGAGCCTGTCTTACTTCATTGCCAAGCCTGCGTCGGCATCGCAAGCTGACGCCGCCAAGTATCTCCGCAACTCCGGAGACGAGACAATCCCTGACTGATACTGCTGATTCCGGGCCAAGAGCGGGCTGCCCGTAGGGGGGTTCCAGCGGAAGCCTCGCTAACTCTCTTCCAGCACAATCCTGGGCCTCGGCTTTGCGAGAAGTTCCTCGGTAATCTTTGTTTGTCCCACTGCCATCCCCTCAAAAAACTGCCTCATCTGCTTGACGAAGCTGGCGACGTCCAAGCTGAGAAAAATCTCCGGTAGTTGGCTGAACTGCCGGGTCGCCTTTTGCAAACAGCTCAGGGCGCCTTCCAGATTCTCGTTGCCAAAGTGGTAAAGTGACACAGCCGACATAATGAGCGCCTGATAGAAAATCTTATTCTTCCCTTTGGCTTCACCCCAGATCTCTTCCCAGACATCGTGGCACTCAAAGTAGAATCCCCGGTTGAAAAGTTCCAACCCGACGTAGAACTCGGGCGGGTGGCGTTTTTCGGGCATCGTCATGTTCTTGTTCGCTCAGCGTGTTTCCAAAGCCGCAAGCTAATGTTAGTATAACCGCAGCACGATGCACCCTTCTCCGGAGGCTAATCACGGCAATGAAGAGATATTGGCGGTTTGGAGCAGCAAACCTGGCGTGTTTGCTGGCATGGCTTTTTTTGCAGGGCAGCCTGTTTTCGCCGACTGATCGGGATGTCGAACGCAAGATCATCGAATATCTAAAGGCCAACCTCAAGGCTGGAGAGCCGGTCATTGTCAGCAAGCTTCACAATGAAGTCTTCACGGCGCCTGAAGAGCGCAAGGTGCTGGACCGGCTGTACAACATTTTTTTCAAGGTGCCGGCCTATATCGCCCAGTACTACGCGTCTTCAAACAAGCCGCCCACGTTGGTGGAGATTGCGCATCAGTTCAATCTGACCTTGGAAGGCGAGGTGGATGTCATCCTCAAAATCATCGAGTACGACCGGCGTGTCCCGAAGTTCATGACGCGCGACGCCAAGACGGGTGAAATCGCGCAGGTAGATATCGAGAAGGTCAAGGCAGACCCCCGGTTCAACAAAGTGATTGAACGAAGCATCACTGGGTGGGAAGGCAAAACAGCGCCGTCGTTTGCGGTTCAGGCGCTGGACGGCAAGGAAATCAAGTCGTCGGATTTCAAAGCCAAGGCGCACTTGGTGTATTTCTGGTTCACACACTGCCCGCCTTGCGTCCAGATTACGCCCCACCTGGTTTCGTTGCAGCGTAAGTTTGCCGGCCGTAACTTCACGGTGGTCGGGCTGAACGCGGACAACGTACTGGAACTCGGCTATGAAGATTCCGAACGCAAAGCTTACTTGGAAAAGCACAAGATTAACTTTCCGATTGGGCATTTAACGACGGCGGCGCAGACGGCCTACGGCGGCGTGCAGCTCTTTCCAACGCTATTTTTAGTGGACAAGGATGGAGTGATCCGGGCGCATTTCGTCAATTACAAGGACGAGGCCACGCTGCACCAGGCCATCGAAAAAGTTCTTTAGCGAGCCGCCAGAAACGGATTCAGGTGTCTCTCTTCGCCGATGGTTGTCGGCTGGCCGTGGCCAGGATAGACTGCCGTATTATCCTCTAAAGCCAGGAGCTTTTCCCGGAGGGAACGGAAAATGGCCTCCTGCGATCCACCCCATAAGTCAGTCCTGCCAATGCTTCGACAGAACAGCGTGTCGCCTGAAAACAGCTTGCCGCTGCCTTCCGGCAGATGCAGGCAGACGCTGCCAGGGGTGTGGCCAGGCGTGAACAGAATCTCCCCGGTATGCTTTCCGAATTGGATCTGGTCTTTGTCAGCGACGAAGTTGTCGATGCGAGTCGATGCCGGAACCGGAACCCCGAGCCAGGCCGCTTGCATCGGAAGGTTCTGGTAGAGCACCAGATCCTTTTCATGCAGCAGCGCCTCGGCACCGGTCGCGTCCTTCATTTTTTCCAGGTCGCCCACGTGATCGATGTGGGCATGCGTGCTGAGAATGTATTTAACGCTCAGCCGATGTTTCTCCAGGAGCGGAAGAATGAGGCTTGCATCATCGCCGGGATCGATGAGGAGGGCTTCGCGGGTTTCTTCACAACCTAGGATGTAACAGTTGCACTGCAGCGGTCCGACGGCAATAGATTCGAAAATCAAGGTCCCTCCCGGTGTGCTCGAAAAAGCCACGCCCATGGGCAACAAAGTTAGAAAGATTCTAGTTCAGACCTACGGTTTTCTCGACCAGCTTTTTAAGTTGCTGTATGCCGCCCCTCCAGGCTGTTGAGCGCTCAATGTCCCGCAGTCGCCGGGACGCTCAGAGCGGCGCTCTGAGGTTAGGCCCGAGCAAGACGTGCCCCGCATCAGAAGCGGTCAATAAGCGAAGCGGGTGTCCTGGTGGGGTTGGCAGCCTGTCTTCCGGGCTCAGTACGCGCAGCCGTAATTTAGCGTAATTGCTTACTACTGCGTTTTGTAAGTACGCTCACATAATTTGAAACGGTTTGCACGTAGGATGCACTCTCTGAGGGCGGACTGGGAATTCCTGGGAGCACGGACGTCCCGTCCGCATCTGGCGGGCCTTCGGCGTGCCGGGACGGGCGGGACGCCTGGCGTCCCGCCCGCGCTCCCAGGAGTGGCCGCCTGTCTATGTCCACAACCCAAGCTTGCCCGCTCCGGACGGGGCCAAAGACCACCTGCAATAAGTAAACTGAGGGCAGGCAGCCTAACCAGTCCTCAACTGGCGGGCAGAATTGGCGTCTATTCCCGTTCATTAGCGGTTGCCCCACACCGCCCCAGGATTCGCTGGACCTCATCGGGGCGGTTGGAGATAATCCCATCCACTTCAAACTCGACCATCTTCTCAATATCGCGAGACCGATCCACGGTCCAGGCAAAGACTCGTCCATAGTCGCGCTTCAAGCGCGCCACCCGTGAAGCTGTCAGGCACTGGAAGTCCACACAAACGTCTTCGAACCGCAGGCCAATCTCTCTCGCCTTTAGCAGCCTCGCGGCTGTCTTCGAAACTACCCCGAGGCGCAAACCCGGCTCGCAATGCTGCAGTTTCCGCAGCAGGCCGAGGTCGAACGAGGTCACCAGCACCTCGCGACAGCTTGCTTGGCAATGGATCAGGTCTGCCAACTTTTGAAAACTTCGGATTGCTTTAATCTCGACCATTAACCCGACGGGTATTGGAATAACTCCGAAAGCCCGCGTCAACGTCAGAAGCCGGTGGCCGCCGTGAAGCTCGATGGATTGCAACACGCTGGAATGCCTCTCGTGAACCACGTCGCGGCGGGGAGAAATGCGTCCCAGGTGAGTGTCGTGAATCACGATGAACTCGCCATCGAGGGACTCATGGACATCCAGTTCGATCATGCGGGCGCCGAACTGCACGGCTGCCGCAAAGGAAGCAGCGGTGTTTTCCAGGACGTGGGCCGCCGCGCCGCGATGTCCGATAATGATTGGCATCAGGCAGTCTTCTGCCGGTTCAGCAGATTGCGGAGGAACCCGCCGGGCTTGCGATAAGCGGCGGGGTGGATCTTAATGATATCGAAGTTGGGGCTGAGATCGAAGTCCTTGGGCTGTACCTGGGAATAATGGTATGGGACGACCTTTGTCGCTGCTCTGTCATAGTAATGAAGCACTTCGAGACCAACCTGCCCGAAAGCCGCTGCTAGCAAGCTGGAACAGGTATACTTTCCGGTGCTCAGTTCGCCGATGTCATGCGTGGGAGGCACCAGCTGCTCTTCAAAAGGCAGACTCATGAATTGCAGAACGTTTTCCAGGTCGTAGGAAACACCGATCTTGTCAAGCACCCAGTGGATCACAGTGTCACGCTGCAACCGCGTCAAGTTCCGAGGACGGCATATCCGCAAGTTGCACCCCTCATACTTATGTAAATTACCCAGAATCACGCCTCGCCCCATGATGGCTTCCACCAAGCTGGGATGGTCCTCGACGAATTCTTTGGGCTTTGTTGCCGCCGCACGAGACTGGTCGCCCACAAAGAGCGCGCAATGGCTCCAGGTATGCGAACTGTAAACCTTAATCCAGTCGCTAACTCCGTAGTCGCCCTCAACCAGCAGCACATCACCCGGCAGCAATTTGCGCCGAAGGTTCTGCAAATCATTCGGATAATGGAGGTTATAGACTTCCTTCCTCTTGTTGACCTTCTTGACCAGGAAAGTGCCCAGGCGGAGCTTGGAAGCCCGCAGTATTGAAATTTTCAGTTTCCTCAGAACCCGTGAACTCATAGCAATCTCCACGCCAGCCTTGATAGTTGAGAGTGCCTTTCTAGCTTATCGGTTGCCAATCCTGGAAGTTGCGGGTTTTCAAACTTGGGGCCCGTTCTGCTCGCACCCTCCCTGACTCGCTCGCGTTTTTTGTTGTGCCTGGAAGAAAGTGCATTCATCATGCAGCATCCGCGGAGGCGTTGCAAGGGAAAGTGCCGCCCCGCGCGCCTTCCTCCAGGCGTTGGAATGCGTTCCACCAAAGAGGCTTGTGCGGTTCATGTCTCTCTCACATTTACCGGATTCGGCGAAATCAAGACCTCTCGCAGTTTTCAGCGATTTCGACGGCACGATCGCCCATCCGGATACACTGAACTTCCTGGCAGAACGGGTTGCCGGGGTTGAGTTCCGCCACGAGATTGGCCGCCAGATCTTCTCGGGCCAGGTGCCGCTGCGAGACGGGATTCAGCAACTTGTCGAAGTCATTCAGGGCAGCCTGGAAGAAATTCTGGCGCTTCTGAGAAGGCATATCGAGATCGATCCAGGGTTTCCCCCATTTGCCCATTGGTGTTTCCAACAGAAAATCCCTCTGACGGTGTTAAGCGGCGGTATGAGGCAAGTGATCGAGAGCCTCCTCCAGCCTTGCGGCCTGCCCGAGCTGCGCATTCTGGCAAATGAGGTCAAGATTGAGAACAATCGCTGGCGTCTTCAATTTCGGGACGACACGCCTTGGGGACATGACAAGGGCGCGGCTTTGCGTGAGGCGAAGCAGGCCGCTCGGCGCACGGTTTTTCTCGGCGACGGCCTCTCGGACAGGAGCGCCGCTCTGGAGGCGGATTCCGTTTTTGCCAAGGCCGGCCTGGC
>JAKEER010000092.1 GCA_022616615.1 Acidobacteriota bacterium
CCCAGATTCGAGTCCAGAACTATCGAGCCGCACCAATGAAGATGGAGGTCGCCCTGGTGGCTCCCAGCGAGTGGACGATCGAGCCAGATGTTTTGCGGTTCGAAGCGACTACCGGAGGCAAGGTGCACCGGGAGTTTCGCATCTCTGTGCCCCGAGACTGGCGGCCCAGTTCACCGCGCTTTGCCATTGCGGCAGACGTCCTGTGCGATGGCAAATACCGGGGCCAGATCACCGAAGCGGTGGTCGACGTGAGCGCTTGAGTTTCTTCCTGCGCTAACCTAATCCGCCCAGGCCTTGCCGGCACATCCTTTCGCCGAGAAGCTGATCTAATTCCTTGAGTCAAGCTCCCCAGCCCCCAGCTCCGGCATTTTGGTTTGACAAATCGATGGTTGCCATGATAAACAAACCAATTATTCTTTTTTATTTTGTGTGTATTTTAAGCTGGCCGAAACCCTCATCAAGTTTATCCCGTCCCGTCTGAATCGATGACCCAAAGAAATTTCGGATACATTCTTTTCTGTCTGATAGATCACTATGAAACGAACGGAAGGGAGGGCTTATGCACGAAAGGTGGAGACTACCTGTCGTAACGCTCCTGATGATCTTGGGGCTAGGATTGTCGGTGTTGGGGGGAAATGCTGCAGGCCAAGCGGATGAGAACCATACGACTCGCATCCAACAAAAGATGGAGCGGCTGCAGAATCTAGTTCAGCAACGGCAGCAGCAGGGCGCTAACCTCCAGCCGGTGGGCGAGCTGATGCAGGGCTTTAGGCCGCTCATGGAGGAACAAAAGCTGGTCGAGGCGGAAGCCCTGTTAGACCGCGCTCTGGAACTGGCAAACAATTTGGGTTCGCCAGCCCAAACGGGGCCGCCGCTGTCTCTGCAACAAAAGATGCGCTGGCTACAAGCTCGGTTCGAATATCGGCAGCGAGAGAGCGCCGATTTGCAGCCGGTGGGCGAGCTGATGCAAGGCTTCGAGCCATTGATGCAGCAGAAGAAGTTCAGCGAGGCAGAGGCGCTGGTGGATCGCGCGCTCAAGCTTGTGGGCGAATCAATCAAGGTGGGCGAGCGGGTTCAAGACTTCAGCCTAACGGACCACAGCGGTAAGACGCACTCCCTGGCCCAGTTCCAAGGGAAGAATTCGGTAGCCATCATCTTTATGGCGACGGACTGCGCTTACTCCAATGCTTTTGACCAACAGATGGTTCAGTTGGCGAAGGATCATGAAGCCAACGGAGTGGCTGTCGTCGGCATTAACTCCAACAGCACCGAGCGAGACAAGATTGCGTCCCATGCGGCGAAACACGGTTTTCCCTTCCCGGTGTTGAAAGACGAAGACAATGTTCTGGCCGATCGGTTCGGCGCCTTGGTGACGCCGGAGGTCTTCGTGTTGGACAGCAAATTCATTGTCCGTTACCATGGGGCCCTTGGCTCAAGCAATAATCCGACCACCGACGCGGCCAAGACCAATTCAGAGGACGTGCGCTCGGCCCTGGAAGCGTTGCTCAAAGGGGAACAGATCGCCGTGAAGGAGACCAAGGCTTTCGGCTGCACGATCAAGCGGGTCGGGGCGAAGACGAACTGATCGGGATCGGCATTGTGATGGCGAAGCCGCCTCCAAGCAGAACGGCCTTGTGCACGGCAAGCCTCTTCTGGAAGTCGTGGCGTAACGTTCGCTCGTCCCAAGTCACCGTGTCTCTGGGTGAGCATTCGGAAGGAGATGAGATCAGCCATTCTTGCAAAGGATTCACAGCATCCGAAAAGTTGGCCTCCGTTGTTTTGATGCGCACGCGGACTTCCGGGAGCCACGCTCGCACATCGCGAAAATAGCGGGGTTTACTCGCGGTTTGACCTGCGCGATACTGTAGACAAGAGGGTGCAATTGAAAGTGACGTACAAGTTGAACGCCATTGCGGCTCCACTGCCTGATGTGAGGAAAGGTTGTGCCTTTCCGTCGAGTTTTTCATTGGTGCTGGCCCGGACGCCAGGCAAGCCGGAGGCTTGCCAGCCATTAGCCGGTGGCCGAGCGGTAGCGACACCACCGGCTTAGGGAACAATAAAGATGCGCACCCTGGAGGGGGTGCCACCCGTTATTTCGATTGAACGCTTCTCAATCAATGCCAATGGCAGGCGCTGCGACCCCTCCGGGGTGCGTTCCTTTTCTCCTCATGCACACCGGGGATGGAGCGACCTCGCTCCACCCCCGGCTAATGGCTTGCAAGCCCTCGGCTTGAATGAGGCCAGTAGCCTGACCGTAAGGGAGGAGTCGAGAGATTGCCCGCCACTTTTAATTGCACCCTAGACAAGACAACGTCTTGACAAGGGTGGGTATTTAATATAAAACCGAACAGTTTGTTTGGGTTGAATTCATCGGCAGTGACAAAAGGCCGGGTGCTGGAAAACGAGAGCTTTATCTGTTGCGGCACCACAGAGTCGGAATCCTAAAGGTGCTGGTTGTGGCTCATTTTTCATCATTTCAGAAGTAAGGATTGCGCTTCACGGTGATCACTAACCTGGAAGTTCCCACAAGTGGTTCGATTTTGGATTGTACGATGCGATTGATGCGGAGAACCGGCGCCAGCAAATCGCACCGGAACTTAACCGGCACTTGGACTTTGGGGAGAAGAAAACAGCCTCTGACCGTTAGTTCCATCCATCCCAATCGCATTTAGACGCCAGCCCTGGAGGATCGATCTCAGTCAAGGAGGGAAGTCATGGCAACTTTTCAGGTTCAAGTCAATCAAGTGGGTTCGACAACATCCGAAGGCATTGCCCGAAAGCACCATGTTCTTATTGATCGGCCAGAAGCCAAAGGCGGTGAGGACAAAGGGGCAATGGGAGGAGAACTGCTGATGCTTTCGCTCGGAGGGTGCTTTATGAGTACTTTGCTTGCCGCTATACGTGCTCGAGAGGCCAATATCAGAAATGTGCAAATCACCATTGATGGATCGCTAAGCGAAAATCCGAGCCGTTTTGTAGCCGCTCAGATGAAGGTAGCCGCTGACTATGATGATAGGGAACTGATGGAGAAAATCGTTACCATCGCTGAACGCTCCTGTATTGTGACCAATACATTGAAAGGCGCCCTGGAGCTATCCATCACCGTTGCGGATTAGGCTTGCCGCCCACCAGACCAGAATTCTCACCAAACAAGGCGAGGGAGTTGACGACGAGGCTCTCTCTTAGCGTAGCGTCGAGGAATCCCGTTCCGAGAGTTCGGAGATGAAGAAGGGTGACCTCCCATCCCTTCAATTGGCCATGAGGGCGAGTGCGCCTTGTGAAGGAACCTGTTGAACTCTCACTCCTGCACCGTCGCCAGTCGCCGCTGGGACAGCGGCTCCCACCGTTGTTGTCATTTTCACAGGAGCCTTTCATGCCGCTGGGCGGCACCAAAGAAGATGAAAACCCCGGATTTGTCTCCTTGACAAGACTTGATAAGGGGGACGCCGCGCCTTTCGCGGCAGAGGTCCGATCCAGCCCGGCAACCTGGGGCTCGCACCCCCTCCCGGGAGGGATTTTCACAGGAGGGAAATGATCTCCGCACAAATTCTTTTTCTCCGGCTGAAGATTTGCTTAACACTGCGCTCGTTGTCTCTGCCAGTTCGCTTGGCTGCGATCTTGCTTGGAATTGACCTCGTGTTTCTTCCGATCATCAGCCACGCCCAAACCGCCAACACCCGGGTGCTGCCAGGACTGGCCAACGTGTCAGGCGCCAACGGAACGAAGTTTGAGTCTACAGTCTGGATAACAAACTTGGGTTCCGCCGCGAGCTCCGTGGAGCTGGGATTGGTCCCTTTCGGCGGCGTGACGGCTCCAAGCGTTCAGGTACGTCCCATCAGCCGGGGAGAAACGCTTCGATTCAACAATGTGCTTCGAGACCTCTTTGGGCTTGAGGAAACCGCCGGCGCCCTGACGGCGGGCTCCAGCCAACCTTTTGATCTGCGGGGGGTGACAGCCAATGTCAGCGATCCCACGGGAACATTCGGTCTCAGCGTTCAATCGGTTGCTGCTTCGGCGCTCCTCAGGGCTGGCCAGGCCGGGCACTCGATTTGGCTTTCGCATGGCACCGACTTGTCCCGAGGCTTCCGCACCAACGTGACCGTGGTGCTGACTGAGCCGAACAGTTCAGTCGAGGTTTCGCTTTACGACGAAGGTAACACGTTGAGAGGCGTGAAAATTGTCTCGTCGCCGGCGCCGGTCACCTGGCAAGCTTCGAGTTCGCAGTTGCTCAGCAACCCGGAACTGCCGGTAGGGCGCGTGAAGTTCGCGGTGACGGCCGGAGCGGCGACTGCTTATACATCCGTCGTCGACAACATCACCGGCGACGGCATTGTCGTTCAACCTGAGCGTTCCGGAAGCGGCACGACGGATCTGCTTTTGAACGGCGTGGTACGCACGCCCGGCGCCAACAATACGTTTTTCGCAACCGACGTCCGGCTGTTTAATCCCAACGAGTCGCCGCTGACGGTGACGATTGACGCTTTGGGATTCGCGGGCGGGACACGGACTATCAGCCGGGCCCTGGCTGCCGGCGGCTTGGTGGAAATCCTGGATGTGCTTGGGCCCAATGGTTTCAATTTTCCGGAAGGCTCCGCCGGAGCGCTGCGCTTTCGGGCAGCGAGCGCCTTTTTGGTGGCTGGCCGGACCAACAACCTCAACGGAAAGCCCGGCAGCTTTGGCACGTTCCAGAGAGCCGTCCCGTTTGGCAGCGGGTTCATCACATCCGCCAAGCGGGGAACGCTCATCGGGCTCAACCAGAATGCCAGCGTGCCTGGGTTTCGCAGCAACATCGCCTTCTTCGGCGGACCCGGCGGCTCTGCGGGCACCCTCCGCTTGTGCGATCAGCTAGGCCTTGAACTCGCCAGCGTCCCGTTGACTCTCGCCCCCCAACAATGGTTCCAACAGCGCATCACCGGGTGGTTCGAGGGCGTAGAAATCCCGCGGGATGCTCGTGTGGACGTGCAGCTCGGCAGTGGCTCGCTGGATGGCTATGCTGCCATAGTGGATAACAAGACGGGAGATGGGGTAGTTGTTCCCTTGATCGTAGCGACAGCGGAGCTCATCGCCCTCGCCGATATGGACGGCTCCCAGGATCTCCCGAATCGGCTTTTCCGGGAGCAGATTTTCACCATGCGGCCCGACGGGACGAATCGGGTCAAGCTCACCAACGACAGCGGGTCTGAGTTCTCCCGGAATGGGATGCCCGCGTGGTCTCCCGACGGAAAGAAAATCGCGTACGCCCATTTCAGGACGGACGGCGTGGTACGCATCAAGGTCATGGACGCTGACGGCAGTAATACAGTGACGCTCACCACGACGGGGGTGAGCATGTCGCCGTCCTGGTCGCCGGACGGCAAGACGATCGCCTACTCGCACACGTCCACCCAGAACACCGGCCAAAAGCTCTGGCTTATGAACGCCGACGGGACCAACCCGCGCGCGCTCACCACGGGTCCTGGCCATACCGACGAAGCCGTTCCCGTCTGGTCTCCCGACGGAAAGAAAATCTCGTTCACCTCCAGCCGCGACGGCGGCAAGTATCGGATTTGGGTCATGAACGCCGACGGGTCGAATCCCGTCCCCCTGACCACCACCTACTATGACACCACCCTCGATGCGCAGATCGAACAGAAAGTCTCCGCGTGGTCGCCTGACGGCCAGTACATCGCCTACTGGGCGGGAGTTGAAGTGAATATTCAAAGGCCCGGGTTGCCGCGCGATGTCTGGGTCATGCGCGCCGACGGCAGCGATCAACGGAAACTGGTGCACGGGGATGCCCCTTTTTGGTCTCCTGACAGCCAAACCATCGGGTTCCCTGACGATACGACACCGGGACAGATTAAAGTGGGCGGGATCAGCCCCGATGGGACCAACAAAAGAACCCTGTTCGTCACGAATGGGGGAT
Organism: Acidobacteriota bacterium; assembly: GCA_022616615.1. Taxonomy (GTDB): domain Bacteria; phylum Acidobacteriota; class Terriglobia; order Versatilivoradales; family Versatilivoraceae; genus VFZK01. The sequence goes on from JAKEER010000092.1 coordinate 5,906, forward strand.
TTTTCCGTGCGTCATGGCAGCTCAGAGCGTCTGAATGAGAACCATCGGGCAGAACACAGCCGCAGGTCATACTATATTACTGAACATTGCGAATTATAGTCGCAAGTCCCCTGTGTGCCTGTTCGCTGCGGCCGCAGGCTGGATTCGGCTCCCCTCGCCCCAACGCGGGAGAGGGGGTGGGGGTGAGGGGGAATCCGATAGAGTGGATCAGCACGCGGAACCCAGCGCTGGATGAGGGTTTTGGAGCCCTGCAGGATCAATCAGCCGTGTGCTCGCCCCCTCACCCCATGAAGGCTTCTCAAGCCTTCATCCTCTTCCCGCGTTGGGGCGAGGGGAACCGAA
>JAKEER010000668.1 GCA_022616615.1 Acidobacteriota bacterium
GGGCCTCCTCTTGGTTAGATTTGCCCATGGTTACTTATACTAATCTCGAAGATTTGTCCACTCCTATCTCGGATTTTTGACTCGCACTTTTAATTACACCCCTGTGCGGCCTGAAATACGAGTGTCCCCTGGACCACCGCGGGGAATATGGAAGGAGCTCGGCGGGAGAGGGCAATACCCTCCAGACGAATTCCTCCACGTCCCACCGAATGGTGCTGAGCGGGCTCGGTCCTGCAACGACTTATGTCTATCGAGTCGTTGCCAGGGACTCCAGTTCCAAGAATGCAACTACAGCACTTCTTCACATCAAGACGGCCTCCAGTCCCGCCCGACGTGCATCGCCGCCGGCCAACGCGATGTTTATCGCTCAGGTGGTCGAGAGCCCGCTACTGAGGGCGAATCTCGGGGTGAATGATCTCTCAACGACGGCATCGTCCTGGCTGGCAAAAGCGTCACTGTGCAGCCGTACCTGCCCGTCGGGCGCCTGCGGCCGTAGCCTTCTGCAAGTCCGCCCGGCCGAAGCCGGGTGGACTTTGTTTGGCTGCGTTACTCGGGCTCTTGCTGCTTTTGGAAGGTGAAGGTGTGAGCCTGATCGGCGACTTTGGCCAGTTTAGAGAACAAGAATGAGTGTCCCATTCGTGCCCAGTTAAACAGAAGAGGACCACACAGTAACGAAGTTCGAAGGCGTGGAGTATTGTGGCAGACGAATCACGCGGTAAATCGGCCCTGGGGAAGATTAGAGTATAGAGAGAATGGAACAATGACATCATCGCCGCAGGCGTTTATCAAGCAGGCGAAACTCGACAGCGGAATCGGCGGTACGCACGAGGATCGGTTTTTCACCACTGATTTTGTTTTGGTGAACGAGGACCTGCTGCGAGGAGTGTTGTCACGCTTGACAGTATGTCATTTCTGACATAGGCTTTCGTTCATGGTTAACTCGGTCAAGCCCGTCGTCTGGCTTGCGGGTGAGATCAAGACACCACCCTTCAGCCGAGCGGCTCGACTTGAGGCGGGCTTCTTGCTGAGACGGCTCCAACTTGGCGAGATGCTTTCGTTACCGCAGTCGCGCCCGATGCCCTCGATTGGACGCCGGTGTCATGAGTTGAGGATACAGGATGAGAGCACCACCTGGCGCATCATCTACCGCGTCGACCCCGACGGCATTGTGATTATGGAGATTTTTTCCAAAAAGACCCAGAAGACACCTGCCACGGTAATCGAAAGATGCAAGGCGCGACTGAAGGCATACGACGAAGTGAGCAAAGGTGGGTAGAACAGTGAGGAAGGCAAAGAAAGACCGACTGGAAGCAGCTGGCTGGAAGGTGGGGTCTACAGCAGACTTTCTCCGCCTTAGCCCGGACGAGGTTGCGTTCATTGAGATGAAGCTGGCTCTGGCAAGGAACATCCGGACAAGACGGCTGCGCCGGAAGCTGACCCAAAGCCAGTTGGCCAAGCTCATCAATTCGAGTCAGTCACGGGTTGCCAAAATGGAAGCTGCCGACGCCTCCGTGTCTTTGGACCTCGTGATACGCGTATTGCTAGTCCTGGGTGCATCGCGGCGGGAAGTTGCCCACATTATCGCTTTGGAGAGCAAACACGCTGCCTGATGCATTCAGCGCAGGGCCCAAAGACAATCGTTCAAGGGCGTCGGGAGGAAACTTAGAGCGCGGGAACCTGTAGACGCTAGGATCCTCGCCGCGGACGTTTTTCGAACCGCAACAGATTGTTATCTACAGTCAACCCTGGTTGTTCCGGCAACCAGGGTTTTTTGTTGTTGGACGTTCCACCTCCCGAGCGGCGAGGAGCAAGCTCCCACACCCCATGCGGATCTCGTGGACCGGCTTCCGATTCGCGGCTGCTTCAGCCTTCGGTTCCTGGGTCTTTGGGGTTGCGGTTTTGGTGTTGTTGGCCATTTGAGTTTCTCCTTTTGAGTGAAGAGGATCTTGTTCCTGCACCTCAAGTCGAGGAACAAGTCAGCGGAACGAGGGAAACGACGCCGGCTTGAGCCGTGGTGAGACGAAGGACTGCAAAAGGCAAAAGGAATGACGGGCCGTGCCTCCAGCCTGGCGTGAGTTTTGCTGCTGGACGAGTTGAACAGACGAGAGTCGGCGGCAACTGGCTCAACACACCGCGCCTCGTTACCCATGAACCGACAATGAAGCGGCCAATCGGACCCCACGCTCGCCAAGGATCAAAGATGCGTTTCGCGAAATAACCGATCCTTGCGAACGGTTGACGGCTTCACGACTGAGAGATGGACATTCCGCTCCGCTCGCCGCCCGCAGCTACACCTTCATGGCGACTTACAACGGCGACACCAACTTCGAGCCGCTCGACTCGAAGAGTACGAAGGTCACCGTGAAGTGAAGAGATCTTTTGTGGCGGACGTCTTTAGAGGTTGCGACTTGGAGGATGCAAATCGAGGGTGCAGCGCGGCGCTCGCGGGCGGCAGTAAACGCGGCTTCCAGCCGCTCCGAGCCAAATAGGATTGTTTGCCCCTCCCATGCTGGACCGCTCGCTGAGGCTTGGCAACTGCCGCGCGTGGCATCCTGCTGTTGCCCAGCGGCAGGATGCCGCTGCCACCTTTCGTTCCAGCGGGCCTTGAAACAACTCGCGGGCTATTTCACTTCGTCGCCAGGAATTTGCAACCCTTTTCGGCCAGTCTTCTGAAGGATTCGTCTCGCCTGGGTGATATTCGCCCTGCTCGAGCGTTCCTGGAAAAACTGCTCAGTTCGCAAAGCAGAGAGTTTCTCGGCAACCGCTACATTGATAAACTGGTTCAAGGCGACACCTTCAGCCGCCGCAACGCGCCGGGCCTCATCCAGCAGAGACGTCTGCAAACGTAGAGCGACATTATTCTTTCTCATAGCTTCCCCTTCCCCGCAGAATGAGAAACGCATCGCGCGGCAAAACAGCCTGCACGCCAAAGTTCTTGGCTGGGCTCTCAAAATGGCGGAGATCAAATGTTACTACCAAGTCAGCGCCGCCGTTGACAGCGGCTTCTAACACCATCTCATCATCCGGGTCGGGCAACTGAGGCCTCCAATGAAAACGTAATTTCACAGGGTGCCCGCAGGCTGTCAGCGCATCGAGAACACTCGATATTTTAGCGGAAGTGCGACTGAGCGCCTGCAGGCTTTCTGGACGCGTCAGCACCGCTTCATATTCCAGCACCAAGGGCACCGTTAGAAGCAGAGTGAGCCGGCTGTCGAGCGCTGCCAATAGTAGCTGGCGCGAAGCGCCCTCCGAGCTGCGAAACGCGGCAACCAAGACATCCACGGCAGACAGGATTGTCTGTCCGTATTGGATCGCTCGCGGAAGCTTGGCAAGCAGTTGCTCGCGCGCAACTGCTTGAAGCCTGGATTCCCGCTTTCGCGGGAATGACAGTCGAGTGAGGGTGCGGCTCTTTTGGCTCCAGCTTCCTATCGTTGCAGCTGGCTTTGCAGCGAGACCGGGAAGCTTATAGCCTATTGGACAAGCCGGCCACTCCAAAGCAGTTCTGCGAATCTCGAAGCCGGAAGAATGTCGATGCCATCCTCTGTCCGGCGGGGACGCTCTTCCAGGCAAACTAGAATACGTGTTTGGAGCTGCTTGTGTTCCTTGGCCAGCTCTCTCAGACTTCGCAGGTGCTCTGAGTTAACCCTGGCTGCGGCCTTGACTTCGATGGCGGCTTGCATCGAGCCCACGATAAAGTCAACTTCAATACCGCTGGCGAGCCGCCAATAACTCAGATCGTAGAAGATTTCGCTGTAATGGGAGTAGGCTTTCAGTTCATGAAAAACCCAGTTTTCAAACGCCTTTCCGAACAGCTCTGATCCCGGCTGCATCTTGCCCCGCTTGGCCAGAAGGTTTACGACCCCAACATCAGCGAAATAGAACTTAGGCGACTGAATCACCCGCCGCTTGGGCCGGCGGGTGTAAGCGGGTAGATAACGCCCCAGGAGTGTGTCGACCAAGATTTGGAAGTACTCTTTAGCCGTCGGCGCCGAGACACCGCACTCTCGGGCAACCGTTATGTAGCTCACAAGCTGAGTGTCTGAGAGTGAAGCCGCGTCCAAAAAGTTTGCAAACGACGGAAGGTTTCGAACCAGGCCTTCGGCGGCGATCTCTTCTTTCAAGTAATCATTCACGTAGGAGCGCAGAAGTTTTTCCGGTGTGCTGCTGAGATAATGCCGGGGCAGATAGCCGTGATTGATCATGCGGGCGAGATCGAAATCAGGCCGCAGTTCGGCGGAAACGAATCCGAATAGCTCGAATCGCACGGCACGCCCACCCAGAAGATTCGCATGGCCCCGCCGGACCTTCCGTGCGCTGGACCCACACAATCCGAAGACCTGCCTTCGATTCTCGATCAACCAATGAACTTCATCGAGCAAAGCCGGCACCTTTTGAATTTCATCGAGGACAACCAGTTGTCCCGGCGGTGCTGCGAGCAGCTCCTCGCGCAGCAGTTTCGGAGATTGGCTGTAGCGGATGAAAACGTCCGTATTGAGCAGGTCAATCCAAACGGCCTCCGGATAAGACAGCCTCAATAGCGAACTCTTTCCCGTCTGGCGTGGTCCCCAGAGAAAGAAGCTTTCGGTCGGCCGCCGCGGAAGAGCGAGAAACCGTTGAATCATGGACTTTAGTTTATCATGATAAACTAAAGTTTAACTATTGATTTTCTCGCAGGCGCGGCGGCAAGAAAGAACAGGGCCTTCAGGCACTTAGGTAGCGAGCGACCTCATACCACGAGGGACACGGCTCCGTTGGTTCTTGCCTCCTCACCCGGCCTCCGCGACCGCCGTCGCTTTGGCCACGCTCTCCCCACAAAACGGGAGAGGGAGTTCTCGAATTTGACCGAGGTTGGAACTTCGTGGGCAGCAAGTGAACCTAGTGGGACGTAGCTACCGGACGGCTTGGTGAATGATTGAAATGGTTTGTGGCCCAGTCGACAGCCCGACGGCGGCGGAACGAAAAGGGCCGCGGGATCCGATGATCCCGCGGCCCTTGTGATGTTGCAAAATAAAGAAGCGTTGGCTTAGTACATTCCGCCGCCCATGCCTCCATGGCCTCCTGGAGGTCCGGCAGGGGCTTCTTTCTCCTCAGGAATCTCGGCGACTAGAGCCTCGGTGGTTAGCATGAGGCCGGCAATCGATGAGGCGTTTTGCAGCGCTGTGCGAGCCACTTTCGCCGGATCGATCACGCCGTCTCTTACAAGGTCGCCGTATTCGTCCGTTGCGGCGTTGTAGCCAAAGTTTTCGTTCTTCTCACCGCGGACCTTGGCAACCACCACCGCGCCTTCCACGCCCGCATTCTGGGCGATCTGGCGAAGCGGCTCTTCCAGCGCGCGGCGAACGATGTTGACGCCGATTTGCTCATCCTCATCCAGCTTCAACTTCTCCAGAGCTGTCATGGCTCGAATGAAGGTAACGCCGCCGCCAGCAACGATGCCTTCCTCGACCGCGGCGCGCGTGGCATGCATGGCATCTTCGACCCGCGCCTTCTTCTCCTTCATCTCGGTCTCAGTGGATGCGCCGACTTTGATCACGGCCACGCCACCCACCAGCTTGGCCAGCCGTTCCTGCAGCTTTTCGCGATCGTAATCGGAGGTGGTCTCTTCGATCTGGGTGCGCATCTGCTTCACGCGGCCCTGGATGTCAGCCGCCTTGCCAACGCCTTCCACAATCGTGGTATTGTCCTTGTCCACGGTGATCTTCTTGGCGCGTCCCAAATCGGCCAGTTGGACACTCTCCAACTTGATGCCCAAGTCTTCACTGATCACCTTGCCGCCGGTGAGAATGGCAATGTCTTCCAGCATGGCCTTGCGACGGTCGCCAAAGCCAGGCGCCTTCACGGCAGCGCAGTTCAAGGTGCCGCGCAGCTTGTTCACCACCAGCGTTGCCAGCGCTTCACCTTCGACTTCCTCAGCCACAATCAGGAACGGTTTGCCCGTCTTGGCAATCTGCTCGAGCAGCGGAAGCAGGTCCTTCATCGAACTAATTTTTTTCTCGTGGAGAAGAATGAAGGCATTTTCCAGCGTGCACTCCATTCTCTCAGGGTCTGTCACGAAATAGGGTGAAAGGTAGCCGCGATCGAACTGCATCCCTTCGACCACTTCCAGCGTGGTCTCGATGGTTTTGGCTTCCTCCACGGTGATGACGCCATCCTTGCCCACCTTCTTCATCGCTTCGGAAATGATGTTGCCAATGGTGGCATCACCGTTGGCCGAAACAGTTCCGACTTGGGCAATCATGTCGCCCTTGACAGGCTTGGACTGTTTCTTGATTTCATCCACGGCTGTTTCCACAGCGCGCTCAATGCCGCGCTTCAGCGCCATGGGGTTTGCGCCTGCCGCCACCGTCTTCACGCCTTCGCGGAAGATGGCCTGGGCCAGCACGGTCGCTGTTGTGGTTCCGTCGCCGGCAACGTCGCTGGTCTTCGAGGCAACCTCGCGCACCATCTGCGCACCCATGTTTTCCAGTGCGTCCTTCAACTCAATTTCCTTCGCCACGGTGACGCCGTCTTTGGTGATCGTAGGTGAACCGAACTTCTTGTCCAGAACTACATTGCGCCCCTTGGGGCCGAGCGTGATCTTCACGGCATCGGCCAGTTGGTTCACGCCTCTCAAAATGGCCTGGCGCGAGCCTTCTCCCTGAATAATCTGCTTTGCCATTAAAAACCTCCTGTGAATGCAGTTGTTTGATTTCGATCTCTTAAAAACGAGAGGGGTCTGTCGGTGCGCTTAAGGGAGCGCATGTTCCGAAAAACACTCATTTCGATGCTTTCGATTTGGCAGACTCAGCCAGAATACCGAGAACCTCGTCTTCACGGATGATGAGGTACTCTTCACCTTCGATCTTGATGTCGGTTCCTGAATACTTGCCGAACAAGACGTGATCGCCTTCCTTTACGTCGAGGGTGATCTTGGTGCCATTCTCAAGAATCTTGCCGTTGCCGACAGCCACGACAACACCTTCCTGGGGCTTTTCCTTGGCTGTGTCGGGAATGATGATCCCGCCTTTGATGCTCTCCTTCTCTTCGATCCGCTTGAGCAGAATTCGATCGTGAAGAGGTCTGACTTTCATCGCGCGATCTCCTTTCGTTAGTGGGGTTTGACCGGTTTCCAAACTGCGTTTCGGTTGTTAGCACTCTCTGACGACGAGTGCCAATAGTAGGGCAGCAGCTCGCAGGTGTCAAGCGCCTTTTTGGGGATCTCAGGGTTCCGTCACAGTCGCGAGCCCTCCCTTACGGTCGGGCTACTGAACAGGTCGTCCGAGACTCAAGTCAGTAGCCCGCGCGTCAGCAAGGGATCTACCTCGACTCAAACGACTACGCGACTTTGACGCAACCTTGTGGGGGATCTCAAGCCTTCGCCAGGGTAAAGAGCGAGCCCGTCAATCACTTTGCAGAAACACGTTCATTGTCTCTTGTCGCGGGAAATGGCCACCGCAACCGGCAGAGAGGGATGTTGTTGCAAAGCGGTCAGGAACTCCTTGACTGTGATGCCCGACAGGCCTTTGCCTGATTTCACCATAGTGAATACATTCCTAAGCTGCAGCGTACGTCGAGTCGTGCAAATGATTTCCTCGACTCGAGCAGCGATGGCGGCTGATCGCTTTGAGACCTTGCTGGATGACTGCTGCCCATCCGGCCAGGCAGGCAGCTCTGGCTCTAACCTCGACAGCAGGCGTAGGTAAAATGAAGGGGTGCAAGAAGAATAGAGAATCTGACTGCAGCACCAGCTTTGGAACACTTCTGGAGTCAGTGGACAAACTCGGCGCTGGCACTTCTGCGTGAGTTTATTCAGCAACCGGCTCAGTGCTTCGCCTCCCCGTCTGCGGAATCGACCGATCCCTGAGCCAATGCTGCGAGAAGAGCTCTGACCCCGAGAATCTGGCCGTCGGACGCGTTCATTCTCAGAAGGCTGTCCAGCTCCCAGTTCCCTCACCAGATTCTCGCGGTCTACAGTCGAGAGTTGGTCCATGACTGCGTCGATCAAGGCCGCCATCTGACTTAGGTCCTTCGCCTGCGTTGACGGATGCCTGGTGAGTGAGAACTCGGGCAGACCAGCACTCTTTTTTTCTATCGGAGGGTTCAGGCTGGCTTGACCCCCGGCCTCTGGAAACTCGACTTGCAAGGCGGGACAGCGCCGCAGAATTTCCAGTAGTTCCTTCGCTGTCAGCTCTTCATAGGACTCGCTCTTCAGCGCCTGAAACAGTTCCTTTAAGCTTAGCGGTGTTCTGTTCTCCAAGCGCCTTGCGATTTGCCGCGCGACTTCTTTCTGCCGTCCCTGGACTGAGTGGCCGGACTCCTGGCCACCGGGCCACGCGGGAATTCTCGGATCGAGCTCCTTGAACAGACGGAGGTAGAAAGACAAGGCGTATCGGTGAGAGGCGGCCGGTCCCAAGAAGCTGTTGAGAAGCTCAGCAGTTAAAGGGCAGACGGACTCAAGACACCTGTCACTGAGATTGTGGAGCAACAGAATCCCTCGCGGGCCACAACTCTTGAGCACCCGGCCGATCGCCTGGCAAAGGATCTGCCGGGCGCCTTCGCGCGTCAAGTTGAAGCGATTGCCGATTTCTTGCAAAGTGCTCGGCTTCCCTCTGCGGGTCCCACCCAGGCGCATCAGGAGTATCTGAAGCTTCCTGGAGGGCAGTGTTTCCAAAACAGCATCAATGTGGCGAACCAGTTGGCGCAGCCCATCCGGTCTATCCGGATCTGCTGCCAAGTCGAAATCACCCGACTCCACCAGGCGCAGAACTTTCACCAGTTCAAGAACAGTTGCAACCCCGCAGTTCCGCTGGCTCAACAATCGCTGAAGATTCAGGCCGTCCAACTCGCCCAGTCGCTCGAAGCCAAGCCGCCGAAGAACTCTCGCCAGCCGGGTGGAAAACGGCAATTGCGATAAACGCCACTCCAGTGCCTCGGTGCGAATCTTGACAAGCGGAAGTGCGTGAATGGTTTTCTTGGAGGCCACGGTCAAAAGAGCCTTTCCTACTAGGTCAGGTCCTAGTATTACTTTGTCAAGTTTCTTTCTGGGTGGCGCATACATCGTGCTTGTTGCGATGTATGCGGAGCGTACGCCCACATGGCAACCTACGCCATGTAGGCGCCACCCGAGGAATCGTCGAATGACTTAACATAGTA
>JAKEER010000669.1 GCA_022616615.1 Acidobacteriota bacterium
CTTTGATGATCTTCTTGGCCGTCTTGCTTTTGCTGCCCTGCGCGTGAGCCGTGCCGAGACTGCCGGCGCCGAAACCGAGCAAAAGAACCAGTCCTGCGAAGTATCGGGTCATTCCAAAGAGCATTGATTTCCTCCATTTTGAGAAGTGAGTCCATAGACCCTTGTGCCGGTCGAAACGAGAATTTTGTCCTCGTTTTGCGGAGAGTCAGGAAGCCCGAAGCGCCAGCGAGGGTCAAACGACCTTACCCTCGCTGGCGCTTCGGGCTTCCGCTGAACATCCCGGTGGGATATCAAGGGCGGCAGCCCTTGGCTAGCTGCGTGGACGCCCAGATCTGGCAATTGGCGTCCTCGCTGTGTGAGTCAAAGTAGTGACCGGCTGGCTTGCGCCCATGCGCCCGTAAAGCCAACTCTGGCTTGTCTGAATGAGTTGAGTTGTCGGCAGGCTGACATTCCTGTGCGTATTGCGATTTGCGCCGATGAGCGAATCGTTTCCTGACGCCTAGATCGCGTTGGCCTCCAGCCGTGCTGCCTGAAGTAATTGTTCGGGGTCAATATCCGAGGCCAGCACACACGTCATGTTTCCGTCTTGCCAAAAGACGAGGTTTAGCCGCTTAGCGCGGTAGATTAGGAATTTCTTCTTCTGACCTTCATGCCAAAAGCCACCGGATGGCAAAGCAGCCGTGTCTGCAACAAACATTTCGCAGAGCAACAGCTCAGCAGACCTTCCCTGATAGACATACAGCACACTTCTGCGATTGATCAATTGGTGGACTCGTCCGCCGACAAGACGATAGTGCAGATCTCGCAAGTCGGCCACCTTGGTGTTAAAGGGCACCCCGCGCATCGAGAAGAATCTGTCGAGCTCTTTCGCGTCTTGCTCATAACGCTCCAGGCTCAACTTGCCTTCGCGGATTTTGCGATAGTCCTCTGCGACTTCTGAAGGAAGATTGGGCACCGGCAGAAAGTGTCGAAGCGTAGCCGCAACTGTCACCACAAGCAGCAATCCACACAACAGCGGGACCCATTGCTGCGATAAAAGCCTTGGCGTGTTCGTTCCGGATGGGGAATCCGGCCACTTCTTGCGCTTCGTTGCTGGACAGTCTGCCGAGATCACGCGAGATTCTGGCGGGGTCTCAAAATGCCGAGCGCAGTTTTGCTGAATCCAACGCCAGGTCTCAACTTCCCGGTGGCAGCTTTCACAATCTTCCAAATGGATCTCCATCGCCCGATGCCGAGCGGGATCGAGGCGATTCTCCAGGAACTCGGGTATCTGGTGCTTTAAGTGACACCTGTGCGGCAGCATGGTTCTTACAAGCCTCTGCTCGTTGGGGATTCACATCCACTGGTCTAATTCAAGGGCGACCAGCGTGAGGATAGTTTGGCCTGCTTCGAAAGGCTGTCGGATTCCCGACAATTCTGGCTCGAATGCCTACGGGACTGGGTGCAGGGCCCAACGCTGGACGAAACGTCATCGACACAGAGGGCATCAACAATTGGAACCTGGAAGTTTTCAAGAACCCCTATCTCTTCGTTTCTTTCATGCCGATGTGGTGTGGTTCTCTGTCTTCGAATGCTACTGAATAGGCACTGCTTCCATGAACCCGCTCGTGCCGTTCGAGCTTCCGATCAAAGCAACGCCGATCAGCGGCTGCAAGTTCGGGGATTCGATTTCCAGCGGGCCGAAGTTACTCTCGATGCCCATTTCAGCGAAAATATCGTCACTGATGAAAAAGCCGTTCTGCTCAATGAAAATGCCTTCCTTGGTCGCAAGGACCTCGCCGGTCTCGGTGTTGGTAGCAGAGTTAATCAGCAGCCGCGCGAAGCCCGTGTTCCTTCCCACTTGGAGACCAGGATCGTTGCTGCTGTTGTCGATGACCGATATGAAGCTGGAGAACGGCTGGTCGGATGTGATCCGCACGGCGCCGGTAGTGTTAGTCACCGTTTCGGCGTTCAGTAGAAGCCGATTCACGGTGTTAAGCTGTTTCAACCCACGGGCAGGGATCTTGGTGGCGCCGCTGGCGAGCAGGTTCCCGTCGCTGTCTCGCAGCTCTATCTGGACGTTGGCCTCGGCTGAGCTGATATTGGTGATCCCCAGGTTGGACCGGAACGCATCCGTGTCCACCGCGAAAGGCAAGTAGTTGATGAAGCCCAACTGCGCGATGAAAATTCCGTCGTTCGTCGGACTTGTCACCAGGGCTGTGTTATTGACGGGGTTGAGAGCGATGTGCGTTGGAGCATCACCGACATTTGAAATCACCGTGGTGAACTGCGTATTGTCGGCAAATGCCAGGGTGGCGTCTTGGCTCAATTCGACGGCAAACGGGCCGCTGCCGATAGGCAGGAGAATGGACTGCGCCTGTAGATGCGCCGCCAGCAACGAACAGATGCCAAATATCCAAAGTAGCTTCTTCATATTCGGCTCCTTAGAATAATCTGCTCCTCGGGAGGCGCAGCGAAACTCCGCGGACCGTTAGACCGCGTTAGAACGTTCGCCCCACCGAAAACTTGATCTCTCGCCGGTTCGCATCACGAAACAGGAAAGGGAATCCGCCCTCAGGGCGCGGAATGATGCCTTCAAAGCGAAGCGGGTTGTAACCAAAAATCAAACGGAACGGTGCGTTGATCACGGGCAGAACTACCTGAAGCTCCACACCCGTCGTGGCCCGGGCCTTGCTGCTTCCGGGAACCAGATCAATCTGTTCTCCTCCTCGGAAGGGACGGAAGGAGCCGTTCTCGAACTTGAAAAGGTTATTGACTGCGGAGTCAGCAATTCGCAGCTGAGACTTCCGCCACACCCACGCTTTTCCAATATCAAAGAAGGGGGCCAAAGTGACTGGCCCGACAATTGGGATCCGGTACTCGATGTTATAGACAACCTGAGTATCGCCACCGACGGGCGTGATGAAAGAGGAGATGAGCGGAACGCTGTTCCCGATGGTTCCACCTGTGGTGGGGTCAATGACGGGCGCTCCCGTCGGATCTCGGCGCGTAGCCTGCACAAACGTCCTCTGGCTGACCAGAGCCAGCGGGCTGAGCGAGCGAATATCGAAGCCGCGAATGGAGTCTTCGCCGCCGATGAACGCCCGATCGAAAATCGGAGCCGACAAACCGCCAAATCCAGAAACAAACGAGAACAAGCCGCGCATCCCCAGAGTATTCCGCCGGCGGTTCATGGGCTTGAACCATTTCGCCTCGACGAAGGGCTGATAGAATTTCACGTCCCCGCCTAGGGGGCCGCCCGTCAGCTGAACAAGAGCCGTCAGGCTCTTGCCACTGCGCGGCGTAAACGGGTTGTCCACGGTGTTATAGGTGATGGTGGGAATGATCTTGCTGCGGAGAAGTCCTGTAAAATTCCCGAAGCCCGTGAACGTATCGGTAAACTGAAAGGCGCTGAAAAGGGTTCGGTTCTGCTCAGAAGCAAACTCTGTGGATGAGTTGTCCAGCGAGTAGGTGATCCCGAAGCGCGTAAAAGGACGAATGGGATAACTGGCGAAAACACTGAACCCCGTGCTGCCCTGGCCGAACAATTCGTTGCCGAGAGGGACAGCACCAAAGAAGCCGCCCAGCGTGTCGCCCTCTCGGAAGCTGAAACGCCGATGGAAAACTGAGAATCCAGTGGTGAGCGGCCGGTCGCGGAAGTAGGGTTCCGTAAAGCTGAAGACGTAAGCGGATTGGCGAGTCCCACCCTGCACGGTAAAATCGAGCGTCTCTCCGTAACCCATAAAGTTGTTGGTCGAGTAGTTCAAGCCAAGAAAATTGCCGCCCACGCCACTAACTCCACCGGTAAAGCCAATCGAGTTTTTCCCTTTTTCCTTAACTTTCATCGTGACATCGACCCAGTATTTTTCTTTTCCATCGGCTTCGATGGTGGGCTTCGGGCCTGGCTTCTGTTCGGCGTCTTCCGGCTTGAGCTGATCGAAGAACCCCAGCTGGTTCAAGCGCAGCAGGCTGACGTCCAGCAACTGAGTGCTGAACACCTCCCCCTCGTTCACCAGAACTTCACGCCGGATGACTTTGTCTCGAGTCGTGGTATTTCCAACAAAATCCAGCCGCCGGAGGAAATACTGATTGCCCTCCTCAAAATCAAAGACGATGTTGACGAGCTTCGTTTCGTCGTCAATGTCCTGGCGCGGAATTGGAGTCCAGTTGATATAACCTCTTGAACCATAGATCTTCTTAAGATTCTCGAAGCCCTTCCGGATGAGTTCGCCATTAAAGACCTCGCCCTGCTGCATGCCAAAGATGCGCAGCAAGACCTCCTTAGTAAAGAGTGTGTTGCCGGTGAAGTTTACTTCGCCGACCCGATACTGACTGCCTTCCTCAAGGTCAATGTCGATGAAAACACGCTTGCCTTTCCACGGCTTGAGCGGAATGGGAAACAACGAAACGCCTCCGATGTCGCGAACATCGATCTTTGGCTCCTTAATCAGGAGTTTGATGTAGCCGCTCTCGTGGTACTTGGCGCGAACACCGAGTTCAAGTGATCCTTCCAGCTTGTTTCGATCGAAGGTGGACTTGCCGGTGAAGGTTGAGATCAAACCGGTTTGCTTGACGTACTTCATCGACTTCCGTAGCTCCCGGTCGGAAAACAAAGTGTTGCCGTGAAAATCGATCTTCTTGACCTTTACTTTTGGACCTTCTGTGATGAGAAAGGTGATCAGCTTAGAATTCGGGGGCACTTCCGTGGTTTCGTATCTCACCTCGGCATACTGGCGTCCCTTTTCTGCCAGCAGCTCGGTGAGAACTGCGATGGCTCGCTGGATTTTAGTCGGGTCAAACGGAGTTTCAATGCCCAGGCCAACTTTCTTTTCCTTGAACTTGTCGAGAACTTCGGTGTTTGTGGCTGACTTTAGGCCCGTGTACTTGATTTCCCGAATAAGTGGCTTTTCCTTCACCCAGAAGATAACGATCTTGCCGGTTTTCCCGTCTTCAATGGTGATCTTGAGGTCGTCGAAGAAACCCTGATTCCAAACCGTCTTGAAGTCCCGGCGCAGGAGGTTAGGGTCAAGCTTCATGTTCCTTTGAGACAGAACGTGAAATCTCACCGTATCCTGTGGGACACGGCGAGTACCGCGAATTTCGATATTCTCGATGAGGTCTTCGCTTTGCGCCAGAACAAGAGGCTCCCAGAACTCGATCACTGCGATTGATACCAGAAGCCGAAACAGCCAGAACCAGATGCCCGCAGCTGACATAGGAGCCCCAATCCAGATCCTGACGTTCGAAGGTCGGTGGTTAACTACTTGGCTTGGGTCACGGTGGTGAGAGTCTCACACGATCTGGCGTTGGCGCCCTGTCAATCGGGTGCTTCTCGGTCATTCCGGCTTGAGCGGCTCCAGCCATTCGACGATCCTCTGCTTGTCCTCTTGCGAGAGACCGGGGAACGATGCCGGCCTCGGGTCTTTCAGGCCATAGGCCCGAGAATCATCCAGCTTCAATAGATCCTCTTTAGCTCGTTGGGGCTTGGACGCCTCCCCAATCAGCGGTGGCGCATGTTGCCTTCTCCCGCTGTCCATGACAGAAGGCACAGTTGGGGGTGAAGGCAGGAGGAGGTTCGCCGGCTTTGCTGGAGCGACTCATGCTGATGACCAACTTTGGTGGTTCTTCCAAATTGACCAGCCATTCCGCCAGCTGCTTGCGCCCTTCTTGGATAATCTGCTGGAACTTAGGCATAGAAAGGTCTGCAGCACGTTCCCGGGCATGACCTGCAATCCGATCCGCTAGAAAATCGGGATTCAGCCTTCTCCTGCCTTTTTGCTTTCTTCGGCATCATTGTCCCGCTTAGCGGCAATACCGTCCTGCGTAATAGGGATTCGCATAATATGGCGTGTAGGTTTTGCGCGGATACGCATAGTACCGGCCATAACGAACAGACGGAGATGCCTTAAATCCGAACACAAAACTGTGGTTATGGGCGCCGTAGGTGCGATACCAATAGGCTGGGTGTCCATAAGCATGACTTCTGTAGCCATAATTCTGATGGCTTCGATGCCGGTATTGTCTAAAACCTCGTGCTTCCAGGTTAGAAACCACAACCAAGAGCGTGAAAAGCATTCCCAGAACACAGACCTGCTTTTTCATGACGACCTCCTTATTCTCGAAAGAACTCACTGATTTGATGTTTTGGGCCCTTTAATTGATCTAGATGCACCCGAGCCGCTTCAGTGGCTCCCCGTTGGGCGACGAGCCATTCCTCGGTCACGCGCCCCTTGCTCCCGGCACACCGGTGCGAAAGGTGTCGATCTCTCCAGCCTACTCCAAGAATGGAAGGACGTTTGTCGGTGAGGCGACAGTTGTTCGTCTCTTTCCAGCAGCGGCTGGCTGGCAAAGAGATATTGGTTCTCTGTAGAGCCCCACATAAAGCTGCTTCTGGCGTCTTCCAGCGAGTTCCTAATCGCCGGGTGCGTGTCCAACCCAGAGATCTCAGAGGGCCAGCCGCAAAACGTCATCGTTGAGAGCACTCCAAGTTCCAGCAAGGATTATCGAGTTGTCGCTAGGCTGACATTGGCCTCGGCCCTGGAAGGTAGGTAGTCTGCAGCTCGACGAGGCAGAAGTTAGCGGGACGGACAAGATCGTCGATCTTGCGATTGAGGTGACAACCGCCCCCGATGCGCTTCCAGATCGGCGTCAGGCGGTGCTGCCAGGCTTGAACTTTGGGCTCGGGGGACAGACCGTGCTCAACGAACAAAAGCCGCCCACCGGGCCTCAACACTCGCTTGACCTCGGCAAGCGCCTGCATGGGATCTGCGATGCTGCAGAGGGTCCAGGTTAGTTAGCACCGCAGTGTCGAAGCTCCTGTCATCAGATGGAAGATCCTCCGCGGATCGAAAGAACAACTCGACCGGAAACGGCAAGGCGGTGAGCTTGCGGCGGGCCATGCTGAGAAGTTCTGCCGAGGGATCGACACCGGACAGGCGAGTGATGCTGCCAGGGTAGAAGGGGAGATTGAGCCCGGAGCCTATTCCAATTTCCACCAGTGTACGTATGCCTTGGGGATGAGTTCCGCTCGCCGGGCCGCAACCTCCTTGTTGCGCATCGTCGTGTCGATGAGCCACGGTAGAACGAACTTCTGATAAAGGCCCATGATATTCCTCTGCTTCATCTAGCTAGCGGCTTTCAGCCGCTGTCGTCTTCTTCGAGCAGGAGTGAGTGCGTGTCAGGCTGCGTTAGGAAAAAAGACACTGAAAGAGAAGCTGGTGGAAGGAGCGATCATCCTCGCCGTAGTAGGCGTGATGATTGGAATCATGGTTTACGCTCTGAGCAGTGGGCCGCGCTAGTCAGCGGTGGAACTAGGTGGTCAATGATGAAGGGGACACTATGCCGCGAGGGGTGGTCCCAAAGCCGCTGCAAGTAAATCATCGTGCGGAAAGCGCTCTTTTATTTTGTCTTAGCTGGATTGTGTGAAATTGGGGGCGGATATCTGGTTTGGCTGTGGCTCCGCGAAGGAAAGAGTGCCTGGTTTGCCTTGCTTGGGGGCGCCGTGCTGTTCCTGTATGGCGTTATCCCTACGCTGCAGCCTGCGCATTTTGGCCGGGTGTATGCCGCCTATGGCGGAATCTTCATCGTGCTTTCCATTCTTTGGGGATGGAAGATCGACAAGATCGCTCCGGACAGATTTGATCTGATCGGCGGTCTGATCTCTCTAACCCGTGTTCGTCATCATGTA
>JAKEER010000670.1 GCA_022616615.1 Acidobacteriota bacterium
GCGCTCGCGCAAAAGGCCGAGGAACTGGCTCGGCTACGCGCTGAGAAGCAGAGCCTAAGCGCAGAGAAAGAGAGCCTAGCCCGGGTCCACGAGCAGACCGCTCAAGAACTACAAAGGAAGAGTGCGCTCTTGATCCAAATTCTTAATTCCCACGGCTGGAAAACTCTGTCTGTTTATTACCGGTTGCGTGACAAGCTACTTCCTGGGGGTACCTGGAGAAGAGGGGTAACGAAGAAAACACCACAGCGCAACTGGGTGTCGCTGGCGGCGATTCTACAACTTCCGCGTTACGTCTGGGAGGGTATCCGGCTGCTCCGCGAGATGAGGTTACTTGCCGCGTCGGGGCTCTTCGACAGCGATTGGTATTTGCAACAGAACCCCGACGTAGCAAGGGCGGGGGTGAATCCGCTGCTGCACTACCTGCGAGGGGGCGCCAGGGACAGGCGCGATCCGAACCGCTATTTCGACAGCGACTGGTACTTGCGACAGAACCCCGACGTAGCGAGGGTCGGGGTGAATCCGCTGCTGCACTACCTGCGACGAGGCGCCAAGGAAGGACGCAGGCCCAGCCCGAATTTCGACGGCGATTGGTATTTGCAACAGAATCCAGACGTAGCGTGGGCCGGGGTGAATCCGCTCGCGCACTACCTGCAACAAGGCGCCAAGGAAGGACGCAGCCCGAGCCTGAATTTCGACGCCGACCCGCATCTGCAACAGAATCCCAACGTCGCGGAGGCCGGCGCGAACCGGCAAGCACACCACCCCCGACCAAGTGCCACCCAGGATGCTGGAGAGGCTCAAAGAGATGGAAACGTGCCAACGACAGCTATTTCATCCTCTGTTCGGACAGCCCGGTTTTTGAAGATCAGCGAGGAAAAGAAGGCGTTCCACATAGGTATTGGTTTGGTGGAGCACTTCGGTGACATAGTGGCATGCGAACCTGTTGTCCGCTATCTAAAGAAACAATCGCCGGACGTAGAGATTTCATGGGTTGTTCGGGAGCCGTACCGCGAGTTGCTGGACAGCAACCCCTATATTGACCGGACCATCGCCGTCGAGTGCCTGACGGATTGGATCAAGCTCGTCGCGCATGGCGCTTTTGATCGGGTCGTCGACCTGCATGTCAACGACAGGATATGTCAGCAATGCAGACTTCCCCTCTCTAAGACAAGCGGCGATGTGTCCGTTACTGGCGACACTTACTTTAATTACGGCAGCTTGTTGCGGTCCTTTTGCCTGGGGGCAGGGCTGCCACCATTAGAAGAGCAACCTCGTGTCTACGTATCGGAGGAAGTGGTTAAGGCGGTCGATAGGCTCGAACTGCCGGATACATTTGTTGTGATCCATTGTCGTTCCAATGAGACATACAAGGACTGGGATGCGGGCAAATGGAATGCTTTGGCTGAACACGTGGTGAAGGCTTTCCGCACACCCGTGGTGGAGGTTGGCTTAGAGCCGATCCTAGCCTCCCACATTCCTAGCTATATCAACCTGTGCGGAAAAACCTCCCTCCTGGAGACGGCGGAAATCATCAAGCGCGCGGCCCTATTTGTCGGTGTTGACAGCGGTCCCGCCCATCTGGCCAATGCCGTCAACACGTACGGAATCGTCGTCATGGGCCAGATCGGACCCTTCAAGACGTACAACCCTTTCACTGGAGGGTACGCTGACGGCTCCAATGCCGTTTTGATTCGCAACGAGAACGGACCTGCCACTGACATTCCACTGGATATCGTCAAACAGGCTGTGGCGCGAAAGTTCGATTCGGATCAAAAACACGGTGGACCTACAGCGGCCGCAGACAGAATTTCATCCGGAGTCGAAGTCGCCTCTCGCGAGAGCCCTGACGTCCTTAGCAGTTCCGGGGCGAATGGTGAAGAGTTGCCGCGCCTTATCGCGTTTTACCTTCCGCAATACTACCCCATTCCCGAAAACGACGCGAACTGGGGGAAGGGTTTTACAGAATGGAGAAACGTTGGAAAGGCGCGGCCCTTCTTCGAGGGCCAGTATCAACCCCGCCTACCGGGTGAATTGGGTTACTACGACTTGAGAGTGCCGGAGATCATGGAGAGGCAGGCGGCGTTGGCCCAAGAACATGGAATTCACGGCTTCTGCTACTACCTCTACTGGTTCCAGGGAAAACGGCTGCTCCATTTACCGGTCGATACTATGCTGCGGCGGCGAAAGCCAAACCGACCGTTTTGCTTTTGTTGGGCCAATGAAAATTGGACCCGCCGATGGGACGGTCTGGAGCGCGAGATCTTAGTCGCGCAAGAGCACACGCATGAAGATGACATCAGGTTCATCCGGCATTTCCTCCCGACTTTTGATGATCCCAGGTATATCCGAGTGAATGGGCGGCCTTTGCTGTTGATCTATAGAACGGAGTTGTTTCCCAACCCCCGGCGGACTGTCGAGACGTGGAGGAATGAGCTGCGGAAAGCGGGCCTGGGCGAGCCCTATCTGGTACGCTGCGAAGGATTTGACCCCTGGACGAAACCCGAGGATATCGGATTCGACGCTGCCTATGAGGTCCCATCGTTCATCCTTCCGGAGGAGTTGTTCTATGACAAGATTAAGGAACTGAAGGTCAGCCCGGAGTTCACCGGACGGATTTACGACTACGAGAGGATCGTGCGGTATTACTCGGAAAGAGAGGACGTCCCCTACAAACGCTTCAAAGGGATTATGCTGGCGTGGGACAACACCCCGCGCCACGGCAAGAATGCCGTCGTCTTCCACAACGTGACCCCGGAGAAGTACTCCGAGTGGGTGCAAAACGCCCTGGGTTACACCCTGCGGAAATTTCGCGGGGAGGAAAGGCTGGTATTCATCAACGCCTGGAACGAATGGGCGGAGGGGAATTACCTCGAGCCCGACCTGCGTTATGGGACCAGCTTCCTCCAGGCGACGAAAACAGCATATACCTTCCTGAACCGGCCCGATGACTTTTCCCGGCGAGTTCCCGCACTGTCGGTTGAATCTCGAGAGGGAAGATTACGAGACAAGCGGACGCCCGATGTAGCATGAGTGCGCCGACTGCAAAGGGAGGCATCACCACGTTCAACGTCGATCGGGATTTCTCGCAATATGACGAGCAACGCATCATTCTCGATTTTTTTTCACACTGCCGCAGAGGATTCAACGAGTACTGCGTCGACGCTGGAGCCTACGATGGCATTGTTGGCAGCAACTCTCGCGCTCTCTTCCTGAATGGGTGGCGAGGTGTCGTGATTGAACCTAATCCTAGAGTATTCGCGAGGCTGCGAGCGCTATATGCAAACCGGCCCGATATCGCGTGCATGCAAACTGCTTTATCCGACCGACGGCAAGAGAAGGTCGCGATGAAATTCTCGACAGGTCCTGCAGGCACCACAGAGGAAGACAAATGGAAATATGCCCAAGTGAGCACCCTTCACGATGCTTTTGCGGCCTCTTATGAGAGGGATTTTGGCTATGTCTATGAGACTTCAACAGTCAGCACCGATACGCTGACTAACGTTTTGCAACAAGCCCGAGCACCCAAGGACATCGGCTTCTTATGTATCGATTGCGAGGGCGAAGACCTCAAGATCGTTAGGGAACTAGACCTTGAAAACTTTCGCCCGCTTTTGTTTTGCGTCGAGGCGGACGACAACAGTCGGCGCCTGTTCGCGGAGATCATCGAGCCACATGGCTATGTGCTTCATGCCTATACAGTCGCCAACGCGTTCTTTCGGGCAAGGGATTGATTGACGATGACCGGATCTAGGATTGGAGCCACCCGCCACAAACTGCATGCCTTTACCGGGGTGGCGGCGAACCACGTTCACCGGGCGCGGATTCTTTGCCAATCCCTCAAACGCTTTCACCCGGAGTTTGCCTTTCATCTGGCGCTAGCCGATAAGGCTCCGGACTGGCTCGACTTGTCGAAGGAACCTTTTGACAGCGTGAGCGGGGTGGAGTCGCTCAACATTCCCGGGGGGAGGGGCTGGATTTTCCAGCACACCATCACGGAGCTGTGCACGGCCATCAAGCCCTTCGTGCTGCGCCGGTTGCTGGAGCAGCCCGGGTGCGAACAGGTCTACTTCTTCGATTCCGATCTTGTGTTCTTTTCCGGCATCGACGACCTCATCGAAGCTCTGAGCGGCAGCAACATCATCCTGACCCCTCACCAGACCACGCCGGAAGCGACGCTCGAAGCCATTGTGGACAACGAGATTTGCAGTCTGCGCCACGGCATCTACAACCTTGGTTTCCTGGGGGTGCGCAACACCGACGAGAGTCGCCGTTTCGCCGATTGGTGGGCTGAGCGGCTTTATCACTTCTGCCGGGAAGCGCTCGACATGCACCTGTGGACCGACCAGAAATGGATCAATCACGTGCCGGTGTTCTTCGACGGCGTTCAAGTGATCAAGTCCTCGCGCTTCAACGTGGCCCCCTGGAACATCGCCACGCGCGAACTCGAGGGGAGCTTCGAGAAGGGATTTACGGTGGACGGCGAGCCGCTGGCGTTCTACCACTTCACCGGTTTTGACAGCGGCGCCCACAAGATCATGGCCACCAAGTACGCCGCCGGCAACCCCGCCGTCGAAAGCCTGATCCGCTGGTACGAAGAGGCCAACCGGAACGGGCTCGACCACAATAGCCACGACACGGCCTGGGCCTACGGCACGTTCGAGAACGGCGAGCCCATCACCCACATCCACCGGCTCATCTACCGGATGAGGAAAGACCTCCAGGAGGCCTATCCGGACCCGTTTGAGATCAAGCCGGGCAGAAAGTCCTACTACCAGTGGTTCGGCTGGAAAGCGCGCCTCGAGCACGCCCTCTTCTTCCCGCAGGACGGGCGAGCGGTGACCTGGCCCTCGGCCAACGGGGACCCCCCCGACGCGGTTGGCTCCCCGAACGGCAAGCTGCGGGTACTGGGCAAGTATGAGCTGCGCGAGGCCATTGACGCTTTGGGCAACGGTCACCCGGGGCTTCTGATACAGCTGGCGCGGCTGTTGCTCCTGACCAAGCACTACTGGACCTGGGGCCTGTTCCATTTTCGGCAGGGCGGCCTGGGGGCAGTGCTGCAGAGAGGCTGGCGCCGCCTCCAGCTTTTGCTGGGAGTGAATGGCGCCAGCTCCCCGGAAGCGCCCCTGCCTGCCAGCACACAGCCTGTTGGGCGGGAGCGGGTCACCCGTGAGCGGTAATTCAGGATGGTGCAGGGACGTGGTAGAACGAGTCAGCTTGTATTTCTGGCAAAGCTTGCGGCGCCTGCGGGCTCCTTCAGCCTAGAAGGTAGGATTACACCGCGGTTGCTGCGGAGTTCAGAATCCGCGCACGGAAGCGAATGCATCTCATGCCCAGGCGGAAGCGGCGAACCTACAGGCTTCTGGCACGTGAGCCGGCGGACCACGCCGAAGCGAAGCTGGTTGATGTTCTGGAGCGGTACTGGGAAAACCGCTGGTGGGAACGTGAGCTCAGCTATACGAAGCATCTCGGATTGATGCTTCAGCCCAGTTCTTTTACTGAATTCCAGGCTCATCCCGACTTTGTCCAGGCGTTTCGCCTCTGGACTCAAAAAGATCCGTTTCGTGGCCTGGATTTCGCGCGCGTGTGGAGCTTGGCGCTCAATGTGAAGCATGTGCTCTCGAAACATGCGGGATCGCTTGCTGAGCTTGGTGTGTACCAAGGGCAGTCTTCCGCTCTCCTCAGCTTTTATGCAGAGAAGTTCGGCCGGAAAGTATACCTCGCCGACACGTTTCAGGGCTTCGCCGAGCA
>JAKEER010000093.1 GCA_022616615.1 Acidobacteriota bacterium
AAGAGGTGGCCGGCTTCGTCCGTCTGCGCTTGAACGGAGTGGCTGGCGGGATCGTGGATCTTGGATACTGCGAGATGCTGGTGAACGGGCACGTGGACACGCTGCGCGACCAATGGAGCTTCGCTGATCGCTACATCATGCGGGACGGCCCCCAGGAATGGGAATTGTTCTTCTGGAAAGGATTTCGTTATTTGCAGCTTACTTTTCGCAACTGCCCGAAGCCGGTGGAGGTCGAGTCGGTTAGCCTCCTCTTTACCTCTTATCCGGTCAAATATCGAGGCTCGTTTGAATGCTCAGACCCGTTGCTGACGAAGATTTGGGAGGTGGGGCGCTGGACGCTGCAACTCTGCATGCACGATGGTTACGAGGATTGTCCATGGCGGGAACAGGGCCAGTGGTTAGGAGACGCGCAGGTCGAGTTGATGGCCAACTATATGACCTTCGGTGACGTGGCGCTAGGCACGAAATGCCTGCGCCAGTTCGCACAGGGCCAGACTGAAGAGGGAGCTCTGCCGGCCGAATATCCGGCAGACATCGCTGTCTATCCCACCCGACAAACCGTACCCTCCGGAATCCCCACTTTCATGGCTCAGTGGGTGAGCATGTTACTGGATCATTATCGCTACACGGGAGACTTGAAGCTCGTTTCGGAATTGTATCCGAACCTGGTTCGGGTAATCTCTTATCTGGGCCGGTTTATTGATGCGGATGGTTTGCTGAACAACGTCCCAGGCTTTGCGTTTCTGGACTGGGTGCCTGGGCTGATGCCCTCACCGATGGGTGGCGAAGGGGAACTGACGGGTGTCAACTGTCACTACTATCGCGCACTGGTGGATGCCGCGGCGCTCGCCGGCCTGGTCGGGGAGAAGAATCAACAAGGCGACTGGCTGAGCAGGGCCGAGAAGCTGAAGCGGGCCATCAACGAGCACTTGTGGTCCGAACAGCATGGCGTTTATGCGCACGTGCGCAGAGCAAGCCAATTGGACTCCAGGCTCGCAGTGCATGACAGCATCCTGGCAGCCTACGCCGGGGTGGCCCCTGCCGAGCGGGTCTCGCTCAGCTTCGCCAAACTATTCGGTAAGCCGCGGCAGGATGTGGCTCAGATCGGGACGCCATATTTTTACTATTTTTATCTGGAAGCCTTACGGGCCGCGGGCCGACATGAGGAGGCGGTCGAGGCGACTCGCCAGGCGTATGGGCAGATGCTGGAGGCGGGAGCGACGACCTGGTGGGAGCACTTCGGGGGGCATGCATCGCTGTGCCACGCCTGGTCTTGCGCTCCGAATTACGACCTTTCGGCATACGTGCTGGGCGTGCAAGGGACCGAGGCGGGGTTTGCAGGGCTGCGGGTGGAGCCGCAGGCGGGCGAGCTGACCTGGGCGAAGGGCATCGTGCCCACGCCTCGGGGCGATGTTTCGGTTAACTGGAAGCGTGAAGGGACGAGGTTCGAGCTGAGTGTAAGCGCGCCGATGAAGGCGGTCGTGGAATTGAGCGTGCCGGCCAGGAGCCTGGAGGCGACACGACTGATCAGCAAGGCGCGAGCACAGAAGCAAGCGTTTAGCGGGGGGAGAGCGCGTTACTGGATGCAGGGGCCTGGGACGTTCCAGGTGGAGAGTCATTCGTGAACCCTGACTACCCGGGGCCTCCGGCATATCCATCAACAGGAAACCTTCAGATTTGGCAGTAGGGAACTTTCAGATTTGGGTGATGGAACCTGAAAAGACATTCCCCTACGACTTCGAGGCCGCCAACAAAAAGCATCGAAAAGAAGGAGATCGGAAATGAAGAATCTGCAGCGAGCGTCAATGCCGGCTTTTGTTTTTCTGCTTTTGCCATGCTTTCCGTTGATCGTGGGCGGTTCGCGAGGTTCCGATCAGGGAATCACCCCACAGGAGTTTCGTGCTCCTGTGGTTGATCTTTCAGCCTTCTGGTTCTGGAACGGGGACATGCATCCAGAGGAAATGGAACGCCAGCTGCACGCCATGAAAGAGGCTGGCATGTATTCAGTGGTCTTCCATCCTCGATCTGGAATGGGCGGAGAGTTCAACCGGGGCGAAATGGAGTACTACCTGTCGGAAACCTACTTTGAGAGGTTCAAATTCGGCTTGGAGGTCTGCCGGCGATTAGACTTGAAAGTCATACTCTACGACGAGTTCGACTGGCCGAGCGGTTATGCAGGTGGAAGGGTGTTGAAGGGAGGCCCGGTGGGAAACCGGCAAGTGGGGCCGAACCCGGAGTATATTGCCAAACACCTTGCCATGGTGGAAATGCCCATTGGAGCGGAGGAGCCGCGCCGGGACAGGTCATGGAAGGTTCCGGATGGGACGCTGGTGGCGGTCATTGCGGCAAAAGCCGAACAAGGCAGGTTGATCCACTCGACGTTCAGGACTCTCACTTCGGAAGTGAGCCAGGGACACCTGAAGTGGAATCCCCCGGAAGGCGATTGGCGGTTGATGTTCTTCATACAACGGAATACCACTCCTGGCTCCGGGCCCGGGCTGGCCGGCGCTTTGCCTTGCTGCCCGGACCTGATGAATCCGGCCGCCGTTGACAAATTCATCTCAGTCACACACGAGGAGTACTATAAGAGATTCGCCGAATACTTTGGCAATACCATCATCGCAATTTTTACGGACGAACCGGGATTCTCCAATAACCGGATAGATGGGCATCTGCCCAATACGATCCCCTGGACGGAGGCGCTGCCTGAGGTCTTTGAGCGCAAGAAGGGCTATTCGCTGATTGAGTCGCTGCCGCTGCTGTGGGTGGGACAGAGCGAGGCCAATGCCAAGGCGCGGGCCGACTTCTGGGACACCGTCTCCACACTCTATATGGAGACCTATTTCCGCAAGATATACGACTGGTGCAATGCTCACCGGATAGAATCCATCGGGCATGTCCTGGAAGACACGCTACGCTTCCATCTGACCTTTGAAGGCGGAGATTATTTCAAGACCCAGCGGTATATGCACAGGGCCGGCATTGATCAGATCGGCCAGCGCAGCTTGGGGTTGATCAACCCCAAAATAGGCAGCTCAGCGGCCCGACTGTTCGGCGTCCCTCATTCGTTGAGCGAGACCTTCGGCGCCTACGGCTGGGGGCTGACTCTGGAGCAGATGAAGTCTATGATCAACTGGCATGCGACCAGTGGCATCGACACCCAGGTCCTCCATGCGTTTTACTATTCGGTCGAAGGCCCGCGAAAACAAGAATCGCCTCCTGACCTATTCTATCACCAGCTATGGAGAAACGACTTTCATAAGTTTGCTGCCTACGCCTCGCGTACGCTCTACCTGGCGGGCCGCGGCCGGCAGGTGGTGGATGTCGCCATCCTCTATCCCACTACAGCCATCATGACCGAAGGTGGGATTATGAACTTCAAGCCGCTCGGCCAGATGGAAGAGTACTTCCTGGCGAGCTCCATGGCCCTGAAGGCCGCCACTTACGACTTCAACTATATCGATGAGTTGGCCCTGGCTGGGAGCGCAGACCTCAACGTGCCGATCGAGGTGACTGGGAAGACGCTTACGGTGAGAGACTATCAGTACTCTGCGGTGGTCCTGCCTGCCGTCCCCTCGATCTCCGGAGCGGCGGCTCGGACTCTGGAGAGATTCTACCAGCAGGGAGGGACCATCATCGCGCTGGGCCTGCTTCCAGCCACAACTACTGACGGCCAGGCGGCGGCCGTGGATAGCTTTTTGCGGGCAGTGTTTGGCACACAGCAAGCCAGGCCGGATGCGAAGATTGAAAGGGGGAACACCGCTGGGGGGCGAGGCGTCTTCATCCCCATTGCCAATATGGTCTCAGGCGAGGACCTGGCCAGACACCCAGGCTTCATGATGGCCCCCAGTTCGATTGCCCAGGGGCGCGTTCTGGATTTCTCTCAGCCCTGGATCGGTCAGCTAGTCGAGGCTGTCGGGAAGGCGGCTCTTCGAGACGTGCAGGCAACCACGTTGCATCCGAGCATTGCCATTTTGCACAAGCGCGGGGGAGGGAAAGACTGGTACCTGATCAGCAACGACTCCGCTCATATAGTGGCCGACGATTTCACCTTCGCGCGTTCGGGAGCGCCGTCGGTTTGGGACCCGGAGACGGGAGTGGTTCGCGATGCTTTGGTCTTCCGACAAGCAGGAGGCCGCACGACAATACCGTTGAGGCTGCTGCCCTACAGCGCAGTGGCCATCGTGTTTGACAGCCAGAGGCCGGTCAGTGGAGCGCCTCACCTGACACACTGCGACGCTGAGGTGTTGGAGAGCGAAGCGAAAGGCAAGCGGCTGAAGGTAACTGTTGAAACCGAGAGGCAAGGGGCGGTGAGTGTGAGCGCAGTTTACGAGGGCCGTGTTGTGACTCGGTCGCTGCCACAGGGCGAGAGCCTGAGGCCGGTGAGTGTTGAAGGGCCATGGCTTTTGCGTTTGGAGGGGGTAGACAAGCCAGCGGCTATGAGGGGTACAGGGAGCTGGACTGACCAGTGGCCTGATTACTCAGGGACAGGATGGTACGAGAAAGAGATAGCTGTGGAGAAGGGGTGGTTGGATGCAGGCAGGAGAGTGTATCTGGATTTGGGAGTAGTCAAGGATATAGCGACGGTGAAGGTGAATGGGAAGGCAGCAGGCACGCGATTGTGGAGCCCGTATCGGATGGATATCACAGGGCTGCTGAAAGAGGGGGCGAATCGTTTGGAGGTGGGTGTGACCAACACGCTGGCGAACCGGTATGGGCAGGGGCGGCCAGGGCTGGCGGAGAAGCCGGCGTCGGGGATGCTGGGGCCGGTGAGGCTGGCGCCTGCCAAATTGTTGGAGGCCGAATTCTCTTGGGAGTAACAGTAAAGAGAGATGACGGAGGAGGGATCAAATGATAGATGTAATGTCTTGGATGAAAAGGAGTGTGAGGCCGGGGATCCTGGTGGCGCTGGTGATCGTCCTGGTGGCGGGCTGGTCGCAGCCCCAACAGGCCTCTGCCCAAAAACCGGTTGATAGAAATACCGAACGAGGGCGTGAACAGATTGTATCTGGCAAACCATCTCTGGTCGCCTACGGGGCCCGTGATGCCGATGGGCGGCAGCAGATCTTCGTCGTCAGACCGGACGGCTCCGGGAAAAAGCGGCTGACTCAGGATGGGAACCGGAATTACTTCCCCGCCTGGTCGTCCGACGGGAAGAGAGTCGCCTTCACATCTAATCGGAGCGGGGCCCCTCAAATCTGGGTAATAGACGCCGATGGCCGCAACGCGACACAGCTTACCACACAAGGCGAGAATGAGTTCCCGACCTGGTCACCCGATGGGAAGAGGCTTGCGTTTGGATCCAACCGGACAGGGAACTTTGAGATTTGGGTGATGGAATCGGATGGAAGCAATCAGAAACGACTGACTACCACTGCTGCCGCTACCACTAACAACGCCGCTAACTGGTCGCCGGACGGCCGTCGAATCGCCTTTTGTTCTACGCGTAGTGGTCACTACGCAATCTGGGTGATGGAATCGGATGGCAGTCATCCGACCCAGCTCACTTTCCCTCATGGCGACAGATATCCGGATGGCAATGTTCCGGTCTGGTCGCCCGATGGGTCCAAGATTGCCTTTTGGTCCGGCATTGAACCTAAGTATGGGAACGTTTGGGTGATGGATGCTGACGGTAGAAATCGCAAACAGTTGACTGACCAGCCGCCAGGGATCAATTGCGATGAGCCTGTCTGGTCGGCGGATGGCCGCCAGATCTTGTTTGCTAGTAACAGGCCCGGCAGCCAGGGGATCGGGATCTGGATAATGGAGGCGGATGGTAGCAAACAGAGAATCCTCATAACCGATACACACGCACAGAGCCGCCCCAGTTGGCAGCCCAGCCCCCAAGCCCCAGCCGAGGCGCCGAAAAAGACCGGACCTCATAACTTGAGGGCTGAGTGGATTTGGGAGCCGATCGAGGGGGCTCAGCCTTTCTTCGTGGACGGCCCCCTTTTCGAATCTCGCCCCTTCAAGAATCTTTTTGTTTATTTCCGTAAGACCTTCGACCTCTCCGAGGGAGCCGACCGGGCCTTAGCCCAGATCAGCGCCGACAGCCGTTACAAGCTCTATGTGAACGGACACTATGTGGGACGCGGCCCGGCGCGTTGCGATCCGATCTGGCAATATTACGATGAGTACGACATTGCACCCTTGCTGCGGCCCGGAAGAAACGTCATTGCTGCTTTGGTTCATTACTACGGCGAAAAGACGGGATGGTACGAAGTGGGACGACCCGGATTCCTCTTTCATTGCCGGCTGGAGAAGTCGGGCAGGCAGTCTACTCTGTTGAAAAGCGACACCACGTGGAAATCTCTCCGTGCGCCGGCTTGGATGCAGGATGCCCCGCGTGTGAATGGGGCGCTGGGCTTTGTAGAAATCTACGACGCCACTCAGGAAGTGGAGGGATGGGACCTCCCCAACTATGACGATTCGCGGTGGCGAGGCGTCCAGATCATCAGTCGAGTCTCTGGAAACGATCCCCCTTTGATGGCTCCCTTCCCTTGGGAAAACCTGGTGCCCCGTGACATCCCTATGCTCCTCGAAAAAGAGATCGCGCCGTCACAGGTGACGCTGGTTGGGGAAGTCCAAGACCTCTTGCCCGGGGCTGCGCCCACGCTGGCCCATCAGATGAGCCAAGAAGCTCCCGGCCCGTTGAAGAATTGCACGGTGGAGAATGCGAAATCGTTGGCTTCAGGAGCTGGGGGCGAGGCCGTTATCCGCACCATGCCACCTGGCGAGCACAATACTCCGGGTTACAGTGCGGTGCTGGTGCTTGATTTTGGTCGCGAAGTAACCGGATACCCGCGCCTGGAACTGGAAGGAGTGGCGGGTGGTATTGTGGATATGGGAGTCAGCGAAAGTCTGGCCAACGGCCGCGTCACCCCGACGCGCAACGGTCTGCACTTCAACCGCTACGTTATGAAGGACGGTCCACAACGCTGGGAAGCTTTCGAATGGGATGGATTTCGCTACCTCCAGCTGACGATTCGAAACTGCCCGCGGCCCATAAAGCTACGTAAAGCCACAGTCAATTTCACCTCCTACCCGGTAGGAAATCGTGGCTCGTTTGAGTCGAGCGACCCATTGCTGAACAAGATCTGGGAAACTTCTCGCTACACAACTCAGCTCTGCATGCATGACGCCTACGAAGATTGCCCCAATCGAGAGCAACGGCAGTGGGTGGGCGATGCATACGTTCAAACCAAGGTCAACTACGCCGTTTTCGGAGACACAAAGCTGGCGGCTAAGTTGCTCCGGCAGGTGGCCCAATCGCAGCGCTCGGATGGGCTGATCATGATGTTCTACCCGGGAGACGACAAGTTCGGAGTTGTGGGCATATTTAATATCAAGGATTTCACGTTGCATTGGATCGGCACGATTTGGGAGTACTACCGATTTACCGGGGATCGGGGGATGGTCCGAGCACTTTATCCCAACATGGTGAAGGCGGTGGGATGGTTCGAACAACGTGTCGATTCCCAAGGGTTGCTTGCCGATGTCACCCCATGGATCTTTGGGGATTGGGCGCCGCTGGACAGGCGCGGCCAAAACACCATCTTGAATGCTCTTTTCTACAACACACTGCAGCAAACCTCCCGGATGGCCGAACTGGTCGGGGATGAGGCAGCCAAACAGCGCTACGACAACTTGGCCGGGCGTATAAAGGCAGGGATCAACGAACGTCTGTGGGATGAACGTCGAGGAGTCTATGTGGACGCTAATGTCGAGGGTGTGCTGTCCCGCCGCGTAAGCCAGCAGTCCAATGCTCTCTGTCTGCTTTATGACATTGCCTCACCGGAAAAGCGTTCACGGATACTCTCCTATATCTTCGACCAAGACCGGATCACTCCCCCCGCGAAGTGGGGATCTGCGGAGGCTCCGGAGTCATCGGTGTCGACAGAAAGCTCTCTGCAGGTGATCGTTGATGAGGAAAGGCAGGTGGTGCAGGCCCAACCCTTCTTCATGCACTGGGTGAACGCGGCGCTGGCGCATAACGGCGAACACGAGCGGATGGTCCGATTGATTCGCGACCTATGGGGAAAAATGATCGACGCGGGCGCCACCACCATCTGGGAAACCTGGAGTCGAGAGGCCAGCGAATGCCACGGCTGGTCCGCCACGCCCGCCTCCGATTTGACGACTTATGTTCTGGGCGTTCGAGGAGTTACAGCAGGTTTTGGCGACTTCGTTGTTGAGCCGCATCCGGCCGGGCTGGAATGGGCTCGGGGCGTCTTCCCATCGGTGAAGGGAGACATTCACGTTTCCTGGCGCTCTTCGGTGGAAGAGTTTCGCATCGAGGGTAGCCTGCCCACAGCAACTACAGCATCCGTGTTGATTCCTGCACAGAGTGGAAAGAAGGCCTCTCTGGTTCAGCTTAATGGCAATGTTGTGTGGAGAGGGGGAACGGCTGTAGAAGGAGTGCGGGTAAAGGCAGAAAAGGACGGCATCCGGGTCGGTCTCAGTATGCAAGGCAGATACGAGATCGTAGCCCGCTACTAGCCCCTCCGTTTCGGTCAAGCAATCGCCGGTTTTTTCGGCGATTCCTTTCGTAGCGAGAAGAGTCGCTGAAGCAAAGAGAAATATGGAAAAAAATCTAACAGATCGCGTAGCCATCGTTACCGGCGCGGCCCAGGGTATCGGCGAAGCCATCGCGCTCCGCCTGGCCAATGCAGGCGCCGATGTGGTCGTCGTAGACCTTAACCTGCCCCTTGCTGAGGCAGTCGCGGACCGTATTCGCGCTCAAGGCAGGAAGTCGGCAGCTGTTCGTTGCGACGTGTCGCAAGCCGCCGATGTGGGTCAGACACAAGACCACGTGCTGCGCGAATTTGGAAAGGTCGAGATTCTGGTAAATAACGCGGGAATTCCGGGCAAGAATGCGCCGTTGGTCGAGGTCAGTGAGCAAGAGTGGGACCAAGTTATGGCGGTTGATCTAAAGAGTGTGTTTCTTTTCTCAAAGGCATTCCTGCCGCAGATGATCGAGCGCAGGTACGGCAAGATTGTGAATGTAGCTTCGATCGCCGGTAAGGAGGGAAATCCTAATCTGGCGGCATACTCTGCAGCCAAAGCTGGGGTGATCGCGCTGACTAAGGCGTTGGCAAAGGAGGTTGTCGTTTCAGGAGTGCATGTCAATTGTGTATCTCCAGCGGTGATCGAAACTCCGGTCCTCAAGCAGATCACTCCGCAACAAATTGAATACATGACAATCCGAATTCCCATGGGCCGCCTCGGCCGACCAGAAGAGGTCGCTGCGGTCGTTCACTTCCTGGCTTCTGATGATGCGAGTTTCGTGACCGGCCAGTGTTACGACGTGAGCGGGGGCCGCGCTACGTATTGAACTCCGCCTTGGGTGGTGAAGACAGGCAGATGATTGGCTGGAGAGAAGCGGGCCCCTGCCAGTGAGGCGTGGAAAGGAGTTTACGAACAAATGACGCTTGAAGGTTGAGACTATGGCTGAAAGTCCGCTGCTCCAGGTCAGCAACATCACCAAGTCCTACGTTGGGGTGCAGGCGCTCAAGAGCGCTTCGTTTGAGTTGTGCGCAGGGGAAGTCCACGCGCTCATTGGCGAGAACGGCGCGGGCAAGTCCACGCTCATCAAGATCATTACCGGTGCGGTCGAACCTGACAGCGGCGCCATAGAGCTTGCCGGCCAGACGATCCTGCACAACTCTCCGCGCGTTGCAAGGCAGCTTGGCATTGCCGCCATTTATCAGCAGCCCGCGCTATTTCCAGAACTGACCGTCGCGGAAAACATCGCTCTCGGTCTGGAGCAGGTCGCAATGTTGGGCCGCGTTGACTGGCAGGCGCGCCGTCGCCGCGCCGCCGAGCTTCTATCGCAGGTAGGGGCGAAAATTGACGTTGATACGCCTGCGTGCGACCTCTCAATGCCGCAGCAGCAATTGGTGGAGACAGCCCGCTCTATTGGGGCCAAGGCCAAAGTCTTAATTATGGACGAGCCGACCGCTTCGCTCTCCGAAGAGGATACGCAGAACCTCTTTCGCGTGATACGCCAATTGCGCGCCTCAGGAGCCGGCATCGTTTATATTTCGCACCGGCTGGAAGAGTTGCCCGTGATCGCAGACCGCGTGACGGTACTTCGCGACGGGTCCACGGTTGGCACGCGGCTGATGTCGGAGGTGAATCGCCAGCAACTTATTCAGTTGATGGTTGGGCGCGAGTTGTCTGCGGTCTTCCCGAAGAAAGAGGTCGTCTTGGGCGACGTGGTCTTAGAGCTTAGGCAGTTGGGTTGCGGCGAGGCGGGTATCAAGAACATCAACTTGGCGGTGCGCGCCGGAGAGATTGTCGGCTTGTTCGGACTCGTCGGCGCGGGACGCACGGAACTGGCGCGCACAATCTTCGGATTAACTCCGGCGGATGATGGGGAAACGTTGCTGCATGGCAAGCGAGTTCATATCGAAAGCCCGTCGCAGGCCATCAAGCGCGGCATCGCTTACTTGCCCGAAGACAGGCGGCGGCACGGCGTCATTCTTGATATGCAGATCGGGGCCAACATCACGTTGGCCTCTCTTGATCGCCTCTCCCGCCACGGGGTGATGGATTTCAAGCTCGAGAAGGAACTGGCCGCGGACTACACGCGGCGATTGGGCATTAAGACACCAGCGATTTTCTTCCCCGTCGGCGCGCTTTCTGGCGGCAACCAGCAGAAGGTCGCGCTCTCGCGCTGGCTGGTCACAAAGCCTTCGGCGCTCATTCTAGACCAGCCGACACAGGGGATTGATGTCGGCTCTAAATCGGAAATTCATGCCCTGATGACTGACCTGGCCGCGCAGGGCGTCGCCATTCTGATGATCTCGTCGGAGTTGCCGGAGATTTTAGGGATGAGCGACCGCGTCGCTGTGATGCACGGCGGAACTATCGTCGCCATCCTTAACCGCGCGGAGGCGACCCAGCAGAAGATTCTCGCCCTGGCTCTAGGCCACGAACTTAGCGAGGTTGAGGCGCAGGCAAAAGCCACCAACTCTAAGAGATGAATCTCGGTCGTTACAAACGGGAATTGGCGGCGGCGGTGGCTTTTGCCGTGCTCTTATTGTTGGTCGGCATCGTTGCGCCTTCCTTCTTCAGCGCCGCCAATCTGCAGGATCTCGCTGTCAACAATGCGCCGACGCTGCTCATCGCAATCGGGATGACGTTGGTCATTCTGGTCGGAGAAATTGACATCTCCGTTGGCTCGCAGTTCGCCGTCTGCGCCATCGTTGCTGGGGAGTTGGCGAAGGCAGGCGTGGCGGTGGGGTTGCTGCTGCCGTGCCTGGTCGTGATCGGCGCAACGATGGGCGCCGTCAATGGGCTTCTCGTCGGGTGGCTTCGTTTACCTTCGATCATCGTGACGCTGGCGATGCTGGTCGCGTGGCGCGACGCGCTTCGGTGGGTGACCGAAGGCAGGTGGGTGCAGAATCTGCCCCCGAACTTTCAGTGGTTCGGGCTGGGGCAGACGTTGGGCCAGTGGTTCATCGTCGTCATCGCGTTGGCCGTACTCGTTGGCTTTAGCTGGGCGTTGCGAAATCTCGGCGCAGGTCGCGCAATTTACGCGGTTGGCTCAGACGCGGAGGCCGCGCGGCTCGCGGGAATTGAGCCGCCACGAATAATCTTTGCCGTGTTCATTTTGATGGGTGCGCTCGTAGGCTTGGCGGCAGTCTTGAACGCCGTGCGCTTTTCCGTCGTGCCGAGCAATGCTGGAATTGGTTTGGAATTGAAGGCGGTTGCCGCAGTGGTCGTAGGCGGAACGGCGATAACGGGTGGGCGCGGAACGCTTGGCGGGACACTCATCGGCGCGGCGCTTCTTGGAACGATCGGCACGGCGCTCACGTTCGCTGGTATCAACCCATTTTGGGAAAAGGCTATTCAAGGGGGGATTATCCTGGCGGCGCTCGTTTCAGACGTGGCGCTCGATAGATTTCGGATTTCGGATTTCCGATTTCGGATTTGGAGAGCCAGATGAAACCGGCCCTCCCGCAATCCGCGATCCGCGATCCGCTATTGGTTGCGCCGTGGCGCGAGCGCTTGTTCCCGAATAACGAATGGGTGCTGATTGTCGTGCTCCTCATAGAGTGCGGCATCTTTAGTCTGACCGGCGAGAATTTTTTTAGCGCGTCGAACGCGTTCGAGGTCACACGGCTGAGCGTGGAAGTCGGGCTGCTCGCGCTCGTCCTGACGCCGATCATCATCACGGGCGGCATTGATCTCTCGGTCGGCTCGATGATGGGGCTGGCGGCGGTCGTGCTCGGCGGCCTGTGGCGCGACATGCGCTTGCCGGTGGCGCCGGCCGTGGCCATCACGCTTATGGTCGGCGCTCTCGGCGGCGCGTTGAACGCAGCGCTCGTCGCGCGACTGAAATTTCCGCCGCTCATTGTTACGCTCGGTACCTTTTCGCTTTTTCGCGGGATTGCCGAAGGACTTACGCGCGGGATTGAGAACTATTCGGGCTTCTCGCCACAGTTTCTGTTTCTCGGTCAGGGTTACGTCGGCGGTTTCATACCGACGCAGTTGTTCATTCTGATCCCGGCTATCGTGGCCTGCGCCTGGTGGTTGCACCTCACCACTTTCGGGCGCAGCCTCTACGCTATGGGCTTTTCCGCAGAGGGGGCGCGCTACGCAGGCATTCCGGTTGCCCGACGTTTATTCTTCGTTTACGTGTTGTCCGGCTTGGCTGCGAGTCTCGCGGCTATCATCTACGTCGCGCACTTGGGCCAAGCGAAATCCGACGCGGGAACAGGCTACGAGTTGATGGCGATCACGGCGGTAGTGCTCGGCGGCGCTTCCATCTTCGGCGGGCACGGAACGGTGCTCGGTACCGTGCTGGGCCTCTTCGGCATAGTGATTTTACAGAACGGGCTGAGGCTGAGTGCCCAGCCGGCGGAACTTGCGGGCATACTTACAGGCGTGCTTCTGGTCGCCACGATTCTACTGGATCGCCTCTCGCGCCGTGCGCAGGCGAAGCAGCCACGCACACAGACTATTTCGGAGGAAGAAGTGAGAAATTCACAAGTCGCCGTTTTGAGTGCAGTCATTCTGGCCGGCGCGCTTCTAGTCGTTGGTGGCAACTGGTTATTAATACGTTCGCTTCGCCAAGAGTTCAAAGGAACAACGATTCAGCAAAATTCACCCGGTTCTCTGGCGACGGTCAACGGACGCAAGCCTGTGATTGCGATGATGCCGAAGGCGAAGGGTGATCCCTACTTCGTCAGTTGCAAACAGGGGGCGGACGAGGCCGCGAAAGAGTTGGGCGTCGAGTTGTTGTGGGACGGGCCGACCGATCTTGACCCCGCGAAGCAGAACGAGGTGGTCGAAGCCTGGATAACCAGAGGCGTGGACGCGATTGCTGTCAGCGTCGAGAACAAGGTCGGAATTTCCACTGTGCTGCGTAAAGCGAAAGAGAGGGGCATCAAGGTCGTTACCTGGGATGCTGATGCCGAAAAGGCCGCGCGCGACTTGCTCATTAACCAGGCCACGCCCCAGGGAATTGGCTATACCCTGATCGACGAGGCCGCGCGCATCATGGGAAACAAAGGCGACTTCGCCATCATCACCGCCTCGCTGAGCGCGGCTAATCAGAACGAATGGATCAAGTATATCAAGGAGCGGCTGGCGCAAAAATATTCGGACGTTCATCTCGTTGCGATCCAGCCAAGCGAGGGCGACCGTGATCGCGCTTTCTCCGAAACGCAGACGGTGCTCAAGGTTTATCCGAATGTGAAACTGATTATGGCGATTGCCGCTCCTGCAGTGCCCGGAGCTGCAGAGGCCGTTCAGCAATCG
>JAKEER010000671.1 GCA_022616615.1 Acidobacteriota bacterium
CGGCCTCACAGGCCTGGGTGAAACAAGATGTGGCAGACACCCAGGGCGTCGCGCGGCAGTCCGATGGCCCTTCGCTTTGCCCTGGCCTACCGAATTGCGGCCCTTCGGGCCTGCTATCAGAGCCGCAACCATCGACAGGGACGACCTGGTAGTTGACAAAACGTAGAAACCTGGCCGCGGTGTCCCTCGCGTCGCTATTGCTATCTTCCACGCAGCGCTGGTGACACAGATCAGGGCGCCAGAAAGCACCACAGTCTACATTCATCCTCAATAGCCCTTAAAGCGCCTTCAAGCTGGAATTGAGACGATAGATCTTGCCGGCCTGTGTCTGCCGTTCAAGTGTACGGTCACGATAGCGCACGACGCAGGGCTGACCAAAAGGGGCAGAAACGTTGGCGATAATAGCTCAGCATGTACGTGGAGGCGACAAGAATTCGCAGTGCAGCGCCAGGGAGCAATCCGCCGCTCGGAGGGCGGCTACCTGACTCCCCAGAGTCAGTCATTGTTAGCCTGCGTCTTCCACTGTCATTTGCTTTCTGGCTCTAGCGATCTTATATGCATCGAGCGTTTCTGCCGCAGCACGAGCACGACGTCGGTCTGCCGGCTTTTTTTGGAGAGTACCGCCCGCTGCAAGGTACTATCGGGCGCCTTGAGATCTTACAGCCATTGTTGTGTTACAGGGTTCTGGAGATCCGGTTCGAGAGACAATCCATGTCGCAACAACTTCAACGAATTTCCCACAGCTGGGACGATGTAAATCGCACGAATCCCGGGGAAAAACCAGCCAAGGAGGACGACAGCTCTTTGCTTGACGCCTACTCTCAGGCCGTCATCAAGGCAGCTGAACGGGTGAGTCCGTCTGTCGTCAATATCAGCGTGCGGCAGCAGAGTGAAGGACGAAATCGAGGCCATAGGGCCGGCAGCGGATCCGGATTCATTTTTACGCCAGACGGCTTCGTTCTCACGAACAGTCATGTGGTGCATCAGGCCAGCCAAGTCGAGGTAACGCTTTCCGACGGACGCCAGTTCGCGGCGCAAAAAGTTGGTGACGATCCCGATACCGACCTAGCCGTCGTCTGGATCAACGCACCGAACTTGATTCCGGTGACCTTCGGCGACTCCCAGACCATCCGTGTGGGGCAGCTCGTGATTGCAATTGGCAATCCCTATGGCTTTCAGTGCACGGTGACCGCCGGAGTCGTCAGCGCACTGGGGCGCTCATTGCGTTCCAACTCAGGGCGTTTGATGGATAACATCATTCAGACGGATGCCGCTTTGAATCCCGGCAACTCGGGGGGCCCGCTGGTCACTTCGCAAGGCGAAGTCATCGGCATCAACACGGCCGTCATCCTGCCCGCGCAGGGCCTTTGTTTCGCGATCGGAGTCAACACGGCAAAGTTTGTGGCCGGAAGACTGATACGCGACGGGAAAATCCGCCGTAGTTACATCGGAGTTGGCGGCGAGAATGTACCCGTGCACCGGCGGCTGGTTCGCTTCCATCAATTGCCAGTCGAAAGCGGCGTTTTGGTGGTGTCGGTTGAGGAGCAGAGTCCAGCGCAGAAGGCGGGTCTTGAGCAAGGGGACCTCATTGTTGGCTATGCAGAGAGTCCCATCACCGGAATCGATGATCTGCACCGCCTGCTCACCGAGGAACGCTTAGGCTTGCGTGCTCCCATGACCATTCTCCGCGGCACAGAAAAGCGCTTAATATGGATCACACCGGAAGAACCGAGCCGTGGAAACCTGGAGTGAACCCGCGGCCAGCAGTGGTTGCATGTTGCCTAGCTCGGGGCACGGAGCTGACCCAAAGGACCAGCCCCTGAGGCCGGCATAAGCGACGCTTATACCCTTTATTAGTTAAATAAATTTGACTCCCCTATGCCGCTCTCCTAAACTCACCGCGTCAATACTCAGTGGTATTGATTCGGGCGCGGTTTGGAGACGCGTCTTTTCAAGTCACGAAATTGGACAAAGGCGTCCTGGATTGTCGGCCATGTGCGGCTGCGCCAGGACGCCTTTTTGTTTTGAAGCCAACCAGCCTTTGGGCAATCACACCGGGGCAGACATCGCGTCTAGGAGAACATGGAAAATTCGCTAAAGCAGGACGCGGAGACGAAGAACGCCCGCAGTTTTGCAGTCGGCGCGGCACGCTCCACCGAGCAGGAGTTGGAGGTGCTTTACCAGATCAGCGCCAGCATTAGCAGCCATCTCGAGCTGGACGAAGTGCTTCATCAGATCGTCGGCCTGGTGCATCAGGTGACTCGCGGCGATGCCTGTTTCCTCTATTTGCTGGACGAATCGAACCAGGAACTGGTTCTGCAGGCGTCCAAGGATCCGCATCCCCAGGACATCGGCGCCATCCGACTGAAACTCGGCGAAGGCATCACCGGCTGGGTTGCGCAGGAACAGCAAGCGGTGGCCATCACCCAAAATGCGAGCAAAGATCCCCGCTTCAAGCTTTTCTTCAGCCTGCCCGAGGATCGCTACGAAGCCTTTTTGTCCGTCCCTGTGACCGCCAAGGATAAGGTCATCGGCGTCATCAACGTGCAACATCGGAAATCCCACGCGCACCCCCCGGCCGAGGTCAAGCTGATTTCCATCATTGGCCAGCAAGTGGGAAGCGCCATCGAGAATGCCCGGTTATATGAAGAAACCCGCAAGCGGGCTCAGCAGATTGAAAGCCTGCTGCGCGTCAGTGAGGCAGTTTCGTCTAACAAATACCTGGAAGAGATGCTCACCCTGATCGTAAAGCTTTGCGCAGACATGATTAACGCTTCGGTCTGCTCCATCATGCTGGTGGACGAGACGCGGCAGGAGCTGGTGCTCAAAGCAGCGCGCTGCTCTAATGAAGAGTATTTCAAAAAACCGCCTCTGAAGATTCACCATAGCTTGGTAGGTCGCGTGGTTCGCGACCGCCAGATGGTGATGATTCGCGATGTTTCCAAAGAGCCCGACTACCAGTATCCCGAGCTCGCCAAGAAGGAGGGACTGCGCTCGCTGGTGGCCGTGCCGCTGATTGTCAAAGACCAAGTTATCGGCGTCATCAACTGCTATACGCCGGCGGCGCACCAGTTGACGAAGGAAGAAATCCAAATGCTCTCCAGCATCGCTCACCAGGCCGGGCTGGCAATTGAGAATACGCGGCTGGCCGCCGAGACCCTGGCCGCTCAAAAAGCGCTGGAAACTCGGAAGCTCGTCGAGCGTGCAAAGGGGATTCTGCAGTCCGAAGCCAAGCTATCAGAGGAGGACGCCTACAAGCGCATTCAGCAACAAAGCCGGCGAATGCGTAAGCCGATGAAAGACATTGCGGAAGCCATCATCCTGGCTTCCGAGTTTAAGAAGATGAGCCCTAGCGAGTAGGTTGCGTCCGCTCAGAGTTTAGAGAAGAGAGGTCCTTCCCTGCATCGGTTCACACGCGGGTGAGGGGCCGAATTCTCACGCAGCGCGGTGACGCGGAGTTCAGGCCGGGCCTTCGGTGTTGACAATCGAAACGTCTCGTTACTGAAACCGCCGCACCCGATACCTCGAAACGTATCGACTACCCCTGCCGGTCGTCACACGCTTTTTCCCCGAGAGGTTCCGCGTTCTTTGCCATTGAGATCCAAGGGAGTTTTCATGCGCCTTCGGCAGTCCGAAGGGCGATGAAATAAGTCCCCTCTCGGGAGGGGCAAGGGCCGTCAGGCCCGGCGTGGGTCGTGGCCGTCGGAGACCCACCCCGGCGGGCTGTCGCCCGCCACCCCTCCCAGGAGGGGATTTTCAAGAGAGTTTTCTGCCCGCCACGAGCCGCCGCAGCATTCGCTCCGCTTCACTGCCTCGCAGCAAAACCTGTCAAGACTACCGGGCCAGATGACCGGCCCGGTCCACTCCCAGGACGCCTCGAAGCGCTCCTTCTGCAGCAGGAAAGGCCAACCGGAACGTTGCCCTTTTCCCCGCTGGAACAGTTCACCCATACCAGCCTCAGAAAGGAAGGTGCTTATGCTTCCGATCAGCAAATGCAAGCTCACCCGATGGGCGATGGCGCTTCCGCTTCTCATCGCTATCCGTCCTGCCTTGCTGTCACAGTCCTGTTGCCCGGATCCCCGGTTCGAAATATTGAAGACGCAATTGATGGCAACCGAGTTCAAACAACGGCAAATGGAGTACCGTGCCTGGCAGGCGAGCGAACGGCGCAACGTCCCCGTCTATAATGCGCGTCTCAATGGAGCCGTCATCGCCTTTCACAAACACATCGTGAAGGACGACCATTACCTCGCCACGAATTGCGGACTTTGCCGAAAATATCTGCAGGAAATCAAATCCTACTCGAAGAAGCTCGAACAAGCGATGAAGTGAAAAGGACGGGTGGTTCCTCAGGATATATCGCTCCTCCTGAGCAGCCGCCTGAAGCTGTGAAAAAATGAGTAGACTTCGGTCCCCTTCTCCCCAACGCGGGACAGGATGAAGGCTTGAGAAGCCTTCATGGGTTGAGGGGGCCGAGCACAGAGTTGATACTTCTTGCATGGGGCCCAAGAATCCCTTCAGACGCTGGATGTGGGAACTGACTCACGCCGTAAGAATCCCCCTCACCCCCAGCCCCTGAAGCTGTGAAAAAATTAAATGGTAGGGACGCGCTGCTGCGCGTCCGCGACGGTAAACCCAACACGGACGCGGAGCACCGC
>JAKEER010000672.1 GCA_022616615.1 Acidobacteriota bacterium
AATCATGGACGAAACCGCCTTAAGTTGACATCAATGGGCAGCGCGTCCCTACCGTTGAATTTTTCAGCTCTAGGCGAAGAGAGGATGGGATCGAGGATAGAGGATGGCGATCCTCAATCCTCAATCCTCGATCTCATCACCGCCAACTTCCCAATAGTCCACAGGATCTTCGCTCCCGCCTTCAGAGTGCCGGAGACTGTTCCGGAAACCTTGGACTTGCCGATCCGCTTGCGGTAGCTGACGGGAATTTCCACAACCTTCATTCCGTGCTGCAGAGCTTTCATTTGCATTTCGACGGTCCAGCCATACGTCCGGTCCTGCATTTTCAAACGTCTCAAGGCCTCTGCTCGGATCGCCCGAAACGGACCCAGATCGGTATAAGCGAAGCCACAAATTAGACGAATCAGCCGGGTCGACAGCCAGTTGCCAAATCGCTGCTGGGGAGTCAGAGAGCCCTTTTCGCGCTGGCCGAGCACACGCGAACCAATGACCATGTCAGCATTCTGGTCGAGCATGGCGGAAACGAGCTTACGCAACTCACCGGGATAGTCGCTATAGTCGCCGTCCATAAAGGCAACGAATTCCACTTCTTCCGCCAAACTCGCAATGCCGGCCAGGCAGGCATTGCCATACCCACGCCTCGACTCGGATACGACTTCGGCTCCCTGCTCCCTGGCGGCGCGGGCCGTGCCATCCGTGCTGCCGTTATCGGCCACAATAATCCATTGAACCAAATCTCTTGGAATGTCCTTGAGCACCCGGCCGATGGATTGCTCCTCGTTGAAAGCCGGAATGATGACAGCCATGGGTCGGAAATTTGCGGGGCGCAGCGGACAACCTCAACGCGTCAGATTTCCTCTATTTTAGCATGCGCCGCAGTCGTCACGGCCGCACGCGATTTGGCCCGGCCATCGCGATCCATATTGATTGAGTGGCCTCTAAAAATATGCTATAAGCAGTTTGCATTTTTGGGGTTTCTATCCTAGCTTTAGCGCAAAAAAACCACATGCAAGAATCCATTAGATCCTCGGGTCTTCACCCGGTTGTTGAAAGTGAGATCCTCGAGTCGGCCGCCCCCGGACTCCTGGGGGAATTCAAAGGGTGGCTCAAGGACATACTGCTCGCGGTGGTGATCGCCTTTCTGATGGTGGTCTTCCTTTACCAGCCGGTAAAGGTTGAAGGCACGAGCATGCAGCCGGAACTGCTCGACCAAGAGAGGATCTTCGTTAACAAGTTCGTTTACCACTTCGAGGAAATCCACCGCGGAGACATCGTAGTTTTTTGGTATCCCAAGGATCCCAGCAAGTCGTTCATCAAGCGGGTGCTGGGTGTGCCAGGGGATGTGGTTTCGATTCGTGAGGGCCAGGTTTACATCAACGGCCAACTCGTCGAAGAGCGCTATGTTCCAAGGGGCTACCAGGATGCCGACTCCTATCCTTCGGTGAGGGTCAGGGACGGGCACTACTATGTGCTCGGTGACCATCGCAACGCTAGTAATGACAGTCGCTCTTGGGGCCTCGTTCCGCGCAAATACATTTATGGGAAAGCCGTCTTTCGCTACTGGCCAGTCGAGAAGGCGGGCTTTTTGGACTAGGTTCACTTGCTGCCAGCGAAGTTCAGATTCGGTCAAGTTTGTTCTCGCCATTTGGATTCCCGCTGCAACGGAGATGGGGCGGACGTGGTTTCTATCGAAACCCCTCCTCTGACTCCCTCTCCCGCTTACCAGGGGCGAGGGAGAACAGGAATTTGACCGATTTGTGAACTTGGTTGCCACTAAGGGAGACTAGGTAAGGACGCGCTGCTGCGCGTCCTGAGGTAGCGAGATGAGCACGCCTTTGAAATTACGACGGACGCGCTGCTGCGCACCCCTACCGCAATTTCATCTGTTCATTCGGAGATTCGATGGAAGCATTGCTCGCCTTGGAAGACGGGCGCACCTTTAGAGGAAAGTCGTTTGGCGCAGATGGAGAAGTTTCAGGAGAAATTGTTTTTAATACATCTCTCACCGGATATCAGGAAATCCTGACCGATCCCTCTTATGCAGGCCAGGTTGTTGTTCTCACCTATCCCCTCATTGGCAATTACGGTGTAAATCCCCAGGACGCTGAATCCGCCCGCCCCTTCGCGGAGGGGCTTGTCGTGCGCGAGATGGCGGAAGTCCCCAGCAACTGGCGCCAAGAAACGTCGCTGCCGGACTATTTGCGCCGGCACAATATTGTCGGCATTTCAGAAATCGACACCCGTGCGCTGGTGCGCCACATCCGCACGCACGGCGCCATGCGCTGCATGATCTCAACGCACGATCTGGAGCCGGAATCGCTTGTGCGCAAGACACAAAGCCAGCCGGTTATGGCCGGCCAGGATCTGGTCAAAGAAGTCACCTGCAGAGACGGGTACCCGTGGCAGGATCCTTCTATCGATCTCTTTCCGGCACGGAAGAGAAGAGGAAGAAACGCAAACGCGAAGAAAGAACAAACTTCATTCAAGGTGGTTGCCTTTGATTTTGGCATCAAGCACAACATTCTCCGACTGCTGGTCGACCACGGTTGTGAACTTACCGTCGTGCCGGCTACGACAGGCGCCAGCCAGATTCTCAGTTTGAATCCTGATGGGATTTTCCTCTCCAATGGGCCGGGAGACCCGGAACCTGTCACTTACGCCATCGACACGGTGCGGCAGTTGCTCGGCAAGAAACCAATCTTCGGCATCTGCCTCGGCCACCAGATTCTGGGCTTGGCTCTAGGAGGCCGAACCTACAAGTTGAAATTCGGACATCGTGGCGGCAACCACCCGGTCCTGCAGGTGCCGACGGGTCAAGTGGAGATTACCGCTCAGAATCACGGTTTTGCGGTCGATATCGACTCCTTGCCCAAGTCCGAAGTCGAAGTGACTCACATCAACCTGAACGATCAAACGCTGGAAGGCTTCCGCCACAAGACGCTGCCCGTATTCTGCGTGCAATACCACCCGGAATCCTCGCCCGGGCCCCACGACTCGCGCTACCTTTTTGACGAATTCAAATCTCTGATGCTTCAACACAAGCAGGCGAAAGGCGAAAGGGGAAAGGCGAAGGCTTAGGAACCGGCGAGCCGGAGTGTTGGAGTACTAGGCTCCGGCGCTCCGGCACTCCGACGCTCCGACACTCCGACGCTCCGACACTCACTCAACGCCCCTTGACCCCCTGAGTCAACCATGCCCAAACGCACAGACATCAAGAAGATTCTGATCATCGGCTCCGGTCCGATCGTTATCGGCCAGGCTTGCGAGTTCGACTATTCGGGAACACAAGCCTGCAAGGCACTGCGGTCCGAAGGCTACAAGGTCGTGCTGGTGAATTCCAACCCGGCAACCATCATGACCGACCCGGAACTCGCCGAACGCACCTACATCGAACCGCTCACCGTCGAGTACTTGGAAGCCAT
The DNA here is from genome assembly GCA_022616615.1 of Acidobacteriota bacterium. Classification (GTDB taxonomy): domain Bacteria; phylum Acidobacteriota; class Terriglobia; order Versatilivoradales; family Versatilivoraceae; genus VFZK01. The sequence goes on from JAKEER010000672.1 coordinate 3,423, forward strand.
CATCTCGCATGAACGGCCCGACGCGCTGCTTCCCACCGTGGGCGGACAAACAGCCTTGAACCTGGCTGTGGCGCTTTCCGAAAAAGGCGTACTAGACGAATATGGCGTAGAGCTGATTGGCGCTCAGATCAAGGCCATTAGGATTGCTGAGGATCGTCTGCTCTTCAAAGAAGCTATGAAGGAAATCGGCCTTGACACGCCCAAGAGCGGTGTGGCCTACAGCTTCAATGAAGCGCTCGAGATTGTGGAGACGGTGGGCTATCCAGCCATCATTCGTCCTTCATTCACGCTGGGTGGGACCGGCGGTGGCATTGCATTTAACTCAGAGGAGTTCGAGGAACTGGCGCAACGCGGACTGGACCTCAGCCCTACGCACGAAATTCTGATCGAAGAATCGGTGATTGGCTGGAAGGAATTCGAGTTGGAAGTGATGCGCGACCTCAAAGACAATGTCGTCATCATCTGCAGCATTGAGAATGTCGATCCGATGGGCGTGCACACCGGCGACTCCGTCACCGTGGCGCCTATTCAGACACTCACCGACAAGGAGTATCAGATCATGCGCAACGCGGCCATTCGCGTCATCCGCAAAGTGGGCGTGGAAACCGGCGGCTCAAATATTCAGTTTGCAGTCAATCCAGACAATGGGCGCATGACCGTGATCGAAATGAACCCGCGGGTCTCACGCAGCTCCGCTCTCGCGTCCAAGGCGACGGGCTTTCCCATCGCCAAGATTGCGGCCAAGCTGGCAGTGGGCTACACCTTGAATGAAATCCCAAACGACATCACGAAGAAGACCCCGGCAAGTTTCGAGCCCACCATCGACTATGTCGTAACCAAAGTTCCAAAATGGGCTTTTGAGAAATTTCCGGAAGCTGAACCGGTGCTGGGAACACAGATGAAGTCGGTTGGCGAAGTCATGGCTATCGGACGAACCTTTAAGGAATCGTTTCTGAAGGCACTACGTTCCCTGGAAACAGGCAGGCGGGTGGGTTCCGAGAAGATTGACCCGGAGAAGATCCGCGAACGGCTCATAACCCCGAACCCCGAGCGCATCAATTATCTGCGGGGAGCATTTGAAGCTGGCTTGAGTGTTGACGAGGTATTCGAGTACACCAAGATCGACCGCTGGTTCCTCCGCCAGATTGAAGAACTCGCCCAGATGGCGACGTCCCTGCGGCAGGAGAAGATTGAAACCATTTCGCCCGACTTACTTCGCGAAGCCAAGCGGATGGGCTTCTCCGACCTGCGTCTGGCGGTTCAGCTTGGCACGACCGCCGAAGCTGTGCGTCGAAGACGCAAGGCCGAGAAGATTATCCCGGTGTACAAACGCGTGGATACCTGCGCCGCCGAGTTCGAGTCGTTTACGCCGTACCTCTACTCGACCTACGAACAAGAATGCGAGGCCAGCCCGACGACCCAGAAGAAGATCATGATCCTCGGCAGCGGGCCAAACCGCATTGGCCAGGGCATCGAGTTCGACTACTGCTGCTGCCACGCCTCTTTCGCGCTCAAGGAAGACGGTTACGAAACCATCATGGTGAACTGCAATCCCGAGACGGTTTCGACCGATTACGACACCTCCGACCGGTTGTACTTCGAGCCGCTGACGTTTGAAGATGTGATGCATATTGTCGAACGGGAAAAGCCGGACGGCGTCATCGTCCAATTTGGCGGTCAGACGCCGCTCAACCTGGCACTCTCTCTGCAGGAAGCCGGCGTTCCGATCATCGGCACTTCACCGGAATCGATTGACCTCGCCGAGGACCGCAAGCGGTTTGGAAAGCTGCTCTCCGACCTCCAGATTCCCCAGCCACCCTCGGGCACCGCCGTTTCCTATGGAGAAGCGGCGGAAATCGCCCAGAAGATCGGCTTCCCCGTGCTGGTCCGCCCCTCTTACGTGCTGGGTGGGCGAGCCATGGTCATTTGCTATGACCTGAAGACGTTGGAAAGCTACATGGACGAAGCCGTGGATGTCTCTCAGGACCGGCCCATTCTTATCGACAGGTTCCTGGAAGACGCTTTCGAAGTAGATGTGGATACGCTGGCTGACGGCCAGGATGTGGTCATCGGCGGCATCATGGAGCACATTGAAGAAGCCGGCATCCACTCCGGTGACAGCTCCTGCGTCCTACCGACCTACCTTGTGAAAACGGAGCACCTTGACACAATGCGGCGCTACACGCGCACTCTGGCAAAGGCGCTCAACGTCGTCGGCCTGATGAACGTCCAGTATGCCATCAAGGATGACGTTGTCTACGTTCTGGAAGTCAACCCGCGCGCCTCGCGCACGGTTCCGTTTGTGAGCAAAGCTACCGGAGTTCCTTTGGCGAAGGTCGCCGCGCGACTGATGACCGGAAGAAAGCTTGCCGGCTTCGAGCTCGCCGACGAGCTTCCGGTGAAGAATTTCTTTGTCAAATCTCCTGTCTTCCCGTTCGCCAAGTTTCCCGGCGTCGACACGATTCTCGGCCCGGAGATGAAATCGACCGGCGAAGTCATGGGCGTGTCTGACACGTTTGGCCAGGCCTACGCCAAAGCCCAAATGAGCGCCAGCGTGTACCTGCCGCGTTCTGGCACTGCGTTCATCAGCGTGAACCAACACGACAAGAAAAACGTCATCCGCATTGCGGACCGGCTGCAGCAGCTCGGCTTCAAACTCATTGCCACGCGCGGGACGGCTGCCGTCTTGAAGCAAAGCGGCATCCCCGTAGAAGCCGTTTACAAAGTTAACGAAGGTCGCCCGCACATTGTGGACATGATCAAGAGCGGCAAAGTAGACCTCATTCTGAACACGCCACTCGGCAAGAGCTCCTTCTTCGACGAGCGTGCCATCCGCCGCGCCGCAATGCAGCACGGCGTCCCCTGCATCACCACCCTCTCAGGCGGCGCCGCCGTCGCCAGCGGCATCGCCGCGTTGCAGCAAAATAAAGTGGATGTGCTCGCCCTCCAGGAGTATCACGAAGCAGTTAAGAACGGCGGACAGTAGTCAAAGCGCTGTCACGTCGTTACACCTCCGCACCTTCGGAAGTTAAGCAAGGGCAGCAAGAAAGGCAGCAGAAGCCGCAGACATCCTCTGTCAGCTCCTGTTTCCGTCTAACGCAATCAAGCTCAGCCGCGCCGGCGTTTTTGGCCGGCGTCGGCTGCAGCGCCTTGGTTAGGCCGTCCCAACCGTCGAAGGTCCTCTATTGGAGCCTATTTCAGGGGACAGCCAAAAATTTTGTTGCCGAAACGCGCATAATTCTATTGGTAAGATTCTAAGGCTCAAGGCGGCCCCTGTTTAGAGCCACTCAAAGAGCTAGTTGTTGAACATCGTTAATCGTTAGTGGATCAATTCGCTGCTCTTCCTGGTCTTTCTTTACGTACTCGCGGATTTCCTTCTCAGTCTGTCGAAACAAAGTACCCTCACGCCCAGAAGCTCTCACCCCAGAAGTTCGCGGCTTCCCATGATTGTCCGAGTGAAGTGAATGGCGCTTCTTCCCTTCCAGGTTTCCAAATCTCCTGGAAGGCTGAGTGCTTTGGCGGAATTGACGCGAGCATCACATCCTCTGCATTAAATGCCCTTCTTCGATCGGGCTCGCTTCTTGCGTCGCCAAGCTGGTCCCCGCCTGAGCAGCAGCCAGCCCCCACGGTGAAACGCCGCCCGCCTTGGCCTGTTTCATCCGGTAGCTTTCCCCCGCGGGCAGGTCCGAGCGGGGAGTGGTGCTAAGGGTGCCTAGGTAGCCAGTCCTTCTCGGGCAAGTGGCCCAACGGCGCCCGTGTGCCTTGACTTTTCCGGCTAAAGCAGATACTTTCCGCCACTGCGGTATGGCCTTAAATGGCCATAGGTATTCACAAAGAATGCTGAAATCTTGGCGAGTTTTTCATTATTTAAAGCCCTATCTACACATCTTCGCTTTTGCCTCTTTGCTCATGGCTGCGACTGCCGCGTTTGAGGGTTTCCGAGCGCTGTTGGTGCGGCCCATTCTGGATAACGTTCTGGTTTTTTCTCCGTCGCCTGCGGGACGAATCGAGCTGCTCCGCTGGCCCTTTAGCACCGAGGGCAGGCTTTACCTCGACCAAGTCAATCCCTTTCCTTTCAGCGAAATCGCTCTCGTGCTGGGGTTGCTGATCGTCAGCGTCACCTTTTTAAAGGGGCTGACGGAGTATTCGTCGACCTACCTGTTGAATCACCTCGGCCAGTCTGTCGTCGTGGACTTGCGCAACGAGCTCTACGAAAAGATTCTCTACCAATCTTCAAGCTTCTTTCATTTGCATTCCACCGGGCGGCTGATTTCGCGCGTCACGAATGACGTTGAGAAGATTCAATTTGCCTGCTCCACGGCTCTGGCGGATGGGCTGAAGCAAGGACTCACTTTTATCGCCTTCATTGGGCTGGTTTTTGCGATCGACTGGACACTCGCACTCGCTTCCTTCATCGTCGCTCCTTTGGTCATTTACCCGTCGAAATTTCTGGGCAGGAAGATTCATAGGACCAGCCGCTCCAGTCAGGACAAGATGGAAGAGATCTCCAACATTTTGCAAGAAACCATCACGGGACACCGGATTGTTAAAGCCTTCGGGATGGAGGACTTTGAACTCAGCAAGTTCAAACAGGCCACGCGCCGCCTGGCCAAGATCAATCTGAATTGGATTCGCGCGCAGGCGATTTCTTCCCCTTACATGGAAGTGGTAGGCGCAGTCGCTCTGGCCTTCATGTTGTTTTACATTCAGGGGCGCATCTCGACGGGCGAGATGACTTTGGGAAAATTCGGTGTCTTTCTGGCCGCCTTTATCGGTCTTTATGATCCTGTACGACGCATGAGCGGCATCTACAACACGTTTCAGCAGGCAAAGGGAGCATCCAGCAAGGTCTTTGAGCTGATTGAGGAGCGGGTGGGGATTGTCGACAAGCCGGGCGCCCAGGTTCTAAGCGGCTTTGAAGGAGAAATCGAGTTCCGCCAGGTGAGCTTCAACTACCATGACAGCCGTTTGCCGGTGCTGAAAGGGCTCAATCTGAAGGTGTCCGCCGGAGAGGTAGTTGCCTTTGTGGGATCCAGCGGATCTGGAAAAACGACGCTGGTCAACCTGCTGCCGCGGTTTTTCGATCCTACCGAAGGCCAGATCCTGGTGGATGGCCACGATATTCGAGACCTCACACTGGCGTCGCTGCGCTCTCAGATTGGCATCGTGACTCAGGAGACGCTGCTGTTCAATGACACTGTCCGCAACAACATCTGTTATGGCCGCGCTCAGGTGACCGAAAAAGAACTGGAGGAAGCGACACAAGCCGCGCTGGCTCACGATTTTATCGTTCAGTTGCCTCAAGGCTACAATTCGATCATTGGCGAACGCGGCCAGAAACTTTCCGGCGGGCAGAGGCAACGTATCGCCATCGCGCGTGCGCTCCTGAAGAATTCTCCTATTCTGATTCTCGACGAGGCGACCTCGGCTCTCGATTCCGAATCGGAACTGCTGGTTCAGAGAGCCCTAGCGAACCTGATTCGCGGTCGCACGGTCTTTGTCATCGCCCATCGCCTCTCAACGATTCGCCAGGCCGGTAAAATCATTGTGATCGATCAGGGTCAGATCAGCGAGATCGGCACGCATGCCGATCTTGTCGGCAAGAGTGGCATCTATAGACGCTTGCATGATCTTCAGTTTGCTGGCGCGGATGTTTCGTGGGTGAGTTAGTTCATGATTAAGAGCATGACAGGGTTTGGCCGCGGGAGGCATGAAGGGGAAGCGTTCGCCTGCACCGTAGAGCTGAAATCAGTCAACCACCGCTTTCTGGATCCTCACCTGAGGCTGCCCGCTGAGTTTGCAGGCGTGGAACTAAAGCTAAAGCGCCTCATCCAGTCCCGGATCAAACGCGGACGCCTGGATCTCTTCCTCAACATCGAAAGGAACCAGACCGTCGAGTTCAGCTTTAATGAACCCGTGTTGCAGGCCTATCTGAAAGCTATCGAAAAGCTGAAGACAGATTTTCTTCTGGCAGGAGAACTCGATCTGGTTCAGCTTCTCAGGGTTCCCGGCATCATGAACCTGGAAGGAATGAGTCTGTCATCGGAAGGCCGCCAGCAGATCGAAGACGGCGTTGTGCAAGCCGCAGAACTGGCACTTACCGAACTGGAGCGCATGCGAGTGGATGAAGGCGTAGCCCTTCGAAACGACATTGTCACACGCCTCGGGGTGATTCAGGAAAGAGTGGAAGTGATTCGCCGACAAATCCACGGGGCCCTCAACGCATATCAAGAACGCCTGAAAGTCCGGCTTGGCGAGCTTTTGCGCGGGACACCTGTCGATCCCAACCGGCTGGTTCAGGAAGCAGCCTTTTACGTCGAGCGCAGCGATATTTCGGAAGAGGTGACTCGCCTGCAAAGCCATCTGGAACAGTGTGAGGCGTTACTCAGCAGCGGCGAGGAGGCTGGAAAGACCCTCGATTTCCTGCTCCAGGAGATGAATCGCGAGGCGAATACCATCCTGTCGAAGACGACCGGCCTGACAGGAAATGGTTTGGAGATCGCCAACGCCGCGATCGTCATCAAGACCGAAGTCGAAAAGATTCGCGAGCAGGTACAGAACATTGAGTAGAGGCGGAGGATAGCGGATTGAGGATCGCGAGACTTGAGCATGCTGTATGAGTGAGCGCGGCGCCGTTTTTATCGTTTCCGCCCCTTCGGGCTCAGGTAAGTCAACGCTGGTCACCAGCCTGTTGCAGAAGGTGCCCAATTTGACGTTTTCCATCTCTTACACCACACGCCAGCCGCGCGGCGAGGAGGTTGACGGCAAAGAGTATTTTTTTGTGAACGAGGCCGCCTTCGAAAAAATGATTGCGGAAGACCAGTTCATTGAATACGCGAAGGTCTTCGACCATTACTATGGAACGGCCAGAGCTTACCTGGAGCGAGCACTCGCCGAGGGAAAGGACCTTATCCTGGACATCGATACCGAAGGCGCCGCGCAGGTGAAGAACAAACTTCCGGAAGCCATTTCGATCTTCATCATGCCGCCTTCTTATGAAGCGCTCCGAAAGCGTCTAGAGAATCGCAGGCAGGATTCATCCGAAACAATACAGAAACGGCTCACGTGGGCCGGCCAGAAAGAGATTTACCGCTATCGCAATTATGATTACGTCGTGGTCAACGAAGATCTTAAGCAGTCGTTTGATCTGATGCGCGGCATTATCCTTGCAGAGCGCTGCCGCAGGGATCGAATGACAGCCAGGGTTCAGTCTATTATTCAAACCTTTGGAGGTAAATGAATTGACGAGTAAGCTAGGAAGCATTGACAGCAAGTTTCGTTACATTATCGTCGCCGCCAAGCGCACGCGCCAGCTTCAGGCAGGCTCGAAGCCCATGGTCAGCGCTCAGTCGCGGAAGTTTACGCGCATCGCGCAGGAAGAGGTCACTTCGGGACTGGTCAAGTTTGATCTGACCGAAGAACCCAAAGCTTCCAAAAAGCGCGGCAGCAAGGAAGGAAAAGAGAAGGGTCATTGACGAAGTGCGAATGGCGAAGTGCGAAGTTCGAGGTTTGCGGCTTTGATTCCGCTCGCACTTCCGATTCCACATTTCGCACTTCGAACTTCGCACTTCGAACTTCGCATGAAAGTCCTATTAGGCATCACCGGTTGTATCGCCGCCTATAAGGCGCCCGAACTGTTGCGTCTGTTGCAGAAGCGCGGCTGCGAAATTCACGTGGTAATGACGGAGAACGCTCAGAATTTTGTTACGCCGGCAACCTTGGCTGCGCTTAGCCGCAACCATGTCTACACTGCAATGTTTCCCGATCCGGATTCGCCATCAGGGCTGGACGTCGCCATCGATCACATCCGGCTGGCACACTCCACGGATCTACTACTGGTTGCTCCGGCAACCGCCAATACCCTGGCAAAGTTCGCCAACGGTATTGCCGACGACTTTCTGTCCACGCTTTACCTTGCCACGAAAGTTCCCGTGGTCGTGGCGCCTGCCATGAACGCCGACATGTGGCGCCATCCTGCCGTTCAGGCCAACGTCAGGCAACTGGCGTCGCTGGGCGTCAACATCGTGGAGCCGGAAGAAGGCTACCTGGCTGAGGGGATTATCGGGAAAGGCAGGCTCGCGGCGCTGGAAACCATCGTCGAGCGCGTCTTCCAGGTGGCGGCACCCGCTCAGGATTTTCTAAACGATACAGTGCTGGTGACGGCCGGCCCCACCTGTGAAGACATCGACCCCGTGCGCTTCCTGACCAACCGCTCTTCAGGGAAGATGGGCTATCAACTTGCGCAGGCCGCCCGCCTCCGGGGAGCGCGCACTCTCCTGATTAGTGGGCCCACGCGCCTCGATCCTCCAGCAGGCGTGGAATTCATTGCCGTCCGCTCCACCGAGCAGATGCGCGAGAAAGTGCTGCAACGCTTTCCTGAGGCCAGCGTCGTCATCAAAGCAGCGGCCGTGGCCGATTTCAAGCCCAAGACAACGGCTGGCCAGAAAATCAAGAAAGACGGCAAACCGATGGTTCTGCAATTGGTGCCCAACCCCGACATTCTGAAAGAGGTTGGGGCGAAAAAGCAGGGGCGGATCCTCGTGGGTTTTGCCGCCGAGACGGAGTCGGTGCTCCTGAATGGTCAGAGGAAACTGAAGGAGAAATTCCTGGATCTTCTAGTGGCCAACGACGTCTCCCAGGCAGGCGCTGGATTCGACAGCGACACCAACATCGTAACGATTCTCACGCGCGACGGGCAGCAGTTCCGGCTCGACAAACGGCCGAAGGCGGAGGTCGCCCACGAGATCTTGAACCAGATTCTCGCCTTCAGAAAGCGCCATGCCTGAAGATCGCCAGTTTTACCTCGCTCAACTGAAAGAAAGACTCCAGTACTACCGAGAGATGGGAATCGACAGTCTTTCGGTCAAGGCTTCGTTGAACACCGGACTGGCAGCCACCCCTGTGAAAGAAGCTAGCTTTCGCCCTGGCCCGGCTTCCAGTTCCATAGTTTCAGTGAAAAGGAGCTCTTTATTTGAATCTTCTGCGAGCCATCAACGCTCCGGCGAAAGCCTGGAAAACATCCGTAACGATTTGGGCGACTGCCGGCGTTGCAAGCTTTGCTCAGGGCGTACAAACATTGTTTTCGGCTCCGGGACTTCGCAGACGCCCCTCGTGTTTGTCGGCGAGGGACCCGGTGCGGATGAAGATGCTCAAGGGTTGCCGTTTGTCGGAGCCGCCGGGCAACTACTGACGAAGATTATTGAAGCTATCCAGCTCACTCGCGATCAGGTCTACATCTGCAACATCGTCAAGTGCCGTCCGCCCGGCAACCGGACCCCGGAAGAAGATGAGATCGCGGCCTGTTCACCCTTCCTGTTTCGGCAAATCGACAGCATCCGGCCGAAAATCATCTGCTGTCTTGGGGCAGTGGCTACGCAAACTCTTCTGGGCACCAAGACACCCGTCGGCAAACTGCGCGGCCGTTTTCACGACTATCTTGGCATTCAGGTGATGCCCACCTGGCACCCCGCCTACCTCCTACGCAACCCGGCTGCCAAGCGCGATGTCTGGGACGATGTGAAAAGAATTCGGGCCTTGCTCGATGAACTGGGCTGATCGGGTGGCGACAGCGTCTTGAATATGCGCCGCAAGGCGCCGCGACGTGAGAAGGCGGCTAAGACATGGACACCGCCTGAAGCTGTAAAAAAATTGAAACTTCGGTTCCCCTCGCCCTCGTGAGGGGGTGAGGGGGCAGTGCACGCCGTTGCCTTTCGCTGCTAGAGACCGAAGAAGCCCGACAGACACGGGTTGGCAAGCACCTGGCGACGTTGTGAGATTCCCCCTCACCCCCAACCCCTCTCCCGCGTTGGGGAGAGGGGAGCCGACTTCTTCGCTGAATTTCAATTCCTTCACAGCTTCCTCCCTACCTCGGCGGCTACGTCACCGCTCAAGATCGGCCCTCAGAAGAGGGGATTCGAAGCAATTCAATTTCTTCAGAACTCCTCTTTGTTGAAGGCGACTTGGATCGGGCCCTGAGCATGAACAAAAATGAGGGCTGGCGGCTACTTTGACTTGACTTCTGTCCACAACCGGTCATAGAGGAGAACCGTTTCACCTAAGTCCTCGAGCATTTCGCATCTGTCGAGTAGAGCTGGATCTGGGAATAGGGCCGGATTGTTCAACAGTACTTTATTGATGTAGGGGCGTGCCGCGCGGTTGGCAACGGTGTAGCCCGTGTGATTGACGATCGCCGCTGCAGTTTCTGGCTCAAGCATATAGTTGATAAACTGATGCGCCAGGTCTTTGTGCGGCGCACCAGCAGGAATGCAGAAGGAGTCAATGAAGAGAGTGCTACCCTCTTTCGGAAGGGCGTAACCGATATTCGGATTCTCGCGAGCCGCCTTGACGATCTGGCCGTTCCAGCCCTGCACCAGCCAGGCATCGCCAGAGACTAGCAGCTCCTGAAAGTTTGAGCTGTTGTAAGCCTGCAGCAAGGGCTTCTGCTTCTCTAGCAGCGCCTTTGCCGTTTGCAGTTCCTCCGGATTTCGGCTGTTGATAGAAAAGCCCGCCAGTTTGAGTGCTGCGCCAAAGTTCTCCCGCATGTCATCGAGCATCACAATCCTGCCTCGATATCGCTCTTCCCACAAAGCCTGCCAACTGTCTGCGCGCTGTCCTGCCAGATCTTTGCGGTAGCCAATGCCGGTCGTGCCCCAGGTGTAAGGAATGGAATAACGATTTTCTGGGTCGAAAGCCCGGCCGAGGAACTGCGGATCCAGGTTTCGTTCCAGGTTTGGAATTTGAGCCTTGTCGATGAGACTGAGCAAGCGTTGCCGCCGCAGGATGTGGACTGCGTAGTCGGAGGGCACCACAATGTCATAACCGGAATTGCCGCCCTGGAGTTTGGCGAGCAAGGCCTCCACCGAGTCATAGAGGTCGCACTGTACCCGAGCCACAAAGCGCTGCTCAAAAACCTTGACGGTATCTGGAGCAAGGTATCCCGACCAGATATACAGGTTGAGGACTTGGCGGTCGCTCGCCACCGCCCAACGGCGCCAAGTCAGCGGTCCGATGACGAGCGCGGCTAGCAGCAAAAGGGCCGGCATCATCCTGCGCCAGGAAAGGGCCGCGTGCTGCGCCCATTGCGCCGCGACGGCCATAATCACCGTCGCCAGCATCAGCAGCGTGCACACGGCATTGATTTCAGGCGTTAGTCCTTCCTTTGCCATCGAATAGATTTGAAGCGGCAGCGTCGTGTTGCCTGCGCCGGCAACAAACGAGGTGATGACGTAGTCGTCCAGTGAGATCGTGAAAACCATCAGGGACGAGGCCAGCACGGCCGGCGCCAGATGTGGTAGCAGGACTCTGAAGAACGTGCGGCGCTCGTCGGCGCCTAAGTCCATGGCAGCCTCAACCAGCGCTGGGTCGAGTCGTGCCATGCGCGAGCGGACCATCAGGATGACATATGAGAGGCTGAACGCCACATGTGTGGTAACGATCGTCCAGAAACTAAGGCGCAGCTTGGCGAATCCGTAAAGCCCCGCGAGAGCTGCCGCCAGGATGATCTCAGGCACAATCAGAGGCAGCAACAACAGCAGTTCAAAGAACGTGTTCCCTCTACCGGAGGCGCGCGCCAGCCCAACGCCAGCTGGAACGCCCAGGAGGAGAGAAACAAGCGTCGTCCAAAGCGCGATCCAAAGGCTGTTTGCCAAGGCGTCGAGCATCCGGTCATCTTGGAAAAGAATGCGATACCAAAGCGTCGTGAAACCCTGCCAGTCCATCATCAGACGCGACTCATTGAAGGAGAAAACTAGCAAGACGAAAAGTGGAAGGTAAAGAAACGCAAAGATTGCGACAGTGAAGAGAAAAAACTTTGGAGACGCGAGGTGTGGACTTGATGCGGTCATGAGTGTTACGGCCCGAAGAGCTCTACCGGACCTGCGGTCCGGCACTG
>JAKEER010000673.1 GCA_022616615.1 Acidobacteriota bacterium
GCCATAGGCGCGCTGGCTGCGGCAGCGGGACTGGGCGGCTCTCCTCCAACCACTGGCTTACGCCAGCGGTTGGCTATAAAGGCGCTGATTCTGACTTTGACGGAACCCTGCCTTAAGCGGCCTGTCCGGGGCTTCTGAAGGAGAGCCCCGGCTGGGAGTTCCGCGAGCTTGGGTTCGGCCGGTTCGCAGCTCAACCCTCCATCACATCCTTACGGGAGAACAAGACTCGCGTTTCACGCAACATAGCGAGGCCCAAACAGTGGCCAAGCCACCCGGCCAAAATTTTCTGCTTGACAGGCTAATTAAGTTCAGCTTGAATTGTGAAAACTGCGGATTGTGGACAATCCGAACACTTACGATATTTCGACTCCTTTCAAAAGTCAAACCGGGGAGGCGTGTATGAGCAAATCAATGAGCTCTTTCTCATTGGCCCGTAGTCCACTGAAGCAGAGGTGCTCTGCTGAAATTGTTTGGGTTGTTTGGCTTTGGATTTTCGTTTCCTGTTCGGCGGCCTTCAGCCAGTCGGCGACAGGAACCATCCTTGGCACCTTGAAAGACCCTAGCGGCGCGGTTGTGCCGGGAGTTAAGGTAACCGTGGTTAATCAAGGAACGAACCTGAGTCGTTCGGTCTCCACAAGCGAAAGTGGCGATTACACCATTCCCCTGTTGCCTCTTGGAACTTACGAAATCAGAGCTGAACGAAACGGATTCAAGACCAGCGTGGTGTCGGGGATCGTTCTGCGAGTCGATCAGTTGGCTCGGGTTGAAATGGATTTGGAGATAGGAGAGGCAAGCCAAGAAGTGAGTGTCAGTGGGGAAAGTCCCCTCGTGCAGACTGACAGCGGTTCAATTGGCCAGGTCATTGAGAGCCGGCAGATCATAGCGCTTCCCCTTAACGGAAGGAACTTCATGCAGCTTACGTTGCTTGCGCCCGGATTTGTGAACACCCGAGGGGATAGCCTGCGCCAAAGTTACCAAGGGATCTCTCCCTCGGCCAATGGAACGCGCGCCGAAAACAACAACTACACATTGGATGGCACCAGCAACACCGAGCACTGGACTGGGAACGTGACATCCGTCCCACCGCTGGACTCGCTCCAGGAGTTCAAGCTCCAGACGGCCAATTACTCAGCGGAGTACGGACAAGGGGGAGCGGCCGTCATCAACATCGCGACCAAGTCGGGGACCAACCAGTATCATGGCAGTCTCTGGCAGTTTCATCGAAACGACAATCTGGATGCTCGAAACTTCTTTGCCCCGGTCAAGCCCGAGTTCAAGCGCAACCAGTTTGGAGGGACTCTAGGAGGGCCCGTTATCAAGGACAAGACGTTCTTCTTTGGTTCGTATGAAGGCATTCGCCAGAGAAAGGGATTGACCATCACTCGACTAATTCCAACCCCCGAGGAGTTGAACGGGGACTTTTCCAGAAGCACGGGCGCCGCGCCGCGAGATCCCTTAACGGGACAGCCATTTCCGGGAAGAATCATTCCCCCCAATCGAATCGATCCGACCTCGAAAAAGATCGCCGAAAGTTTTTTCCCCCGGCCCAATAACAGTGATCCAATTCGCAACTATATCGTCAGCCCGTCCGAAGAGAGCGACACTGACAACTATAGCGTCCGAATAGACCACCGCTTGTCGTCAAAAGGCACGCTCTTTGGCAGGTACAACGACAACGGAGCGTCTGGGTTGACGCCAGGAGGCTGGGTTGGCTGCTGCGACCGCGAAATTGACACCGCAGGACGTCAAGCAGGTTTGGGGTACTCACACGTTTTCGCGCCTAATGTCGTCAATGAGTTCAAATTCGGAGCTAACTGGGTCAGGAAGACCGGACGTGATAGTTCTTTTGGAACAGACATTCCAGCCCAGCTCGGCCTAACTGGAATTCCTAGCGATGACTACGCAAAGACCTTCATCTTCTTGAGTGTCACCGGTTACGGCGTGCCAAGTGTGAACGTCTCTTCCGACGTCGCCTTGGATACCTTTGCCTGGTCAGATAACCTCAGCTACACGCGGGGGAGTCATTCCTTCAAAATGGGCGTCGAGTTTAGCCAGTACCGGTTTAACGACTTTACTGCTCCCAATGTGCCCTTGAACATGCAATTTGGTGGAACGTTTTCCGGCAACGGCTTGGCGGACTTTCTCCTGGCAAGAGCGAGAAGCTTGGGAATTAGCTTCCGTCAACCGAGATTCGAAATCGCGTTCAACACCGCGGAAGCGTACGTCCAGGATGATTGGAAGGCTGCTTCCAACTTGACACTGAACTATGGGTTGCGGTTCACGACTCAGTCTCCAACGACGGAAGCGGATGACGAATATGTCGGGTTCAACACCCAAACTGGCGCGCTGATGATACCGCGCACGGCCAATCTGCCCCTATTTCTGGGAAAAGTGGAACTTATCGACCGGAGAACGTTGTTTGACCGGGATATTAAGTTTGCCCCTAGGTTCGGCTTCGCCTATCGCCCGTTTGCCTCCGATCGGCTTGTGGTCCGTGGCGGATACGGAATCTTCACAGTTTTGGAAATCGCCAACACCCACCGTCAGCCCGCTACGAATGCGCCTTTTCGGCTCATCTATGGTGCGACGGATAACACCACCGGGTTTGGCTGGAACGACGGAAGGCCCACGCCAGAGCAGGTTGCGGCGGGCTTCGCAAGTGGTTTTACCCTCCAGATCATAAATCCGGAATGGGCCAACGGATACCTCCAAAACTGGAACTTGACCCTGGAGCAAAAGCTGGCGTCGGAAACAGTCTTTTCGGTTGGATATGTCGGGACCAAGGGCACGCACCTTTCTGAAAACATGGGCGGCTTCAATAATCCCCCTCCCGGCCTGGGAGCCATTCAGGCTAGACGACCCTATCCCAACTATGCTGGCATCACCCTGCTCCACAACCCGTCAAATTCTGTGTACCACGCTTTGCAGACACGGCTTGAGAGGCGCTACAGCACCGGTTTGACTTTGCTCAGCTCCTATACCTACGGAAAAGCCTTGGGAGACTCTTCAACTCTGAACGGAAACTTTACCCAAGACCCACGATGTCGTGCGTGCGAGAAGGGGCGACTGCTTTTCGACGTGCGGCAACGTTTCGTCAATTCCTTCAGCTACGAGTTGCCATGGGGCCCCGGCCGGAAATTCTGGAACGGATCGGGCGCGTTGACAAATATTCTCGGAGGTTGGGTCGTCAGTGGAATCATGACCTTCCAGACTGGCTTCCCCTTGACGGTGACCACGATCGACAATGCAAATACCGGAGGGCAAAACAGGGCTAACTTGGTGGCGGGGGCAAACCCGAATCCTAAGGATCGAACTATTGATGCCTGGATTCCCCGGAGTGCTTTCGCACAAAATCCCGCCTTCACCTACGGCACGTCGGGCAAAGGCATCGTGGATTCTCCTGGCATCAACCAGATCGACCTTTCGCTTATCAAGGAGTTCAGGATTCGTGAAGGTTCGAAATTAGAGTTTCGAGTCGATTTCTTTAATGCCTTTAACCATCCGAACTTTGGCAATCCAAACACAAACTTCAACTCTGGAGCATTTGGAACCATTTCCAGTGCAGAGGAACCTCGCGACATTCAAGTGGGTTTGAGATTCAGCTTCTGATTGACCCGATCGCAGTGACTCTTGGAGAAGTCTGGACTAGCAGGATGCTGAAAAACTCGAAAGGCGCTCCCTATCGGTCGCGGTACGGAAAAAAACGGTACCGCGCGCGACGGTACCGCGCGCGGTAGCAAGCGGCGACCATCCTCTCATCTGGAGAGTTTTTCAGCATCCTGCTAGGCGCGGAAGTCCCGACAGCCTTTAGATCCGTGGGCTAAGTGGGCCGAACCAAACACCCCCTGAAGGCAAACGACAGGAATCCCATGAGTAATCCGCGAGCTCTTTGTGTTCACAGGCTTTGTAAGTTCAGCTTACTGACTTCCGTGATCTTGATCGTGTCGGCTTTGCTTCATGGATTTCCCTCTGCTGGTGAGGTATCTCGCGATGCGTTTCCTGTGGGTTCCAAGAAGCAACTCTTCATCGATGAGTTCCTGATAGGATCGAAATCAGGCGTCACTCTTTCACTTAATCCACCGGTGAAGACGGGAGAGCGCAGCCTTATTGCCGAAGACCCATGGGAAGAACTGGAGTTGGGATGGGCGACCGTCCTGGAAGACAACGGCACTTACAAAATGTGGTACGAATGCGACTCGGTTGGGGTAGTGAATCGAGCCGCCATTGGAGAATCTCCCGAAGAGGGTGGGAGAGTTGCCAACCTCTGCTATGCCATTTCAAGAGATGGGATCCGGTGGCAGAAACCCAGGCTCGGAATTATTGACTTTCGTGGCTCAAAACAGAACAACTTGGTTGTAACTAACTTCTTTGGCACGGTCTTTCTTGACTCGCGTGAGACCGATGGAAACCGCTTCAAACTGGCCGGAGTTCGAAGGCCCATCCGAGGTTTGGAGATTCTTGCCTCCAGGGACGGACTCAAATGGCATTCCCTTAAAGACCAGCCCGTTTTGTCGAAGGGTCACTTCGACACACAGAATCAGATTTTTTGGGACCACGATATCGGCAAGTATGTTTCCTTCGTCCGTCGATGGGTTGGGTACTCAGCCTCCCGCTCTCCGCTTTGTTGCCGCAAGGTTGGACGTTCAGAGACCAACGATCTCTCTAAGTGGCCAGAACCCGCCATCGTGTATGGCCATGATGAACTCGATCCCGCTGAATCTGATCCCTACAACGCCTCGGTGGTCAAGTATCCCCCAGCCGCCAGCGTCTACTTAATGTTTCCCAGCGCTTACTTTCATTACCCAAACAAGAAAAACCTCGGCCCCTTGGACATTCAGCTCGCCACCAGCCGGGACGGTATCAACTGGAATCGTGTGAATCGAGAACCGTATGTTCGACTGGGAATCGACGGCTCGTTCGACGACGGAAGCATTTACATGACGGTCGGAATGCTAGAGAAGGGCAATGAAATCTGGATGTACTACATTGCCTACGACTTTCTTCATGGGGACCTGGACCTGAAACGTACCAGGAAGGCAGGGGTCATCAGCAGGCTGGTGCAGCGGTTGGATGGGTTCATTTCGGCGGACGCAGCCTACAACGGGGGTGAGCTGACCACCATCCCGATCATTTTTGAAGGCAGCCAGCTCTCACTGAATCTGGACACCGGAGCGTTAGGAGAGACTCAGGTCGAAATTCTTGATCAAAAGGGACAAGTGATTCCAGGGTTCAGCGCTGGCGAGTGTGACGTTATCAATGGGAACTACACGTCCCGGACCGTGAGTTGGAAGGGGAAAAGTGATCTCGGTCAACTGGCAGGAAAAGCAGTGAAGCTGCGCTTTGTCATGAGAAGCACCAAACTGTATGCCTTTCAGTTCCACAGCCAGGGGCGATAGCTTCAGGGCCCCGTCAAAGTCGCGAGCCCTCCCTTACGGTCGGGCCACTGAACAGCCCCAAGGCCTCAAGTCAGTAGCCCGTGCGTCAGCAAGGGCTCCGCCTCAACTCAACGACTTATGGGACTTTGACGGGACCCTGAAGATAGCGCGTTTCGAGGCTGTGCTTCAAACCAAACGGTGTTAAGAAAGACTGTGAACGGCGGGACTGCTGCAACTATTCTGCGGAAGTGGTGAAGAATGTCTTATTTCTCAGATCGGGTTTGTCCTTCTGGTCGTCGAGAAGGCCGTTGTGTCCGAAGGAGTGGTTCTGGCAGCTTTAGCTGGCTTGTGCTCCTCGGCCTCGCGCTGGCTATTCTCGCCTCGACAGCGTCTGCTGCCCTCGCCAGGCCGGACCGGAAAACGAAGCGTCAAAGGACGAATATCCTTCTTATTCTTGCTGACAACTTGGGCTACGGAGACCTCGCTTGCTACGGGAACAAGACGGCCCTCACGCCCAACGTGGACCGCTTGGCTGCTGAGGGCGTGCGGTGCACGAATTTTTATATCGCATCGCCGAGCTGCTCGCCGTCGCGCGGCGCGATTCTCACAGGCCGTCACCCGGAGCGGAACGGTTTGAATCATCAACTCAGCCCCAAGGAAAATCTGAGTGGAGAAGGCCTGCCTCGATCAGAGCGGATCCTACCTCAGTATTTAAAGCCTCTCGGATACGCAACCGGTGCATTTGGAAAGTGGAACCTTGGATTCGCTCCTGGCAGCCGGCCTACTGATCGTGGTTTCGATGAGTTCCTGGGTCACATGTCAGGCAATATTCATTACTTCAAACACCTCTACCACCGACAGAACGACCTGCGCAGCGGTACCGAGCCCACAGACAGAAGAGGAAAATATTCAACGGATCTGTTTGCCGACGCTGCCATTGATTTCGTGAGACGCCACAAAGATCAGCCATGGTTCGCATACCTGCCATTCAACGCGGTGCACTTCGTCGGCGCCAACAACGTGGAGCCAGGCGAACGCGTCGAATGGCAAGTACCGGCAAAGTATCTAGCGGTCTATGGCTGTCCGCCTGATGAAGCCGATCCGAGGAAACGCTTTCTAGCGACCCTCACCGCATTGGACGACGCCATCGGACGGGTACTGCAGGCAGTAGATGATCTCAATCTTCGCGAGCGCACCATTGTGCTGTTCATCTCGGATAACGGTGCGTTCATGCTGCCGGGCCGAGGGTTGGAGGTGCAATCGAACGGGTCGTTGCGCGATGGTGGGGTGACGACGTACGAGGGAGGCATCCGCGTGCCGGCGATAGTTCGCTGGCCTAAACGCATCAAGGGCCATTCCCTCTGCAATGAGATTTTGTCCAGCCTTGACCTTCTACCCATGGCCATTACCGCAGCGGGCGGCAAACTGCCTGAGAACTCTGTATTAGATGGCCTCGACCCAACGAGCACGCTGGCCGGTCAGGCCCGGTCTCCTCAGCGAGAGCTTCACTGGTTGTGGAACCAGGGACGTAACCAGCAATGGCGAGCGATGCGCGAAGGCAGCTTCAAACTTGTGCGTCGAGCCAACGATGATCCGTGGGAGCTCTACGATCTGAGCACCGACCTCGCCGAAGCCAAGGATTTGTCGAGGGAGCAGCCGCTAATCGTCAAGAGGTTGGTCGATAGGTTCGAGCGCTGGCACGAGTCCGTGAAGAACGATCCTCTCCGCGGTAGGAGAGTGTCCGAGTAGAATCCAGCTTCTCTCCTCTGCTTTCAGGTTTTCTGTGCAGCAGCTTGTCCTTATCCAAATTTCTGCGACCTGAAGGGAAGGAAAATGTCTATTCCTACGAGCCGCCTTCAGGCAGCTTTCCCGCAGGGCCCCTAGGCCAGCCCTTGAGGGCTGGTGGAGCGGGACCCGGTTGCCCACAGCCCGTTTCAACGGGCTTGCTCTGGTGGCTTCAGCCTGGCTAAAGTCGCATTTTCGCTCAAGGCCGTTGAAACGGCCTAGGCGCTGGCGGTGCCCCGCCACCAGCCGTAAAACGGCTGGCCTACCTAGGGGCCCTGCGGGAAAGCCGCCTGAAGACGGCTAGAGGAATCTCTTTCCTAATTTCCTCCGATGGAGAAAATTGGGGTAAGGACAAGGTGCGGCGGGGGGTCTTCCATCTAATTAGTTTCTGTCGCGAAACTCGGCACTAAGGCTCCCCTCCTTGGCTAAGGAGGGGAAACCGCGGCCACAGGCCACGGTGGGGGTGGTTCGACGGTCGCGGCAAAGCCAAATCAGGAGCGGGATCGCAGCGACTCACACCACCCCGGTGTCGCTGCGCGCCACATCCCCTCAGCCGCCACAGCCGAGGGGAGTTTTTCTGCAATCTTCCAGTTTCGCGACAGAAACTAATTAAGCTGAAACCAGGAGGAGTGACAATGAGAATTTTCTTGATGGTTTACCTCGGGGTTCTGCTACAGGCTGTTGTCACTGTGCAGACTTCCTCGCTGGGTAACACTCCGCCTTCATCTAAGCAAGCCAAATATCTCTTCGTCGATAATTCCATCCTGCAGTCAGTCAAGAACCTAAAGCGTGTTTTGCACCGTCCCCAGCCTTATCCCGGCAACCCGATCATGATGGGCACTGAAACCTGGGAGCGATGGCTTATCGGTGTCAACGGACGGGCTGCCATCTACGATGAAGAAACGAAGGAATTCAAGATGTGGTACGGAGCATATTCCTCTGACTCTGGCATGCCCATGGGACAAGGCTATCGAGTGTGCTACGCCGTATCGAAGGATGGAGTCCATTGGACAAAGCCTGTCCTTGGACAGGTCAATTGGGAGGGATCGAAGAAAAACAATATTCTCGGTTGGGGAGAGAACTGGATGCGCCGCCCCAACGTCATCAAGGATAGCCACGAACCCGATCCCAATCGGCGTTTCAAGATGACCTA
>JAKEER010000674.1 GCA_022616615.1 Acidobacteriota bacterium
ATCCAACCAAGAGCTACGCCCTTGCGGTGAACATCGCCCCCAGCGAGACGGAAATGGCTTTGAGTGACTTTAATGGTCACTTGCTCCATCTGAAAAGACTACCCACGGAGAGCAATCCCCAGGAATTCTTACCGAAGGTGGCCGATGAAATTCTGTCGTTAATTTCACTCACGAATCGACACAGCGAACTGGGTGGGGTAGGCGTGGGTTTGGTCGGATTGGTCGATACTGAAAACGGCGTCATTCTGGAAGGAGAGAATCTGGGCTGGGGTGACAACGTCGAGGTTGGGAAGGTTCTTAGAGAGAGAATCAAGCAAAACCTTCCACTGTACTTCGAGAACGCTGCACGGCTCTCCGCTCTAGGAGAGTTCTGGTTTGGCACTCGCTATCTTTCTGAGTACCGCGATATTGTCTTTGTTCTTGTTGAGGAAGGAGTGGGAACGGGCATTATTGTGAACGGTCAGCTCTATCGAGGATCTCGAAACGGTGCGGGGGAATTCGGTCATGTTTGCATTGATCCTACCGGCCCCCTCTGTTCCTGCGGGAGTTATGGTTGTCTGGAGGTCTTTGCTTCGGATACAGCCACAATTCGGAGGTACATGGAGAAGATTGAGGCCAAAGCGAACAATAATCTCTCAAAGGATGCAAGAGTCGATGTGAGCATGATCGCGAAATTAGCTCGGGAAGGCCATCCCTCCGCTCTGGAGGCCATCAAGGAAACGGCCCGATATCTCGGCTGGGGATTGGCTCCCATCATTTATGGCTTCAATCCAGACGCCATTGTGATTGCTGGAAAAATCGTCGCGGATTGGCCGCTCGTCGAGAAAGAGATTCTCGACTCGTGTGCCACACGGGTTTCCCAACCATTTCTGGGGCCTACCAAGATACTGCCTTCGACGCTGCATGTGAGCCCTCCGCTGATGGGTGGAATCGCCTTGGTCCTCGCCAAAAACTTTGCCGCGCCAGAGATCATTTAGGACTGCTTCTGGACTCGCACTCTGCGCATTGATGTCAACTTAGGGCGGCTTCGTCCACGATTGACGCGGAAAACGCTTCAATCGTGGCTACCAAGACGACCGGTCAGGAGCATGGGCAGCCACGATTGGCGTGCTTCTCGCCAATCGTGGGGCCGGGTTCCGCCCCTAAGGCAGCGTTAAGAAATAACCTGCCTGAAAAAATCCCCTCCTCGGCTGAGGAGGGGCAGCGCCGGTGTCAGCCAGCGCGGGTGATGGGCTTCGCAGCAGGCATCATGTGCGGCCGCAACGACGAACCGCCCCCGCCGTGGCCGCCGGCCACGGCATCCCCTCTTTAACCAAGGAGGGGAACTTCGGCGCACCTTATTTCTTCACAGGCGCTTAACGAGTGGTTTCGCCTACCAGCCCGACAGCTGAACTCTCAGGTCTGACGTGAGCTCCAGAGACCGTTCCGCCCGACGGATCGACGGATCAGCAATGACCCCTGCAGGCCGGCTGTGTTTCCTTGAGCCAGGACGTGGCCTATCAGGCAGATCAAGCAGAAGGCAACGGTGAACTAACACCCAAGAAATCGTGATGGTTCCGGAGCATCATCGAAAGATCTGAGGCTCATTTGAGACGAACCGGGAGTCCTGAAATAAGCTGGTAGGCTGACTCGGAGGCGGCTGCGACTTTTTGATTGGCTAGCCCTTGAATATCTCTAAAGAACCGCCCCAGTTCAGAGTCAGGTACTATTCCGCTGCCCACTTCATTACTGACCACGATTGAGGAAAAGGATTCCAACGCTTCGATTAGCTGATCCACGCGGCTGAGAATGCTTGCTTGCGATTCTGCCGGGTCTCCATTCCCGGCCGCGACGCAGAGATTGCTTACCCAGAGAGTCAGACAGTCCAAGAGTATTACCGTGTCTCGACTGGAAATCGTGTGGATGGCTGCTGTGACTTCAACAGGTTCCTCCAGAGTGGTCCAGCTGGCCGGGCGCGAAGTTCGGTGTTTCTCAATGCGCCGCTGCATTTCTTCATCGCAAGCCGTGGCGGTGGCGACATACACAACCTTTGGGGAGTTTGCCGCCAGTTTTTGCGCGAAGGCGCTCTTTCCGCTTCTGGCCCCTCCAACAATGAAAGTGATTCCCATGCTCTCTTTATCTGCTCATCCGGACCCACTCGGCTCAGCCATTCATCAGCTTGATGACCGCTTGGTCCGAATAATAGTCAATTGTGTTCAAGCATCCGAAGTCCTGGTCGAGCCGGAACATGTGAGCCCAATTCAGGCCCAGCGCCTCAGCCAGAACGACTCGATTGACTCCGGCGTGAGCCACAACCAAGGCTGTTCGCAGCCAATTGGCAGCGACGATGGTTCGGATTGTGGCCATGACCCGATCGACAAACTGCGGGAACGATTCCTCACCGTCTTTCGGTGCGGCATTGAGCCAGCCTTCCTCTAAGCGGAGAATGCCGTCCCAATGGTCGGTCCTGGAGCTCGATGCCCGAAACTCGCGCAGTTCTGGCGTTGGATGAACCTTCAAATACCTGGCCTGGCAGATGGCGGTAGCGGTTTCCAGCGCCCTCCTCAAGTCACTGCTGTAGACGTTGCAAATCTCAACCTGAGCCAGGCGCTGGACCAAAGCGGCTGCCTGTTGGTGGCCTTCCTCAGAGAGACCAGGATCTGTTTCCGTGCTGGTGCTGCCAGCCACACGATAAACGACCGATCCGTGCCTTATCAAGTAAAGCCGGCAATGCTCAAAACTCCTCATGCCATCTCCCCGTGGAGCTGGCTGCCCCGACTGTATAAACAAAGACCTCGACAAGTTGATTGGTCGCGCCAAAGCAGTCTCCTGTGACGCCCCGGAGCCGGCGCCAATAATAGAGCCCGCTTACTGCGGTCGTGAGGCCACAACCCGCAAGAATGATCACAGCTTTAGCCGGCAGCACTCCCAGCAACACCAGAAGCGCAACTAATGTCGCTCCGGCCAGCTCTTTCCAGGAGATCAGTTGAGCAATGCTCTTTCCCAGGCCTTCTTCTTCCCGCGCGTAAGGCAACCAAAACGCTTGAGGGAGGATGACCCAACGGCTCAGTGTGTGCGCAACAATCAGATAGCGATTCAATGATTCGGGACGAATGTGCGCCAGCAGCAGGAATTTCATCAGCACCAGCAGTACAAGCGCCAGGGAACCATAACTCCCAATACGGCTGTCCCGCATGATCTCCAGGATCTGAGCCCTGTTCCATCCGCCGCCGAAACCATCCACCGAATCGGCGAACCCATCTTCGTGAAGAGCGCCCGTAAGAAGAATTAGAAATAGCAAGACGAAACCAAGGGCGATCAAATGCGGCAGAAAGAGAACCACTGCCTTGTGCGTGCCAGCTCCGGCCAGCCCAACCAGCAATCCCACGAGTGGAAAGTAGAGCGTAGAACGTCGCATTTGCTCTGGCCCTGGCTTCAACCAAAGCGGGCAGGGAATACGTGTGAGGAACTGGAGAGCTGTAAGAAAATTTGTCAGCATGCTAAAAACAGAGCAAAGCACCGCAGAGGCGCAGAGACGCGGAGAACCTTTGCGAGAACAGCCAGCAGACATTGAGGATCGCAGAATAGAGTGACCAGACTTTACGTCCCTCGAAGAAACTCACTAGACCGCGGTTGCCCTCTCCCCAACGCGGGAGAGGGGCTAGGGGTGAGGGGGCGAGTACACGGCTGATTGATTTTCCGGGGCTCCAAGCCCATCCATCCCAGCGCTGGGTTTTCGGGTGCTGATGCACTCCATTGAACCCCCCTCACCCCCAACTTCACCCCCAACCCCTCTCCCGCGGTGGGGAGAGGGGAGCCGAATCCAGCCTGGCAAGCCGTGGCCACGTTTCGTTCACTTCGTCGGCGACAACGAAGATTCGACCGCGTCACATTTTCGCCTTGTTTTCTCTTGAAGCTGTCTCACAGCTTCCTGGAGATTGGACATTTTGGTTCCCCTCCTCGGCTGTGGTGGGGCGGGCGCTGGCACAGGGACGGCGGTCCCGGAGCCAGCGCCGGGGTGGTGCGACCGGCTCTTGCCGAAACCTTCAATCGAACGTTTCCTGCCGCAAAGGCTCTTCCTCGATACGAAAGGCTCGCATGACGGTTCTCGATGCATCCCTCAGACCACCCCCGTGCCGCGGTGCGGCACATCCCCTCCTGATCTCAGGAGGGGAGCCAGAAAAACGTCCAATCCGCAGAAAGCTGTCTCACAGCTTCAACTCCGCGTCTCTGTGGCTATTCGAGCTGCGACCCCGGCCCCTTCGAAGGTTGCCATCTCGTTGTATATCCGGATGCTGCTCTCGATGAGATGCATTGCCAGAGCGGCGCCCGTGCCTTCACCCAGGCGCAGGCCCAGGTCGAGCAATGGCTGGACCCCCAGGCGATCGAGCAGCAGCCGATGTCCCTGCTCGGCCGAGCAGTGCGAAAAGAACAGATAGTCCTTGGTGGTTGGAGCGAGACGAATGGCAACCAAAGCTGCCGTTGAAGCGATAAAGCCATCGACCACGGCAGGCAAGCGGCAGGATGCTGCCCCCAAAAGCAACCCGCATAATCCAGCTATTTCGAGTCCACCCAGCGTTTGCAGCACTTGAACCGGATCATTGAGCCCGTTTGCGTGACTTCGCAGTGCCTCAGCAACGACATGAATCTTTTGAGCGTAGGTCTCATCGCTGACGCCCGTTCCCCGGCCAGTGACGTTCGCGGGATCTTCATTCAAGAGTGCAGCCAGCATCGCACTGCTGGCTGTCGTGTTGCCAATGCCCATTTCGCCGGTTGCGATCAGGTCGACCCCGGCAGCCTTGGCCTCATTGGCAAGTTCGATGCCGATGAGCAAGGCTTGCATCACCTCCTCCGGAGTCATCGCCGGCTCCACGAGAAAATTGCGAGTCCCGTGCCTGATTTTTTTGGAACAGAGGGCAAGGCCGGCAGGGAAATCTGCGTCTACGCCAATGTCGACGATCTTCACCTCCGCTCCAACGGCACGCGCAATGACGTTGATGGCTGCGCCTCCGTTAAGGAAGTTGTAAACCATCTGAGCGGTCACTTCTTTTGGGTAAGCACTCACTCCAGCTTGAGCGACTCCGTGGTCGGCCGCGAAGACAAAGACTGCCTTTTTCTGAAGCTGTGGCTTGAATTCACGGGTTATCGCCACGTATCGGCGTGCAAGCTCTTCAAGCCGTCCCAGACTTCCGCGAGGCTTCGTCAAAGTGTCGAGATGCTCTTGTGCTTGCTTCGCAAGGATCTGGTCGACAGGCTGAATGCGAGAGAGCACCGACTGTAGATCCCGAGGCCAACCCATCAGAACACCACCTCTTCCCGTTTGGTTTTAAGCAGCCAAATGAAAAATGGTCCTCCCAGAATCGCCGTGATAATGCCTACGGGAATCTCAACCGGAGGCATTAGAATCCGCGACAGGGCGTCGCAAACCATCAGAAAAGCACCCCCAATCAGCAGTGAGGCAGGCAGCAGAATCCGGTGATCGGCCCCGATGAGCAAACGCAGAGTGTGAGGAACGATCAGCCCCACAAATCCAATCGGTCCACTGAATGCCGTCACCGCGCCGGTCATCAGGGAGGCAGCAAAGTAACCAGTCTTCAATGTACGGGCCACGTCAACACCGCGGCTCGCCGCTAATTCTTCGCCCGCGGTGAGGAGGTTCAGGCGGCGTGAAAGCGCCAGCAGCATGCCGAATCCAACAGCGACAAAAGGCAGTACTCGAAGTGTGACGGAGTACTCCAGCACATCCAGGCTTCCCATCATCCAACGCAGCATCTGGTATGACTGAGTGAAATCCGACAAATGGTGCAGGAAGAGAATGAACGCTGAGAAAACGAAGCTCAGGGTAACTCCGGCCAGCAGGAGGGTGACTGTGGGCAGATGAGTTCTGGATTTAGCAACCGAGTAGACCAGCAAGATGGTCGCTCCCGCACCGAGAAAAGCTGCGACTGGCAGCAAGGAAACGCCCCAAAACATTCTGTCGAGTCCAAGCCTGATGGCCAGGACAGCCCCCAGGGAACTGCCGCTCGAAACTCCCAGGGTGAACGGCGTGGCCAGAGCATTCCTCAGGAGAGCCTGAAAGACCACGCCGGAGACTGCCAAGGCCGCTCCCACCGAAGCCGCAAACAGTGTCCTGGGCAAACGGGCGACAAAGAAAATTGTTCGATCCAGATTCTGAGAGTCGCTTTGAAGGCTGAGCGCGCGAAGCAGGTCAATGCGTGTCGGCCCGACAGCCGGGCAGAGGATGGCCGCCAGTAGAAACACGAGCCCGCAGCAGGAGAGAATCAGCAGAAATCGGGTCTTGGTTAGGGGGTTCATAAAATAGGTGTCAGGTGCCACGTGCCAGGCTGGAAGCCTGTGCCGATGTGAGGTGTTTATAGTGCGACCAAGCACCTTGGTCCCGTTGTCACTGGTCTTTCAACGAAAAGATCGGTTCACGCGACTCCCCTCCTTCGCTAAGGAGGGGCATGTCGCGACGCAGTCGCGGCAGGGGTGGTTGGTCGGCGATTCAGGGACGAAGCCTAAGTTTGCAGCCGGCAACGTTCCAAGCACCCCCGGGCTGGCTGCGCCAGCGCTCTGGAAATTGGACATTTTTTGGAGTGGCGAAGCCCACCCTGGGAGCGCGGGCGTCCCGCCCGCAATTGTGGCTGCAGGCCATCGGAGCGGCCTCCGGCCGCTCCGAGGCGGGCGGGACGCCCGCGCTCC
>JAKEER010000675.1 GCA_022616615.1 Acidobacteriota bacterium
TGCCGGGTCCCGACGAGCTTCCGGCCTCGATCGCGTCCATTGCACTGCAGAACGCCATGACCGTCGGCGTGTGGCTAGGGGTCTCCGTGGAATCGAGAAAGTACCTTTGGCGGATGGACTATCTCCGCAAGTGCCCCGCGCGCGTGCGCTTCATCTCGGCCGAGCCGCTGCTTGAAGATCTCGAGGTCACACCGCCCCAGATCACCGGTATCCACCAGATCATTGTCGGCGGCGAGAGCGGCCCGGGCTACCGCCCGATGGACCACGAATGGGCCCGGCGCATTCTTGCGCTCTGCCGCGAGCAGGGCATCGCGTTCTTCTTCAAACAATCCGCCGCCCCGCGCACGGAGATGGGGACAAGACTGGACGGCCATGCATACAAAGAATATCCCCTTGACCTCGATGCTGAGGCGAGGGCCCTGCAGACAAACTTGTTCTAGATGGCGATTATGAGGGCGGGGAAATACACTCAAACATCTCACTCCGCATTTCGCGAAATTTTTTTGCACGATGCACGGGTCCTTCTAGGGCACCACCCGTCCACGGGTGACGGCGGCCCCAGCCTCGCGCTAGTCAGCAACAAAAATCTCTCCATTTCCATTTCCGTTTCGTGTGCAGGCTGACGCGAAGTGTCAAAGAAGGTCCAGGGGGAAAATTTGCACCACTAACAGAGTTGGGAATGCTTCATCCTTTCCCCCAGCTTGGATCCAGAGAGTTGTCTGACAGGACTCCAATAGCCTCAGTCAGTTTCTCGTAGTTGATCTGAGCCCCCCACGTCTGTCGAAGTTGGGAAAGAAGGGTCTCGGCTATGAGCATCTCAGGTTTGCCAAGCGCTTTGCTGTCAACCTCTTCGATGCAAGTACTGTTTGCTGGTAGAAATGGATGTCTGGAGCTGGGAAAATGGATTCCAGGCCAGGTGTCATACTCATGTACTCCATCCGGAGGTGGAAAGAGAGGAAGGAAGTTCACCGTAGGGCAAGACAGCTCGTGTCCTAGAACCGCACCTCCCCAGAATCGTTGTGACTCAAAGAACTGCTGGGCAACCCGGCAGAAAAGCAAGAAGTCTCCTGCTACGTCTCCAACAGCTTCTCCCGGATGCCCCCTTCTGGTGAGATTTCCAACGAATGCCATCGCCCCAGTTGACCAGATTCTCCAAATCCTATGAACCCGATGAGCCCCACTGGCTCGCCCTTCAATCTGGTAGTAAAGTCCGGTGCGGAGATTGCGTTGGAACTGACGGTCCCAAGGAGATTTAGAAGAGACAGTCTTTTCAAATGCTCGCTCGAACCGAGAGTCCAGCCGCAGTCGCAATTCTGTCCTGGGTACAATCACGATCTTCGTGTAATCGCGCTCCCGTTGCTCTCCGCTCGGGGTGTCATACGTACAGAATAGATCCATCGCGTTGAGGTAGCTGTGGATCACCTCCACCGGTGGTCTGCCAAACGCACTCCGCTTCCTAAAGAGTTCTTCAATCTCTCGCACTGTCGCTTGCCGGTTCGTATCTTGAATTCGCACAGGAATCTTAACTGTGGAACCTTGTTTGTACTCATAGGGGGGATATGCCCCCTCATGAACTCTCAGGACGGCTAAGTGCCGGCTGGCCGGCAAAGGGGTTAGTCCTATGTCGAATCGTGGGCGTGGATTAACAGTCGCCAGGGTCTTGTCCGTGATGCTCGCTCGCGCATCTTTCCCGAGAGTAGCCCCTGCGAGATCAACTGGAATGTTTTGTTTTTTCTTGTCGGCCAATACTCCGATGAATATCAAACCACCGTTTCCGTTCGACATGGCCGCAACAGTCTCGCCAATGTCAGCAGGGAGTGTCGCTTTGAAATCAATCTTTGGCCCTTCAGTTGGCCTTTGAGGTTCTGGTTGGCTGATTCCCAAGAAGTCATTAAAATCCTCGACTGTCAGGTTGGATAAATCGCCCGAAAAGAAATCAGCCATCGAATCCTAGTCCTGACAAGTGTCGTCGTCCTTGGCGTATGACGCCCGCGGCCTCCGCTAGGCGGTCGTTATAGGTTTCGCTGGTTTGGGAAAAGATAGGCAATGATTTCCCTCAGCGCCAATCCTAGGAGAAGGTCAATGCCACCTAAGATCAACTTAGGGCCAGTTTCCGTCTCAAGCCAGAATACTGCGTACAAGAATGACAGTAGCCCAATCGAGAAAAGGGCCAGCACAACGCAAAGAGTTAGCCATGCCATTCTGATTCTCTGCAGCACCTCGTAAGCCCTGAGCTGTGTAGGGGTGAATTGGGGAGGTTGGCCCATTTATGCGATACGATAAAAGGTCGTCTTCCGAAGCAAGATAGTTGGAATCTGGGCTTCTTCAAACTCGCCATCCCTTTGTGCCCAACACTGAACCATCTCCGGCAGCTCTGATTCCGTCTCGGCGGTCGCCGCAATTGAACCGTCAGGACAAGAAACTTCAATGTAACGCCGGAATAACCCCTGTCTGACCGCAGTCTCACAGATCTTTTGTGCCATCCATGCAGAAACGCCCAGCAGCCTGCGGACGTTTTCGACATAGATCTTGTTTGGGTCTAGCCTAGCAATGGCTTCTTCTTTTCCGGCCAGCGGATTGCCAGGAAGAACCCTACTGATTGAGTCGAAGAATTTCGCCAATGACAAAATCCGTACCCCTATCCCTTTCCGAATATCGCGGGAATGCCAAGTACCCATTGACACAGTCCGCTGAGAAAGCAGAAACACCACACCCCTGCCCTTCTGGAATCATGAAAAGTGTATTCAGTAGGACAGAGTCGGCGAGAAGCTCATATAGCTCGGGATTGTGCTCTCGGATTCCCCGCGCCTCGTCCATAGCCTCGGAAGCCAGTGACATAGGCTTCTTATACGTGGTTCGCGGAGAATCCATAAAACCATTATCCCACAAAGCCTTGATGCCACCGTGTATGTCGGTTCTCTCCAGATTCGAGAACCCCAGGTCCCCCAAAATGGTTTTCTCTTCGATGCTCCTTCGCACGACGTAGCATTGCCGCTCGAAATAGGAGCTGACATTCTTTTCAAGAGCTACGAATCGAACGATTACGTGATTAGGTGTGAACTGAACATGCACAGGCCAGAAAAAACCCAGTTCGGTTTCTTCCAAAGGGTCCTTGAGTACGACACTATAGCTCGTCCAGATGATGTACAAGGCGTTATTTTCTGCAAAGTGAACTCTCTCGCCGCCGATCACAGCTTCCGGCAGTGCATTCAGTTCGTGGGGGCGGTTGAGAATGTACACATGCTGCTTGCATCGGGGCAAGTTGTTGAGGACAAACTCGATTATTTCCGCTTCGCTTGCTTGTCCCGCTACTGAAAAACAAACCTCCTCTTTCGTTCCCTTGACCTCCGGCCATCTTTCCTTGATAGCTGCGAGTGGAAACAGTTCTAGGAGCCTCTTTCGGTCCTGAAGCTGTGCTTCCTTCAGTATTGCCAACCCGCCTGGCTCCCTCGTAAGGTTTAGGTGGAGCTTTTCAAGCGTCCAAGAGTTGCTCGTAGTATAAGTCCCTTGTCAATGCCACACAAGGAGTCTTCGCTCCACCTCCCAGGCTAAACCATCCATGCTGCCAAGCGAGCTGGGGAACTCATTCAGCCTTTTGAGTTATCGACTTTTGCACAGGCCCGGCGGTGGGAACTGCTCCATCTTCCTTGTCAGCGCGGCGGACATTACCCTGGTTAATACCTGTGACCGCTGCTGGTACTACGGGCGAATTTGACGGGACCGCTCCTGGTACTGTCAGAATGTTCCGCATAGTAGAGAACCGCCCCGCCACCCGCGGTCTAGGTGTCCGCCGCGCCTGCTTTTCCACAATCCGCCGAAAGGCGTTCGCGCAGGTGCTGGCATCAATATGGAGCTGGTACTTGAGCAGGGAGCGAAACCCCATTGCCCCCTCATCCGATCTCGTCCACGTCAAAAGGCCAACAGCTCTGAGCAGCGCCTTGGCCTTAGCTACCTGCTGTCGCCCCTGGCCGGCGAAGTCAGCGAGCCCGCTGAACGAAATTGTGAACTCGCTCGAGAGCGGATCAGCAAGACCGCAGGCGGCGCCGAGGACCCGCACTGCGTGTGTTGGCAATACGCGGAACAGCCTCGAGCGCACCACGAGATCCCAACCGTGCCCGCCGGCACCGATGCGCCCCAGGTTCCAGCCCCGACCAGTCCGCTGCTCGGGGTCTCGCTCAGGAACAGGCCACCGCGCAGCAATCCACGCCAACGCTGGCCGCACGCCTCCAAGTAGACTCGCGGCTAGGTCAAGAACGTCCCCGCGTTTCCCGCAGGTCATTGAGTGGCACCGAAACCTGTTGTGGTGGAAGGAAAGGCTCGGCTCTTGGTCAGGATGAAATGGGCAGATGGCCGACGACCGGCCACGTCTTTCGACGCCGAGCTTCTCGGCGACCTCGACGATCGGCACGTTGCGCTTGATCCAGCGCAGGTCGAAGAATCTCCCGGCCCGACGCCGCTCGAACTTTCTTGCCACTGCGTCCAGTTCACGGGCCTGCACGCGTGTTAATTCCTGCGTGACACCGTTCCGGTCAGCACCCTTCGTGTTGTTCCAAACTCCTCTTGGGATGGCTGGCACCCTTGTCGCTACTTGGGCTATCCTTGCGCCACCCGAATGCGGTTCTCGTCTATGAAGGTGCGCAGATCCGTAGGATCCAGCAGCACACGTCGCCCGAGCCGAACGGCAGGAAGTTTCCCCTCGCGGATCCATAACCTGAGGGTCCAGGGTGATACATTCAAGTGCTGCGCGGCCTGGCGCACATCCAGCAGTCCCTTTTCACTCATCCCGCCTGCCTCCATTCTCTTTCTTGCTTGACACCACGCCTATATACGCTAGAATATGGCTCGATGTCAATACGCACAATGAAGTCTAGTACATCTGGCGGCCGTCGGTATCTAGAAGGTCCAGCAATCGAGGCTCTGTTGCTGCGGTGGGTGAACCTCCCCGACGCCCCTGATCTGGAATCCCGTGCCGAACTGTTGGTAAAACATTACCCTGAAATCTTTGACGAGCTGCGACCGTTGGCAGGTGAAGACGCAGAGGGCGTACTTAAGTCAGTGGTGGGCGTACGCAACCATTTGCAGGCTGTGTGGGATGCACCGACCGACCGGGATCGTGAGTGGTACTGTTTTCGGCTTCGACAGCTTTATGCTCAACACCTCACCGCGAGTAAGAACCAAACCTTGATCGAGGCGTTGAAGAGCCTGCGCGAGGTTAATCTGGAGCGAATACAGGACAAGGCGGCCTTCTATGCTCTCGAACAGGGTGTCGGGCGGGCTGCTGAGACTTTTTGGAGGCAGGTCCGATTCTGGGGTATTCATGTCGAAGCTCCTCCGCAGCCTACCCACTTCGACCGGCTGATCCACACCCTGCAACGGTTAGGCCGCCGAACGCGCCACTGCGAGAACCCCAACTGCCCGCGTCCATATTTCTTCGCTTCTCGGAGTAGTCAACGGTTTTGCTCCAATGCCTGCGCAGTCCCGGCGCAGCGTGAAGCCAAGCGTCGCTGGTGGGATAGTAATCGCACCGAGCAACTCAGAAAACGTCGCGAGGGCCGGAGATCGCAGCAGAGCAAGAAAAGGAGGAAGTCATGAGCGTATACAAGAGGGGTTGTGTCTACTGGATGGATTTTTGGTTTAGGGGCCAGCGCTACCAGCGCAGCAGCCGACAGGGGAATGAGCGCGTCGCCCAGCGCATGGAGTCCACCTATCGAGATCAACTAGTGGAAGATTGGCGGCGACGGCAGGAGAAGGCTGTCGAGCTGGGTTGCGAACCGGAGCAAATAATTCGGTGTGCCCAGTGCGAAAAGCTGTTCGACGGCCGCAAGGTTATGACTAACCAGAACCAAAAGACTTTTTGCAGTGGACCGTGCGCTGAGGATTGGGCGAGAAGGGAAGTCGAAACCCCGACGCTGAGGGCTTTTGAGAAGAGATTTACGAACCATGTTAAGGTCAGCCTAGCGGCGAAGCCGGCGACGGTGGATTTCTACACCAAGAAGTTGCGCCGACTCCTGGACTTTGGGCCCCTAGCATCTTCTCCCCTCGACCGGATTGACGAGGCATTGGTAGAGTCGTTCATTCAGGCCCGCCGGTCTCAGGTCTCCCCAGCATCAGTCAATCGCGAGCTCGCCACGCTCAAGAAGCTCCTTCGATGGGCCTACAGCCAAAAGCTGATTAACCGGGTTCCAGTTATCAAGCTTCTGCCAGGCGAGGGTCACCGCGACTTCATCCTCAGCGATGAAGCAGAACCGCTTTACGTCAGGCAATGCCCGCAGCCGCTCCGAGACGCAGCTCAAGTCTTGCTGGACACCGGCATGAGGCTGGGGGAGCTTCGTGAACTGCAATGGTCTGATGTGCACCTAGAGCCTGCCAACGGCGCTGCCTTGGGTTACATTCACGTCCGGGGCGGAAAGTCGAAGAATGCCAAGCGCAACCTAAGTCTCACCGGGCGTGTTCGCGAGATTCTTGAGAGTCGGGAGAAAGAGGCTCGGTGCGCATGGGTTTTCGTCAACGTGGCAGGCATTGGTCCCGTTTCTCCCTACACGCTGGATTCACAGCACGCTCGTATCAGGACGGCGCTCTCCATGCCCAAGGACTTCGTGTTGCACTCGCTCCGGCACACGTTTGGAACACGACTCGGGGAGGCAGGCGCCGATACCTTCACGATCATGAAGGCTATGGGACACTCCAGTGTTGTTGTCAGCCAGAAGTATGTTCACCCCACACCTGCACGGCTCGAATCTGCTTGGAGGCAGCTAGAAGCACGCAACAGGTCGGAGGCCAAGAGGGCTCTGCAAAGGGTCTCAAAGGCTCGGCGCCAGCGGGCGGTGCGCTCTCCGGCCGGCAGGCAGCATGGAGTCCCTACGATTCTCCCTACAGCCACCGAGCGCGGTTTAGTGATGTAAGATAACTTGCCTGTTTTCAATATGCCCGGGTGGCGGAATCGGCAGACGCGAGGGACTTAAAATCCCCTGGCCCGCGAGGGCCGTGTGGGTTCGACCCCCACCCCGGGCACTTCTGGATGCCGGAGGCTGGAAGCTGGAGGCTGGAAGCTGAA
>JAKEER010000676.1 GCA_022616615.1 Acidobacteriota bacterium
GGTCGCGTGTCATAAGGGGTTCCTTTCCAATTGTGGAAGTTAGGAGACCCGGAGGGAAGGATCCTAAGGGCCTGCGCAATATTAAGTTGGTAGTCTTATACTTGATGGTAACAGAATGCTGGAAGCCATAACTCGTCCTCGTCCTCCTCGTCGTTCACGTCCTCGGCTTTGCATGGCCGAGAAGCAACGGTGGGTTGACATTCAATGCTGCAGGCCGAGTACGGGACGACGACGAGGACGAGCCCAAAGACTCCAAGTTATTTTTGCCCAGGTACTAAGTACTGCGATTCGTAATTACAATGACTATTTCACAGCGAACCTAGCTGGACTCCCGTCATTCCCGCGAAAGCGGGAATCCAGAATCTCAAGGTATCCCGAACAATGGCAATGCCGGGGCTGGATGCCCGCCTGCGCGGGCATGACACATGAGAACCGGCTACATGATGACCATCAAAATACGTTACCGTAATGACGAATACCAGTACTAAGTCTACGACGCTATCGGAAAATCGTGGAATGCTCTGCCTTCGCCGAATTTCACTAAAGAGGGTGTTTAAAAAGGCAGGTCCAAGCGTCCGGCTTCGTTTGTAGTCCCGGCTTCAGCCGGAACAGCGGCGTTTGCTTCCGCCTAAAGGCGGAACCGCGGAACCAGACTGGAGATTGGACATTTTGATCCCTCTCGGCTGAGGAGGGGCGGGCGCTGGCACGGGACGGCGGTCCCACGCCAGCGCCGGGGTGGTGCGACCGGCCCTGGCGGAAACCTCCAATCGACCGTTTCGTGCCGCAAGGGCTCTTCCTCGACACGAAACGCTTGAATGACGGTTCTCGGTGCATTCTCAGACCACCCCCATGCCGCGGCGCGACCGCCATCGCTGCGCGGCACATCCCCTCCTGATCTCAGGAGATATCTGAGGTTTCAAGTCAAGAGGTGAATTCACAAAAAATTCACAGGTTTTCCACAGTCTGCCTTTAGGCCGCTTTCTTTTTGCGCAGTGGCAGAGCTTGGGCTTGAACCCAAAGTGTTGGGTTCCTATCTCTATATCTTTCTTCGAGTCCTTGGGGACTCGAAATACTATAAGGGGAGCCCGAAACACGTCCAATCTCCAGACGCTGGCTCCGCCAGCGCGGGCAGACCTTCGGGCCCGGCGAGCAGCGGCAGGATGCCGCTGCCACTTTGACTGCCGCAGGCTGACTCGGCGGTCCGAGGTTGCTCTTACCATCGGTGAATGCAATGAATATTTGCCAAGCGATTCTCTTTTTCTTTTTTCTCGCCTCAAAACTTTTAGCCGCCGAGCTCAACGACGCTGCCTCCTGGTTGAAGGCACAAGGTGGCACGGTGACGATCGACCGCGTCTCTCAGGCTGCCAGCGTCAGCCTGCGGCACAGTTGGATCACCGATGGCGATCTGGCCAGGTTGGTCGGGATTCCCGGAATGCAACGACTGGATCTTTCCTACACCCATGTGACAGACAATGGGATGGAGCATCTGAAGCGCCTTCGCGGCATCGTCGATTTGGATCTCGGCTTTGCCGAGTTCATCACAGATGAAGGTCTGGTTCATCTCAAGGGCTGGACAACGCTGGAGCGTCTGAATCTGCGCGGGACAAAGATCACCGACACCGGGCTGGAGCATCTGGCAGGTCTAACGCGGCTGAAGTCGCTGGATGTCAGCTTCAGCCGTATCAGTGAACACGGGCTGAACCACCTGATGGCGTTAAGCCGTCTGGAGCGTCTTGTCATCGGCGGCAACAAGATGAGCGGCGCAACACTGCCGCTGCTTCGGTCGCTTCCCGCACTGGTTCATCTCGATCTAAGCGGGGAACAGCGCACCGACTCAAATCTCTGGGGAATCCGACTGAACGATTTGCATCTCGACCACATTGCAGCTTTGACGCGTCTACGAGTCCTCAGCCTAGGCGGCAGGAAGATTACCGACCTGGGCCTAGCCAAGCTCAAGACGCTGCTGGCCATTCGGTCCCTGGATTTGAGCGAAACCCAGGTGACGGGCGAAGGATTGAAAACTGCCGCCCTGCTTCCCCGGCTGGAACGGTTGCGGCTCTGGAAGGCGGCCAAGATCGGTGACAGTGCTGTGCCCGTGCTAGCCAGCATGAAACAGCTCGTCTTTCTCGACCTGGCTGAGACGGCGATTACGGACCAGGGGCTTGATCAACTCAAAAGCCTTGGCCAATTGCGACAACTTTACGTGGGTGGCACTCAAATAACGGCCGCTGGAGTGGAGGCATTTCGGCGGACTCACCCTACTTGTCACGTGAGCCGGTGGACAGTGAAAGCTGAAGCGAAGAAAGCTGAGGAAGAAGAAGATTGACCTTTATCTGGATTGCAGCGTCTGAGTCCTTCATGAACCTGCGAATGAGTGCAGGTTCCGCCTGCGCGTCTCCCTCCCTCACCCGTTGAAGGTGGTCTTCCTAAGGTGATGATCTTCCCGGCGGCATCACTGCCCCATTTGGCCCCTTGTGCCGGCTGCATTCGTTCTCAGTTTGGTCGCCAGCCAGAATAGCGCCATGCCCCCAGCCAGAGCGCCTGCCGTTAGGTAGACCTGAGCTGCTTTGCTTTGAAACAGCAGCCCAACACAGAGGGTGACAGCCAGCAAGGGCGCCGTCTGCTTTCCAGGAAGTCGAAATCGTGACGGATTGGCCTCCATTTCTTTGCGGAGCTTAACGAGTGCCAGGCAGGTCGCGATGTATTGAAGCAGCCGCGCGATGGCCGCCAGACCGGCCAGCTGAACAAACGTCCCAGACAGAGCTAGCGCCAGCGCAACGCCACCCAGGAAGGAAATCGAAAGGTACGGGGTACGAAACCGGGGATGCACGGTGCCAAACCAAGAAGGCAGTTGTTGGTTCTGAGCCAAAGCATAGGTCACACGGGGTCCGGTCAGCATCAAACCGCTCATGGTGCCGGTGATGGAGCACAGCGCACCGAGTGTCATAAATGCGCCGCCCGGAGCACCCAGAAACTGGGCTGCCGCCGAAGCCAACGGTGCCTGGGCACCGGCTAGTCCAGAGAAAGTGCCTGCAGCTACCCACTGGATGGAAGCGTAGACCAGGGTCACCACGATCATCGTTGCCAGAAGGGAGCGTGGCACGTCTCGCCTTGGGTTAACCATTTCTTCGGCCGGGATAACCAGAATCTCGAACCCCCCAAAAGCGAAAATCAGTAGCAGGGCACTTTCTCCGAGACGCTCAAGAGATACCCCCTGGAGCGGGAGAACTCTTTGCATGTCCACGGCAAAAGCCCCCAACACAATAAAGACCGCAAGTGGCAATAGCTTCATCACCGTGAGAAGGTTCACGACCCGGGCTCCGGAACGAATTCCCATGATGTTCACCAGGACGAGAAAAAATAGAACTCCCGTGACAATCAAGCGTTTTTGCCATCCTTCGCCAGCTGCTGGCCAGAAGTAGGCAAGATATGTGGCCAGCCCGGTCGACAGTGCTCCCAGGCTTGTGGCACGCAGCAGCCACGTAACCCAGCCTACTTGAAAGCCAAGAAACGGACCGAACGCCTTGTGGGCGTAAAGGTATGGCCCGCCGGCAGCGGTGAAATAGCTGCCAGCCACCGCGAAACAGAGGGCCACAACACTGACCACGGTCGCCGACAATAAGTAGGCAAGCGGAGCAGCCGTTCCCAGCGACTGAGCCACTGTGGCTGGCAGGATGAAAATCCCGCCTCCAATGACTCCGTTGATTCCAATCGCTGTGAGGTCCCAAAGGCCCAGATCTCGCAAGAGCTGCGGCTGTTTCGAAGGAGTCTGTTCTGTCATGGTTCAGAGTCGCCCAAGGCGAGAACGTTGAACTCCACGAATCGCGCGCCCCGTTAAGGGCGTTGACAGCGTGCTGGAGTGACGTGAAGGCGCTCGGCTCTTCCGACAGTCTCGCCCTCAATACACAAGCGAAAGCGGCGTCACCACCGCAGCACCCCAAGGGTTGTGCCGATGCCAAGTTGAAATTTGGTAGGTATACCGGGGGAAAAGACGCCCGCGAATTCACTCCATTGGTGGGTGAGGTGACGTGATTCGCGGCTGAATCAACTCTCGAAGGGACAACAAAACATGACTAAACCACGTCGCTCAGTTTCTTGCCGGCGGTTGGAAAGCTGGCGAGCCGTGCGTTGAGCAGCTCGTCGGCAACGGTCAAATACAAGTCACCCACCGTACCGGTCATCTTGGTGTGCATTCCCGTCTTGAGGCCGCCAGCATGACCTGCAGCAATAACAGCGAGTCCGTTGTTCTTGTGGGCGTTGGCTTCAGCATGTTCGTGGATGAAGAGCACACA
>JAKEER010000094.1 GCA_022616615.1 Acidobacteriota bacterium
CCTGGTGGAACGGTTTATCATTACGTCTGACCACCTACAATGGCCCAACTAGTCCGCCCAGAACTTAGGTGAATGGTTCCCCGTGGAAATCCAGGCTAGGGGAGTTAACCGAGTTTTTCAACGAGCGCGCCAGTATCTTGGAGTTTGACGCCTGTTTTTCCACAGAAGAAGCGGAACGGCTGGCCATGGTCGAAACCAAGGCAACCAAGACTTACCGGCGCTGGCGGGAGCTGGGATGAAACACGGAAGGGATCCTGATCGATACTTAGTCGTTCTAAGGCCTCTTCCAGGTGCGGGAGTTACCGAGTTGCGCCAGTTCTTAAAGCTGGCGTTAAGGCGTTTCCGGCTTCGGTGTGTGGAGGTGCGCTCAGTATCAGATCGGCCAAGTAGCGAATCAAAGAAGCTGCAAGAGGAGGTGTGACCTATGAAGCGGAAAACGAGCGGAGAGAAACCCGCCAACCGGGGCAGGCACGAGACATGGTGCAAGGTGTGTCAGCACCCAGAACGGGAAGTAATCGAGCGGGAATGGCTGGGATGGGGCAATACGACGCGCCTGGCAAAAGAGTATGGATTGAGCTCAGATTCGATTTACCGACACGCGCACGCGCTGAACCTTTTCGAGAAGCGGCAACGCAACATCCGCAAGGCCTTAGAGCGGATTATCGAGCGGTCTGAAAGCGTTGGTG
This sequence comes from Acidobacteriota bacterium, assembly GCA_022616615.1. Taxonomy (GTDB): domain Bacteria; phylum Acidobacteriota; class Terriglobia; order Versatilivoradales; family Versatilivoraceae; genus VFZK01. The sequence goes on from JAKEER010000094.1 coordinate 687, forward strand.
TGAATGCTTCGGCAGTGGTCGGCGCGATACAGGCATATGCCAAAATCAACGCGAATGGCCAGTGGATTGACCGGGTGGAGGGTGTTCACCTTAACGATCTGTTTGACAGGATGAGCCGGGAAGAGCTGGAAGCCTACGCGAAAGAAGGGACATTGCCGGCGTGGTTTACATCGGTGACCGGTGCGCCAGCAGTTGACAGTCAACGAGGCGAGGAACGCGATCAAAGCTGACAAGAACCTTGAAAAAACCGCGACGGTGAAGCCGGGAGACTACCAGCTGGGATCTCCTGAATCACGGGCGGCAGCACGGTCCGTTCTGGAAGCTGAAGAAACGGAATTGCCAGTAGTTGTCTACAAGTTTGACATAGGGGATGGCAAGCCGATCATTCTCCCCATTTATCCTACCAAACGAGACTAGGCCAAGTAGGATGCCCCGACATCCTGGCTTGCTGGACCTGTCCATATATTCTTGTTGACAATTTCAAACGTTAGAATATAATGGGTAAACCATGAAGCATCCCGTCAATAATGAACAAGTGAGCCAAGCTGCTAGCCTGATGGGCAAGCGGAGTTGGAAGACAAGGCTCAAGCGGTATGGCGTGCGCAAGCTTAGGCAGAAGTTGAGCGCGGCAGGGAAGGCCGCCAAGCGAAGCGGAAGGCCGCGAAAGCCCGATAGCCAGGTGAAACCGGATGCCTTGTATCAGCGGGCAAGACGGGCAAAATTGAAAGCAGCGAAACTAGCGAAACGGAGGAAACTCTGATGAGTGTCTACAAACGCGCAAAGTGGTACTGGATGCATGATTTCGTCAGCGGCGTCGAATACCGGATGGCACTGAAAACCCGGAACTGGCAAGAGGCGCTGAAGGTTCACAAAGAGAAGTTGAGTGAAATTATCGAGGGCAAGATAGGCAGCGTTGGCAAGGTTGCGCGCCAGACGTTTGAGGCTGCAACCGATCTGTACCTTGAGGAACGGAAGCTATTCAAAGCACCGAAGACTTATGTCACTGAGTTTGAGCGAAGCAAGCCCCTCAAAGAATTCTTCGGGGATACTCCCTTGAAGCGGATCACTGCGGCGCTGATTCTTCGATACCAGACAGAACGAAAGACGAAAGGGCTTGCCAACAAGACCATCAATCTTGAAGTCGCGCTGTTGCGGCAGATACTCGAGAAGCATCGGCAATGGAAGCGGATTGCTGAGGATGTTGCAATGCTTCCCAAGCAGACCAAAGAGGCGCGGGTAATGGCGCCAGAGGAGAAAGCAAACCTGCTGGCTCTAGCGGCCACCCGGCCGGACTGGATGATTGCTAAGTGTGCTGCAATCCTGGCACTGAATACCACGATGCGGGGGTGTGAGCTGAAGGGCCTCCGCCGAAAGGATGTTGACCTATTTGAGAAGGCGCTGACCATCCAACGGGATAGCACCAAGACGGACGCAGGAAACCGGGTGATTCCTTTGAACAGAGATGCCGTTCTTGCTTTGTCTGAACTGCTGGCGCGGGCGGAACTGTTAGGGGCTAGTCAACCCGATCACTTTGTCTTCCCGGCCTGTGAGTGTGGCGTCATTGACCCCACAAAGCCTATGAAGGGCTGGCGCACGGCATGGCGGCATCTGACCCGACAAGCCGGTCTGAAGGGGCTTCGTTTCCACGATTTGAGACACCAAGCCATCACGGAGCTGTGCGAGGCGGGGCTTTCGGATATGACCATCATGGGGATTGCCGGCCACGTTTCGAGAGAGATGCTGATGCATTACTCCCATATTCGGATGCAGGCGAAGCGGGAAGCTGTGGCGATGCTGGAAACACCCATGGCGGTTTCAAAGCCTGCTGAAACTACTGAGGCTGTGAGGCTAAATTGAGGGGGGTTGGAAGGGGTTACAGTACAAACCACAGTACAAAGCGAGTTGTGAGCGTCGGGAACTACTTGGAAGTTCGTGAAAAGATTGGTCGGGGCGAGAGGATTCGAACCTCCGACCCCCTGGTCCCGAACCAGGTGCTCTACCAGGCTGAGCCACGCCCCGTTATTGCGTGAGAGGAATTGCTTCCTTGAAAAGAGATGCTGGCCAGTTTGCCATCAATTCGGCCAGATCATAGTTCGTCCGATCTATCCTCAGCGGCGTGAGGGAAACATAGCCCTCTGCGACGGCGAGGTAATCAGACGCGGGATTTTCTTCTGTACCCGGCAAGTTCAGGTCCTGGTCCAGCCAGAAGTACTTGCGGCCGCGAGGATCCTTGCTTTCCACAATGAGATTGCGAATGTTTCGCTTTCCCTGACAGGTGATGCGCACCCCTTTGAAAGTCGGCGGCACGTTCACGTTGAGAATCGAGCCCTGGGGAAGAGGCGCTTCCAGAATCTTCTCGGCCAGCGAAGCCGCAAACTGCGCGGCGGGCTCAAAGCGGAACTCGCTCCAGGCAGCCAGCGAGATGGCAAAAGACGGAATGTCGTGGTTCGCTCCTTCTACGGCCCCGGCGACGGTTCCGGAATACCCAATATCTTTGCCTAAGTTTGGCCCCCGGTTGATTCCAGAAACCACCAAATCCGGACGCGCTGGAAGAAGGTGATGGATTGCCAGGATCACACAGTCGGTGGGAGTGCCAGAGACCGAGTACCGCCCGTCGGCGACAGCTTCGCAACGAATGGGGTCGTGCAACGTCAGCGACTGGCTGGTGGCGCTCCTCTCGCGGTCAGGTGCGACCGCCGTCACCCGCCCCAATCTGGACAGCGCTTCCGCCAAGATGAGGATTCCAGGAGAGTGAACACCGTCGTCGTTCGTCAGTAGGATTTCCGCCAAAGAATTGGGTCCCTGAAGGTAGCGAGTGACTTCACACCACCGAGAGGCAGAAACGGCTTCTATTCAAGCCCCTCTCCCTGGAGCTGTGAAAAAATTCAATGGTAGGGACGCGCTGCTCATTGATGTCAACTTAAGGCAGGACCGGGCCCACGATTGGCGAAAAGCACGCCAATCGTGGACGAAACCGCCTTAAGTTGACATCAATGCGCGCTGCTGCGCGTCCGCGACGGTGAATCCAACACGGACGCGGAGCACCGCGTCCCTACCAGATCACATGTTGTACGCCCAACCGAATTTTTTCACAGCTCCCCTCTAACTCCCCCTCCCCTTGCAGGGGCGAGGGAGAACAGAAATGTTAACGATTGCTGAACTTGGTCGCCACCCAGTGAAAATCAATGGTCGGGACGAGAGGATTTGAACCTCCGACCCCACGCACCCCAAGCGTGTGCGCTACCAGGCTGCGCTACGTCCCGACGCAGGGCGGGAATCTAGCACCTGCGACTCAAGATTGTCAAGATGTTCCGGAGCTCGATCTTCACCTGATCGAGATCATCAGGCGCCGGACGCGCAGACTTGGCGTGGGTTTTCGGAGAATTGTCCGACGGCGAAAGTCCGCCAGTGGCATTGTCATGCTTTCGCGAGGTTAGAATTTTTCGCGCGCCAGCAATCGTGAACCCGCGGTCATACAGCAGGCCTTTGATCGTGACTACCATCTCGAGGTCCTTCTTGCGATACATTCTTCTACCGTTCGCGCCTTTGGCGGGAGAGAGCGTCGGGAACTCCGATTCCCAGAAACGCAGAACATATGGCTCCAGCTGCAAGAGCTTGCAAACCTCTCCAATTCGAAAGAAGAGTTTGTTGGGAATCTCAACGGAGTCCGGCATGGCAGCAACTCAGGCGTCAGCCAGTTTTTCTTTCCATCTTCTGCTTGATAACGATGGGGGTTCCCTGAAAGCCGAAACGGTCGCGAATCTGATTGACGAGATAGCGTTCCAGCGAAAAGTGAATCTTATTCTGTTTATTGGTGAACAGAGCGAAAACCGGCGGCGCGACGCCCACCTGAGTCATGTAATGCACCTTCACCTGCTTGTTGGCTGGTATCGAGGCCTTGTTCAGAGCCACTTTCTGAAGAAACGAATTGAGCTCTCCGGTACCGACGCGAACCCGGCGAGCTTGCGCTACCGCATCAATCAATGAAAACAGCTTCGGCAGCCGCTGTCCGGTCTCCGCTGAAATAAAGATCAAAGGGGCGTAGTCCAGATAACGAATCTTGGTTCGCACCTGGTCCTCATACTCCTTCATCGTAAAAGAGTCTTTGTGAATTTTGTCCCACTTGTTGACCACCAGGATGACAGCGGCGCCTGCTTCATGAGCATAGCCCGCGATGGTTGCGTCGAGGGAAGAAGCTTGCTCGGTGGCATCGATCAGGATCAGCGCCACATCGCAGCGCTCCAGGCTCCTACGCGCCATGATCACGCTGAGCTTTTCAGCCACCAACAGGGTTTGGCTTTTCTTTCTGATTCCTGCCGTATCCAAGAGCCGGTAGGTCTTCCCATTCCGGACCACCAGTGAGTCCACGACATCGCGCGTAGTTCCAGGCACGGGAGAGACGATCGAGCGATCCTCCCCCACAATCCTGTTCAACAAGGTTGACTTGCCCACGTTGGGTTTTCCCACAATCGCCACCTTGGTCTCGCGATTTGTAATGGAGCTCTGAGTGTTGTCTCGGGGAAAGGTCTGCACGACTTCGTCCAGTAGATCTCCGATGTTCATGCCGTGCTCGGCGGATATGGGAAAGACGCGGTCGATGCCCAGTTCGTAGAACTCATAAGCTTCGTTCCAGAGTTTCGGGTTATCACACTTGTTCGCTACCAGGAAGAGAGGCTTGGAGCTCTGGATGAGAAGTTTCGCCAGTTCCTGATCCAGCGCTGTGACGCCAGCCCGGCAATCCACGACGAGTAGGACAGCCGCGGCCCTTTGAATGGCTGTTTTCGCCTGGTTGAAGATATGTCGCGGGATCAATGCGTCGTCACCGGGATCGATTCCTCCCGTGTCGACCAATTCAAAAGATCGTCCGGCCCATTCGGCCGTTTCCACGTTTCGGTCGCGTGTCATTCCAGGCTCGTTGCCAACCAAAGCCTTGTGCTTTCCACAGATTCGGTTAAACAACGTGGATTTTCCGACGTTCGGGCGGCCAACAACGGCGACGGCAGGTAACTTCACGAGGGGACGTGTCCTCTGGCGATTCGGTCGCTAAACTCGAGCAGACAATTTTGAAGCGGCTTGCAAGAAGACCCACGACCATCTTGCAGTCCTTCGAGCCTTCATCATCGCAAAAAAAAAGAGGAAGATAAATAGGCTCTCCCTCTTTATTGCGGCGTGAATTGAGTTTTCGGCGCTTCCGAAACGCTGGCGGGTTCTTTGTGCCCGGTATCGCCAGCCTCTAGAATTGCTGGAACGGCGAACGGAAGGCGACAAGCGAACACAGGCCCCCCCGACTTGAGTCTGCGACAACTTCGGTGCGAACGCCCGGGAGCTTGCTCAGGCTGCATCCAGACGCGTTAAGCCACTTCCAGGGCGTAAAGCATGATCCCGATCATCACGCCGACTACCGCGAGAATGATCGCTCCCTCCACCAGCTTCTCTTTCAGTGTCTTCTTTCCCAACCCTTCATGATTGATTTGATCGAACATGGTCCTATTCCCCTTTCGGCCAACAGATAGGGTTAGCCTGGATCGAGATTTCCGCGTGATACCGCAGAACAGAGACTCAATATAGGTTGATGTTCTGGCGGTATTCTACCGCTGATTCTCGGGAAAGCGAAGAAACATTCTCTGAACGGAAGCCGTTTCTATCAAACACGGCAGGCGGAAGAAGCATCCATCGGTGGCGCTGGGTCACTCGAAGATGAGTTTGGTGTTGCGATAGTCGATGGTTACTTTACGCTGGCTGTAGAAATCGCCCCCAAGAATTCCGGAGACCTCGGTGCGCAATTCCTTGCTGATCTCTTTGAGCTCGACGGCAAGGATCTTTGCATAGGGCATTTTCAATGTTCGCAGGCCGAGCTCCACGCGATCTACCGAAAGAACTGACTGAGTGACTCCGCAGGCGCCGGCAAACTGGAGATCGACGCTGGCGTTGGGCGTGTCGTCGCGGATGCCCAGAAAGGCAGCTTGTCGCTTCGAAAGCGTGCTGGTGACTGCGCCAGTATCGAAAAGAAAGTTTTCAGCCGGCTGTTTGTTGATGGAGACCGGCGCCAGGATAAGATTTCCGAGGATGCGAAACGGGGCTTCAACCCGGCTCGAAGCTCCATTGCTGGCTGGCTTGGCTGGCGGCTTTGAAGGCCTAGGCGCCAGAAGAATCCTGCGGTCTGGATAATCCAGCGTAATGAGGAAATCGGCCAGGTCTGCTGTGCTCAGGACGCCATCAATGAGTTCGGCAAAGATCGTGTTGTCGAAGGAGGAGACTGGAAGATTGCTGATCTCGAGATCCCCAACTTTGAATTTCTCCACTTTGGCAAGCTTGGTGCCTGTCTTTCCAGTGCCACCCACACAACTCACAACAGCCGTCGACAGGACAGGAATCTTCAGCGAGTCGAAGAGCGCGTTAGAGAGAACCGTCGAGGTAGCGCCGCTGTCCACGAGGAAACGGAAAGGCCCTTCGCCATTGACAAATCCTTCCACTAGCATCAAGCCGTAGAAAGGTTGAAAGGGGATGTCGTAAGAGCGGGCCGGATCAGCGACTGTGGCTATAGACTGCTTCTCGAACTTCCGAAAAAAAGTTAGCAGGGCTCTGGCGTTTTCCACCCTCTCTGCGTTGAACTTAGGTTTCAGCGCCAGGTACTTTTCCAGAGAGTCAACCTGCTTGGAAAAATCCTTGGTTGCGCCATAGGCTTCGCTCGCGAAGAAATAGTTGTCTTCATCTTGAGGCGAAAGCTGGATGGCGTGCTGAAAGGACTTCACGCTTTGGGCCGATTGCAGACGGGTGAGGTACAGGCGGCCCAATCCGAGGTGGGCGCCCGCCTCCTTTGGATCGAAACGCAGACTTTTTTGATACTGGGTTTCGGCCAAAGTGAAGTTCCCCTCACGAAACAGGCAATGCCCGTAGAGTGCAAGCGCTTCAGGGTTGGTGGGTGACTGCTTCAAGACGAGCCGGATCTGTTCGGTTGCCTGGTCAAATTCATCCTCAATCAGCAATATCCTGGCCAGCAAAATCAAACGGCTGACGGACTCAGGCTTTTCCTTCAGCTCTTCTCTCAATGCTTGTTTGGCTTCGGTGAGCAACCCTTTTTGAAATAAGGCCTTGCCACGGTTCGTGTCGGGTGCTTTCTTGACCTGACCATGTGCCGTCCAGGCAGCAAAGCAAAAACCGCAGGCAGTCAGGATGAGGAATAGAGCCGGACGGCTCATGACAGGTTTCATAGGTGCGACTCTTTCTCCAGTACTATGCGACCGATAGCAACAATGGGTCCGTACTTGTTTAGTTAGCGGGGTGACGCTGCCTTCTGCGCACCTCAGGGCCCGCTCGCTACCGCTCGCGGTACTGTTCGCCTTAGGGTCCGGGCGCTGACAGTACCGCGAGCGGTAGCCAGCGGGCCTCGCACAGTGCTGCTCGACCAAGCCTGCCACCAGCACGGGCCGTTCCACCCGACTAAACAAATACCAGGGTCCTTTGCCCCTCAAGCGCTAGACTCATTCCAGAACCTTTTTATGCTTATCAAAGTCCCCTAAGTTAATTGCGCTGGGGCGGGCAGACCCCTTGCTGACGCGCGGGCTACCGTCTTGAGCCTCGGCCTGTACAGTAGCCCGACCGTGAGGGAGGGCTCGGAACGATGACGAGACCCTGGTAGAAAGTAATGCGTTAGTTATGGGGGGCCAACCACTGGCGTAAGCCAGTGGTTAGGGCGTCCAACAAGTTCCCCTTGCCATTGCCCTTGCGCCAAGGTGCCCGCGCCGCGAGCGGCGCGGGCAGCTTGGCGCAAGAGGAGGTGGCGGGAGTGAGCAGCTGCCCCTGGCTCATGCCGGCGGTTGGCGGGTGCCTCCCATAACTAACGCATTACCGCAGAAACAAGGATTCACTTGCTTTTCGACGCTTTCCGCATAGAATGAACAACACGCCGCAGATCCAGGACGTTCAGGCCCAAAAGAAACACGGGAAACACCCATATGCCGCAGAAGCATATTTTGGTTGTCGACGACGATCAAAACATTTTGACATTGATCAAGACGATCCTGAGCCAGAGGGATTTTCGTGTGTCCACCGCATTGAATGGCGAGGTGGCTGTTTCCCTGCTTAAACAGGACAAGTTCGACGCCCTCATTACCGATGCGATGATGCCCCAAATGGATGGCAACACCCTGGCGCAAACCGTCAAGAGCGATCCGAAACTGAAAGACATGCCCATCATCATGGTGACGGCCAGCAAGGAAGTCGATCTGGTCAAAAAGAGCTTTTCCTCGGGTTGCGTCCTGTTCCTGCCGAAGCCCTTTACGGCTGCCAGTTTGCTGTCACTCGTCCAGCTTGTCCTGAAATAAGCAGAAACAACAACCGTTCATGCCGCGCGCAGCCTCACGACGGATGAAATAGTCGCTCTTAACAAAGGGAGCGGCGCGAAGCGACGGCGGTCGCGAAGCGACAGCGATCGCGAAGCGCCAGTGGTCGCGAAACGCCAGTGGTCGCGAAACGCCCTGGGGTTGCCATTCACTTTTTCGGCTGCTACCACGACAACCCCCTGAAGGCTTGGCCGTTTCCGCCGACAAGGGTTTTTGACTACACCATGAAGAGATTCATCCTGCTTCTAATGATGCTGGGCCTGGTTTGGCTGGCCAGCGCAGTTCAGACGAATTCGCAAGCGGGCAGCAGCTCCAGTTCGCGCTTGCACTGGTATAAAGGCAATACTCACACCCACACTCTCAACAGCGATGGAGATTCCACTCCCGAAGACGTCGTCCGCTGGTATCGCGAGAATGGTTACCAGTTTCTCGTGTTGACCGACCACAACTTTCTGACCAGCGTTGGTGGGTTGAACGCCTTGCATGGGGCCGATGAACGCTTTCTGGTGATCAAAGGCGAAGAGGTTACGGACAAATTTGGTGAGAAGCCCATCCACGTGAACGGGCTGGACGTGGCGGAGCTTGTGACTCCGCAGGGCGGAGACTCGGTGGTGGAAACACTGCAGCGCAACGTCGATGCGATTCGCAAGGTGCAGGGAGTCCCTCACATCAACCATCCAAGCTTCGGCTGGGCGATTACGGGTGACGAACTCAGACAGGTAGAAAACAACAAGCTGCTGGAGATTTTCAACGGCCACCCGCAAGTCAACAACGAAGCGGGCGGCGGGATGCCGAGTGTAGAAACAGCGTGGGACCATATTCTCATGAACGGAAAGTTGATCTACGGCATTGCGGTCGATGATGCCCATGTCTTCAAGAGACCCTGGGATAGGAATGCAGCCAGGCCCGGACAAGGATGGGTGGTGGTGCGCGCGGAACGCTTAGAAGTGCGAGGGATTCTGGAAGCTATGGAGCGTGGAGACTTCTACGCCTCAACTGGAGTTGAACTTAGCGAGGTCCAAACAAACGATCAGGAGGTCTCAATCACGATCAAAGAAGACCGAACTGCCAAATACCGTGTCCAGTTCATTGGAAAGGGCGGCAAGCTATTGAAGGAAGAAGTTGCGAGTCCCGCACGCTACAAGATTCGTGGAGATGAAGGCTACGTTCGCGGCAAAGTTCTCGACTCCAATGGCCGGGTCGCTTGGACCCAGCCTGTGAGTGTCCGGAGCCACTGATCCACCTGGAAGCTCAAACGAAGGCAACAACCAAAGCGAACCGCGGAGGACACGGGGAATGCAAAGGGAGGGTGCGCTGCCCTTCAGCGCGCCAACTCTTCGTCTATCCGGAAGAGGCGGCTCTGCGGTCATTGCGCCGGCTTCTGGCACACGCGGACGTAATCCACTTCGAAAACGTGCCGGGAACTCTGTCTTTGAAGGGTCGCCATCCCAGGCTTAGTCGCTCGGTCATGCCGCTAGCACCGGTTGGTGAAAATGCCGGAGGGCTGAATTCTGCGAAGCCGCCCCTACCGCACGATCAGCTTGACGGAATTCGGCCCTCCAAGATCACAATGGCCTTCAGCCTCAATGATATCCCCGCTTGCTGGAAGCAAACACCCGACAAACCTGCTCAACGAAGCTGCCTATGTCCTGACGCTGCTGGCGGTGATTCTGCCGGTTGTCAGCATTGCCGTGGCCCAGATTTTCCTCGCCCTGGCGATTCTAGCGTTCAGTTGGGAGAGAGTCAGGACTCGAACTTTCAAGCTGGCCTTTCCTCCCATCGCAACGCCGCTCCTCCTCTTCATGGCCTGGACATTGGTTGCGCTCCTGGTTTCGTCGGAGCCACAGCTGGGGCTCCCGCCTGTGAACAAGTTTTGGCTCTTCTCCATCGTTGTGCTTATCTGCAACTTGTTTGACCTGCGGCGAGCCGTTCAAGCCTGCCACGCTTTTTGCCAAATGGGAGTTCTGGCATCGGCCTTGTGCATCGGACAGTTCCTCACTGTCTTTCAAGTCAATGTTGAAACTCGGCTCACCGGGTTCATGGGGCACTGGATGACTCTGAGCGGAGAACTGATGCTGGTGTTCGCCGTCATGGCAGGCTTCTTGCTTTTCGCCAGACCAAAGCGTCCGGTTTTTTGGCTGACAGGGTTAAGCGCGGTGGGATTGGCTCTGTCACTGACGTTGACACGAAGCGTTTGGCTGGCCACACTGGCGGGATTGCTGGTGCTGCTTCTGATGAAGCACTGGCACTGGAAAACCCTTGTCATTGCGGCATCGACGGTTGTGGCTCTGCTCCTGGCAGCTCCGGTTGTCATTCAAAGAAGGGTACAGAGCGTCGTCGATTTCAACGATCCCTCAAACTACGCGCGCATCGCCATCTGGAGAGCCGGCTTGCGGATGGTCCAGGCGCATCCGTGGGTGGGTGTTGGACCGCAGCGGGTTTCGAAGGTGTTTTACGATTACCATCCGCATCCGGAGGATCGGAACCGCTCTGGATTTTTCCCGGTTCACATGCACAACAACCTACTCCAGTTTGCCGCCGAACGCGGCATTCCGTGCGCACTCTTCTGGCTATGGCTGATGATTCGGCTGGCCCGCGACCATTGGGAAGGATTCGCACGTTCCAAAGGAGACAACGAGCGGACAAGTCTCTACGCCGTTGGCTTCACCTCGGTCCTTGCTTTGTTTTTGGCCGGGCTCTTTGAGTTTAATTTCGGCGACTCCGAGGTGCTGATGATCTTTCTCTTCCTCGTGTCAGCGCCGTACGCACTGCAACCCAGGCTTTCATCTCCCTGACCACACCATGTCGCTCTGGTCTTCAGGAACTTGGCTCTGAGCAAGAACCTCATGACATCTCGCAAAGAAACGGAAAAGACAATTCAAGCTCTGGGCTGGTGGTATCAACACTTCGATTTTCCCAACGGGGCGAAAACCGGCCCGGGGAAATTGCCCGGTTATGATGCCAAAGGCCGCTGGCATTACATCGCATCATTCGTGCCCAGTGACCTGACGGGAAAGACCGTCCTGGATCTCGGTGGCAACGCCGGCTTCTTTTCCATTCAGATGAAGTTGCGAGGGGCACGGCGATGTGTTCTCGTGGATCCGTTTGAGGTCGCCATCCGCCAAGCTCAGTTCGCAGCAGAACAGTTTCAGGTGCAATTGGAGTATGTGGTTGAAGATGCTCATGTCTACTGTCTGACGACGGAGGAGCGCTTTGATTACGTGATCTTCCTAGGCCTCTTCTATCATTTGAAATACCCCGGGCTGGTCCTGGATCGATTGGCGGAGATGACTCGCGAGCGGATTTTCATTCATTCAGACATCCTAGACTCTCCGGAAACGAGTCCGGTCAGGAAGACCGCCTACTCAAACGCCAGCGACCAGGAATTGTTTCGGGATCCCGACCTTCCCAGGCTGACGTTTATTGAGGATTTGCTCAATGAAGACGCTACCAATTGGTGGTTGCCCAACACCGCAGGACTCGCGGCCATGCTGAGAAGCTCCGGTTTGAAGATTATCGATCAGCCGCACCCCCACATTTTCATTGCAGCGCCGGAAGATTATTTGGGGAAAACGGTTCTCCCTAAGCTCGTATTCCCCCGCTACGGAAAGAAAGGGGGCGGTGTTTTCCCTGGCCGGCAGGAGTGCGATGCAGCCGAGTGGTTGGAAACCTCACGCTCGCTTGAGCAAACTCAGTGGGCTTCTCCCAGGCTTCTCTCGTTTTCTTGGTTTGCCTCACGCCTCTTGAAAATCGTCAGAAGGGCCTGGTTTGTCTGGGTGCGAATACGCGGTTATGCCATCAGCCACGTCCGCAGGTAGTCCTCACCAGACCTAGGCAGCAGACCTCGTCCAGCAACGACTGTGAAAGAGGTCATGCAACCTTGTGGAAAACCGGGTTTTCTCGTGTAGTAGAGATTGACCGCACCCGAGGGATCAGTTACTTTCTCATGAATCTGCCGGATGACCTGCGGCCCCAGCGCCTTCCCCCACCGCACCATCGTCTTGGCGTCCGGCACCGTCTCGCCCCCAATCCGCGCAAACTCCCGGTACACCAGATTGGGCCGCACTTCCTTCTCCAGCGCCTCATAGCCCCAGTTCTTCATGTGTTTCAACACCAGCAGCCGCAGCACCACCTCGGCCGGGTGCCCTTTCCGCCCTCGCGTCCCGCTCTGCCGATGCCGCTGCTGCAAAGCTTTCTGCACGATCTCCACCAGC
>JAKEER010000677.1 GCA_022616615.1 Acidobacteriota bacterium
CCTTGGCGGTTCCCTGTTTTGAATCTCGGCGGTACGAGGTCGCTCGCTACTTTCTTGGCGGCAGCACGGGCAGGGTATAGTCACCGGTCTCATGCGACATCGCAAGGCTCCGTCAAAGTCAAGAGTCAGCCTCAAAGCAGCGGGCCGGCGGCCAAGTCCCCCTCAAAAAAGGGGGCCAAGGCCGCAGGCCTTAGGGGGTTGTCCTGGCATATTCGCCAACCGGAAGCACGACAACCCCCCGCGCGGTTTCTGCGAAACCGCTGTCCCCCTTTGTTAAGGGGGACTTCGACGGAGCCCTGTGCGACATCGTCGAATGCTTGATTCCTGTATCCATGTTCCGCCGTTGATCTGAGCCGCAGGGACCACAGAGCCGTGGCATCTGTGATCCTGCCGGTGATGTGGGCTGTCTGCGAGAATGGCGTCCCCACCCATTGTAACAGAGCAGCGGCCAGTATGATGAGCCGTGCCCGGTTCGTGTACACGATGTTACCTCCTCAGCACGAATCAATCCGACTGTTTCATCCTTAAACGTTAGCGTCTGAAAATTAGAAAATACTCTCAATGGAGTCTCTGCTTACTGAGGTGATCTGTTATCTTGCGACGATGATCAGACAAGAGGCAATTCGGCTGCCAAGTAAGCTCAGAGATCAGAAGGGAATGACCGTTGGCTGAACAACGCCCATGATCGAGCGAAGTTCACGTTTCAACCTGACGGACTGACAGGCGGTGGCAGCCAGCTTGAGTCAGGGCTGTGCCATTATGAAACAGGTGTTCCACTTGGGTTTTCGTTCGCCCGGCCCCTAAACAAGCAGGCCTTGGTTAGGGTCGACTGGATTCAGAATAAACGGCTCTCATCTTATCGACTGAGATCGGAAGCAACCAGCGCCGACAGGCAGGTGCCGCGTTTGATCAAGCTGGACGGGAGATGAACTGCAGACAGCTTGCGGGCGGGATTCTCGAGCCTAACATACCCAGGTGCTTGACCCAGGCAACCCCGCCGGAGTGTGTAAACAGGGCGCGTCGTTTTCTGACGCAGCATTGATGGGGTTTTTCTAGCAGCCATGCTGGTTCCCGGCCTTGGTCCTTGGGGTCGCATCAACTAGAAAAACCGGAGGATCGTCCAGAATTCTCAGGCTTGGTGCCCTGCGGGACGGCGGCGGGGGCGCGCTCTACGTGCTGTTGAAAAGGAAGAGCCCTTAACTCACTTCGATCTTGCGATCCTGAGCGCCTCTTGAGAGCCACCTTGCCATTGATGCCGGATACGGAAATCACCGGGCCGGAGCCAACCCTGGCCTTGAAGTTTGAGCGGTTCCATTCGGATAGAAGGGACGTGGCTGGCAAATCCGTTTCCACCTTGCCATTGATGCCGCTGGCGTGGATTTCCGCATTCAGGTCGGTCGCAAACTGAACGTCCACTCTGCGCGCGAGGTCTGAAAGCCCGAAGCGCCAGCGAGGGCCAGTTGCAATTACCCTCGCTGGCGCTTCGGGTTCAAGGTGACTGGCATCAACTTCTCCATCCTTGGCACCTTGGAGAGCCTTCCCTCGCTGGCGCTTCGGGCTTTCAAGGTGATTGCCATGGGGATATCAAGGGCGAAGCCCTTGATTAGTTGGCGTCCCGGGCACAGCGGAATCCCAACAACGGTGAACCATGGTCGGGAAGTTCCTTCTGCCGCACCAGGCAGCGGGCCCCTTGCTCGTTCGAGGAATGATTCCCTCCTCGCACAGATCTGGCGCCGGCGGCTTTGAGGTCTTCACGTCCATCGGACTCAGAATAGGGATAGGGCAGGTGCAGCGAACTGGTCCATTCGCTGGCGTTGCCGGTCATGTCAAACAGGCCGAACTCATTTGCCGGATAGGAACCTGCCGCGCTGGTTCCTTGAGTGCCGGTATTGGCCTTCCGCGGGTCGAAAGCATTGCCATAAGCGTAGCGATAACTGTTTGGCCCTTTGGCGGCGCGCTCCCATTCAGCTTCCGTGGGAAGCCGCTTGCCAGCCCAGCGGGCATACGCTACGGCATCAAGCCAGCTTACCTGAACCACGGGGTGCTTTTCCTGGCCTTTCGGAAAAGTCTTGGCTATCCAGTAAGGCGGCACCGCACGAGCCGTGGCATCGCAAAACTGCTTGTAGTCTTCGTTCGTCACTTCGTGCTTGTCGATATAGAACGCGCTCACCTGCACCCGGTTCAAGGGCCGATCCACGTCGTTGGGCTGGTCTGATCCAAGCGTGACATTGCCCTCCGGCACCAGCATCATACCGCCGGCTTCTTTGCTTTCTGGAACGCTGGCTGGCTGGCGTCGAAGCACCGGCCGGTCTGAGCTATCTGGCTCCGAACGACCCGGCGGAATACTGGCGGGAGCCCCGCCGCCAGGGGCTCTTCGCGAGCCGTCACGCCGCCGATAGATGACGACATCGTCGTCGGCTGGCGGCTGGCTGACGCCGGTTCCTGGCGTTCGGTCCTGGGGCGGGGCTGTGGCAGTCTGCTCCGGCTCGTCGCCGGTTCGGCGCTTCAGAACCGGACGATTCCGTGGAGCGGGCGGATCTTCTGCTTCTTCGGCGTCCTCCTTCGGCTTCGGGGCTTGACGTGGAGACGGCTTGGCATCGGGTGGGGTAGCAGGAGAGCCCGGCGGTGTCTCACTCGACGGTTTAGGAGCGGCAGACGGATCGGCTTTTCCTGAAGGATCGGCCTTTCCTGAAGGAGCGGCCTTTCCAAGAATGGCTTGGTTTCGCTGCTTCATCTGTTGGGTTCGGGCCGCAAAATCCTGGGCCTGCCTTGAATAGAAGCGGCCTGCAACTTCGGACAAGCTAGCATACGTGATGATGGCTTCGATTCCACCCGACTGGCTTCGTTCAACTTTCGAAAGCACTCCGCCGAAATAGTATTCACGGCCCGAGGAGAAGAACTTGAGATCAAACGCCGGCAAATCAAAAAGCCGCACGAGCTGGTTGCTCTCGTTGTCGAGCCTGAGCACTGCACTCTTTCGGCTCTTGCCTTCCAGCCGAACAAACCGGCCTTTGCCAAACGCCAGTCGATCGTAACTGTCGAGTTTAGCAGCAGGGCCCGCAAGCTCTGGCTCAATTGCGCGAATCCAGTCTGCCGTCACCTCAATTTCTTCGACATTGTCCGCAGCCTGCGCGCGACTATCGCCATGGATCAGGATTGCCCAAAACAGCAAACCAACCATCACGAACTTCAGCCATACCATGCTCCACCTCGAAACCACGCTTTTGCCCAGGCGACTGGGCAGATTGAAAACACAAGATGCGCTGCCAGCCGAAGAAGTTGGTCGTTGGTCTTGGGAGAACATCGCTGTCATTCCCGCGAAGGAAGGAATCCATTTCGGGGCTAGATTCCCTTTCGCGGGAATCCAGAGATTGGACATTTTTGTTCCCCTCCTCGGCTGAGGAGGGGAAGTGCCGCGCAGCGGCACGGGGGTGGTCTGGAGAATGACCCGAAAATGATCATTCGAGCGTTTTGTATCGAATAGGC
>JAKEER010000678.1 GCA_022616615.1 Acidobacteriota bacterium
TGTCCGGGGAATCATGGCTACATGACCCGCGATGGCTTCCCCTATCTCACACTCCACGACGTGCCGGCTGCAGACATGGCGCCTCTGGCCGAGCGCGGCCGCTACTACTCGTTCGACTGGGGAAACGTGCATTTCGTGGCGGTTGATAGCAATGCGCCGCTGGTGCAAGCGGCCCAGGGGCGGGGCCCTATGTTGGAATGGCTTGAGCGTGACCTCAGAGTCACGCGGCAGTATTGGAAGATCGTCTACTTTCATCACCCTCCCTTTGCAGGCGGGCCAAACGAGAGGGACCCGCTGTCGGAATTGGCCCGAAATCACCTGGTTCCGCTCGCCGAACGCCATGGAGTTCAACTCGTGTTGAATGGCCACGAGCACAGCTACCAACGCAGCCATCCTCTGCGCGACAAACAGATCGTAGCGGAAGGGCAGGGCACGGTGTATGTCACCAGCGGGGGTGGTGGCGTCGGGCTGTATGCGGTCCATCCCAACCCTGCTGTCGCTGTTGGACAGTCGGCGCACCATTATCTCCGCGTCGAAGTCAACGAAACCCGGCTGGCCGTCCACACGATCGGTTTGTCTGGAGAAGAGCTGGATAGCGTGAACCTGGCGCCGCTGCCTGAAGTCAGCCATCATGTTGAGATTCGCTACGTTCCCGACATCGCTTCATCCCGCCTTGTGAAGATCTATGGCAGGAATCTGGCCGCTACCCTTCGTTCGGCTGTGGGAGCCGTGTTTCCTCTGGAACTTTCAGGAATTTCAGTCACGGCGAATGGGGAGTCGCTGCCCATTCGGCAGGTTTCTTCGGCTCACATTGAAGCGGAAATCCCTGCCAACCTCTCTGGTGAGGTTGCGCTGCAGTTGAAGACCCCAAACGGTTCCGCCCGAGCAACCGTCTCCCTCTCTGGCGACGCGTCGGGCCTTCATCCCGGAAGACATACTCTCGATCGGCTTGAGGAGAGGCGCTTTGACGCAAGCCGGCGAGCACGTATCGCCGCTGAACTTCAAGATCTCGAAGGTCCGTGATCCCAGAGTCTTGGTCTAAGTTCTTCTTGGAAAATAGCCCGTGTAGCGCAGATTCGTGAGGCCCAGGGATGTCTTGATTGGATTCCAGGATGAGATAGCCTTCCCGTCCTGTTACCGTTGAGGCCGATCAGGGCAGCCCGCTCTTTGGTGCTAAATACCAGGTGGTAACGGAGGCTGAGGTAGGTGGAAGGCATGACGTTCACGTCTGGCACCCCTTCAGGGTCTCGTCTTGATTCTCTCGGTGGCCGGTGGTGGAGCGGAGGCTCCACCACCGGCTCTGGAGATTGGACGTTTTTCCAGAAGTGCAGCGGCAGGAGGCCGCTGCTTCCTCTGAACGCCCTGGAAGGGCGCCAGAAAGTAGTCTGCTCGCGGATTGCCATCGTGACTAAGATTCATGTCCATAAGGTTGCATGGTACGAGCGTTCTACTGCTTAGGCAGCGTTCAAGCTGACTCCCTGAATTCCTTCAAGCTGGTTCAGCTCCCTCAGCAGCTCTGTCGGAGAGCACTGTGGCCGGAGACGGGCGCTGTAGGTAAGTTCGAAAGCTGCCCCCTGTCGCGCAGTGGTTGTTGCCAGGAGTCGATAGGCATCGAGGTGCTTCTCGAAAGGCCGCTTCAGCAGCCCCTCGGCATTGTGCGCAATGCCCAGCTTTACCGTCAAGTTGTAGAGGGTGCCAGGCGTAGCGGGGTTCAACGGGGTCGGTCGTGTCGCGAGGGCTGCCATTCCCCCTACAAGCACGCCAACACATGCCGCCTGCAGATGACCCGCTCCGCAGGCCATCCCGACGACAACGGCGAAAATGACAAAGGCCGTGTCGCGCGTGTCCTGCACTTCCGTCCGGAAACGAACCAGCGAGAGGGCGCCCACCAGGCTAAAGGCTCGGGCCACGCTGTTTCCAATCACTTGTGTCACCAGGGCAATCAGGATTGCCAGCAGCACCAGCGTTGAGGCAAGGGTCTGGCAGCACGATTCTGCGGAACCCTGTGTCCAACGGTAGAGTGCGGCAACCGCAACCCCAAAGACAAAGGCTAGAATCAGTCGGGTGGCCAGGGTCGCAGTCGAAATGTCTAGACCGTTGTGGAAGCTGCTTTGTAGCCAGTCTGTCATGATGTTCCTCTTGCCGATGAAAATTAAGACAGCGATTTGCGGTTCCCCTCGCCCCCGAGAGAGTGAGAGGGGAGCTGTGAAAGAATTCGGTTGTCGTATAAACCTGAACCGGTAGGGACGCGGTGCTCGCGACGCGCCACCCGGGGCTATTCATATTGGTCCCCTCCGGGGATCTTACCGCTACCGCTGGCGTAAGCCAGCGGTGCAAGCGGCTGGAAGCCGCTTCCACTGTGGCAGCGGCATCCTGCCGCTGAGAGGCGTGCGCGGAGGAGACTTTGGCCCCACCGCAATGTCCAATCTCCAGTGGTCCCCTCCGGGGACCTATCGTTGGACGCCCACACCCCTGTGCTCACCGACGCGACTTATGGGTAATCACCTCACCCCCAACCTCTCTCCCGCATTGGGGAGAGGGGAGCCGATATCAAAATCCTTCACCGCTCGCACCTCACCTCTTAGACGCCTCCTAAATTCCACGCTTCGACACTGAGCCGATATTTGGACACGGGCGTTGGGTCCAGATTCAGTTCGTGCATGGCTCGTTTGAAGAGGGCGGGAAGCCGCCTTCGGTACTTAAGCTCCAGGATGCGCTGGTACGGCAGCAGACGCCTCGGGTTCGACACCTCCTGAAGCGTCCCTTCAGTGGCTGGCGCACAGCGGACGTGGCGGTCGAGGGTGAGGCGGATGGGATCGTCCGTGCCACCTCCAATGTAAGCCGCGCGCTCGTAGCTCACTTGGCAGAGGGGCTTCAAATCACGAGCTTGGAATTGCCGCGGAAACCAGAGGTCCGGCCACCGGAGTAACACATTCGTGTCTTGCCGAAGCGCTAGATCCACCCCGCGAATCTGAGTCCTCTCCTTCTGCACGCGGTCGCCGGCCTTGCGCTTCCGCTCCAGGTAGAACACGGCCTCGGATCCGTAACGCCGCAGCCGGTACTTTGAACGGCGAAAAGGGCGCCGACGATGGAACGTGTCCAGGGCAGGCGTGTCGAAGTAGAGACTGAATATCTGATAGGCGTCGCCCAGAGAAGGGTCTGCATGCGGGTCGCAGCGCAGGTTCTGCCGAGCCCAGGCAATCACGTCCTGCGCCTGGTTTTCGTCGATCAAGAATTTCAGCTCATACGCCGGAGGCTCCGAGGGAGCGTCGGCTGTTCGCCAGCTGGCGTTTGGCAAGGCGTCAGCAACAAGTACGCCTGGGGACTTTTCTTGAAGAAGATAAGATTCTTGCAGCATCGTTGTTGGCTCCCACTGGCGGCTCTCTAGAGCTCCGGCATCCCTGCCGGCTCTGCGGCCCGAGGCCGGCTCGATCCCCACTTTTGCGGGAATCGCCCTGAGTCGGTACGAAGCGTGTGTTTGACGCGGCCCCTGGGAGCGCGGGCGTCCCGCCCGCCTCGGAGCGGCCGGCGGCCGCTCCGATGGCCTGCGGCCACAATTGCAGGCGGGACGCCTGCGCTCCCAGGGTGGGCTTGGCCACTCCAAAAAATGTCCAATCTCCAGACTCGCTACAGTAGCGAGCGACCTCAGACCGCCGAGGGACGTGGCTCCGTTGGCTCCTGCCCCCTCACCCGGCCTCCGCGACCGCCGTCGCTTTGGCCACCCTCTCCCCACAAACGGGAGAGGGAGTTCTCGAATTTGACCAAAGTGGAACTCCGTGGGCAGCAAGTGAACCTAGAACGCCAACTGCAGCCGGACGAACTGGCCCCAGAAATGTTCTTGCCGGGCAAGCGGGCTCCGCCGTCTGTCTTCGATCTCTTCGTGGACCGCGTTAACCTGGATCTTTGCGTGGCGGTTCAGATACCAATTGACGCCAAAGGTCCAAACGCGTTCGCTGTTCCCCAGAATGTTTGCCGCCCTGGCATGAATAGCAGCCGGGCCGGAATGGGCGCGGCTTCCAAAGCGCAGCTGCTCGTAGCGCCCGGCCAGTTCTAATGCGCCCCAGCCGCCTTCGTGGAGAAACTCCCGGCGCGGCTTGGGCCCTCGAGCCTTCTTCTCCCCAGTAACCATCCAGGTCCCGCTCAGATACCATCCGCGGCCGAGCAGGTTGGGCAGGTCCTGACTTCGCACTCCCTGATTCTGACGGGTGTCTTCCGACTGAATGAATTCTCCTCTCATTGAGAATGGGCCACGGCTCCAGTCCATTTCTGTTCCGAGCCTCACGCGTCTGCCACTAACGAAAACGCGGTCGAAAAAAGTGTAACGAGACAGAGTGCGGCCACGCAGGCTGTTGAGTCCTTCCGGCAGCCCACTGTGGGTGGCGGCAACGCCAACGGTCAGGTTCTTGAGAAGGCGTGGCACGGGAAGCCAAAGGAACGGTGTCCCCGTCAGGCGAACGGCAGCCGTTCGTTCCCCGGTGCCAGCATTGTCCCCGTCGGAGCGGAAAATGCCTGCTTGATAAGTTAGGGCCTGCTTGAAGAAGCGTCCGTGCGCCATGAGGCCCACATCACGGCCGGGGGTCAGCAGGTCGCCGGCGCGTGAACGGAACAGATAGTCCTGATCAGTAATGCGGGTCAACTGATCCAGCCCAAAAGGCACCTTGAACCTTCCAGCCTGAATCTGTAGCTTCCGAGAGCCGCGGTAGTTCATATAAACATCCCGCCAGGGTCTCTCAGCATCCCGGAGTTCTCCCTCTACCTCGTATTCCAGGCGCTTCAGAAACACTCCCTGGATTCCTACCCGGGCTTGCCGCAGCTCGAATGGAGGGATATCTATGAGAGCAGGCGAAAAGTTTCGCGAATCCGCCTGGAACCTGGCACGGAAGTCCACGCGCAGCACATTGCCAAAACGCAGCGAGGGGTAGCGCTTCATCACCAGATGAATGCCTTCCTTGTCGCTTCCCTTCTCGTATTCTTCGTTGAGGCTCTGCCCTGGAGAAAGCGAGGGAAGCAGTTCCAGACACAGCAGGGCGAAACCCTGCAATAGCCTCACGACGGGAGCTCGGAACAATCGGAGGCGCTTGGGCTGTCTTGCTTTGGCCGGCGTCATTGCCTGCCTCCTACCGATTCGCGAGCTGCCGCGATCTGTTCCAGCACACGGTCCCTTCGGCTCTGAATGAACTCGCGGGTTGCCGCCACTGCGGCTTCGAACTGGAGATTGTCTTGCGGTTTCCTCGAGTCTTCGTAAGCCGCCAAAAGAATCTGTGTGTAGCCGCGATCGAGTTCCTGCTCCAGCCAGCCTCCGGCGCCGCCTGCCTCCTCGGTTGTCTGCTGCAGTGCGTCCAGATAAGCGTCGTAAAGTACCGGGTGTGATAGCGCTCTCTTGATCAGGACGTTCGAACCGGTGTTAAACCAAATGGAGTGCCAAGAACCAGCCAAAGTCATGTCCTTGTCCCAGGGAATGCACTGAAATCGCACCGTATCTGCGAAACGGTACAGATAGAAGTTGTTCATGCCCCAAAGCCCCAGGATGCCATCGGGCTCCGCCAAGAAATTCTCGACGGCTACTTGCTTCATGAAGAGTTTCAGGTCGAGAAACTGCGAAACCTCACCCAGGAAATCCTCTTCGGAGGTCGCGTTGATCGCATGGACCATGCGCTCGAGCGTCGCCGGATCGAAGTCATCTACTCGAGTCTCGGGCCGAAACCTGGCCGGTGAGTAGAGCTCAGCGTTCTGCCCGAGGTATTCAAATTGATAAGAAGGCTCGCTCCAGCGGTATTCATAGAGATACCCGCTCTTCTCCCTAAAGTGATACTGCAGAAATTGCTCGTCTACCGATTCCACCATGGAGTACAAGCCGGCGTAGGCATCGTTGATATAGAGGCGGGCGTAGGCTTGGCGCGGCGCCGCAATTCCCATGCGGCGGAAAAGCAACAGGCTGAGGCGCTCGCGCAGGAACGACGGATCCTGCAGTGAATTGTCGAGGACAAGCGCGGTCAGGCCCAGGAAACGCTGCCCGGGCAAGTAACGGTTGAATTCCACAGTCAGTCCGGGTTTCAACCCGCTGCGACTGCCGTATCCACGGGATCGCACAGCGATGTCTGCCACCCACACACCGCGCCAGTACAACTCTGCCGGATAGTGGGTGTTTTTCAGATAATGCGCCCGCAACTGCACCCAGTCATGGGGATGGATGTACAGCCGAAGGTCGTGCAGAACAGAAGAATCGAAGAGCTCATCGGAGGTTTGCGCCGTACCAGGACTGGTGAGTGCAAGGAGCAAGAGAACGCTGAACAGGACCCGTCGGACGCCGCAACACATTAGGTTCGCAGTCCCTTCGCTCACGATTTTCAGCTGGGCTGATCGCGCCCGTTGAAAGAGAAGCATGACCCGCCTCCGCGAAGGTCCTCCCGAAATACGACTTTCTGTGCAACCGTCGTGCCATGTTACTGGAGGAAACGGACTATGGAGCTGTGCTTCCAAATCTTTGCTAAAGCGCAACATCTCAAAAGAGAGGTTCGGTAAGAGCGAAGGGCGGGTGGCATTCTGGAAAAAGCCGGAGTGTCCGAATGGTTAGGAAGTCTATCGGGTTAGATAGGGTTGGAGAGAGTTTCTCTCTAAAACGAGGCGTCCTTGCAAGACGGGAAGAAGCCTAGCAAGGTTCAATTCTGCACAGTTTTGGTTGGATTCTCAGGTTGAGAATGATTTCGCATGCGGAATGAAGTATCCGACACGAGGTTCATCGGCACAGCTTATGGACGGCTGGAAGAAGCTTCAGCGAGAAGTAGTTTCCGGTTTGGATGACCTTCAGCAGTTGGTTCGGCAAGAACAGGAGCGGCAGGCGTTTCAGCCTCCTCCCGCCACAGAACGAACTGTCAACCAAAAGGAAGAGGTTTCGAAGCTGAAAGAGCAGATGGAAGATCTGCATCAGCGGTTTAATGACTTGTGCGCTCGTATCGAAGCGGGAGAAGACACTAAGATCCCAGCTTCACGGGCCGAGATCGGTTCCGAAAAGGAGCCGATGGACAAAGCTCAGACGGCGAGACCTCGCCCTGCTCGCCGTTTTGAGGGTCCTGCTCTAAATCTCCTGGAAGAAGAGATCAGGTCGGCGCAGCTCAAAACTTCGAGGCAAGCTCATCTACGGCGTGCCGCTGCCGGGGCGGTCTTGCTTGCAAGTCTTCTAGCCGTTTGGCTAGGCTTCGGGCATTTATATTCAGGTGTGGGTCAAGTTGAAATCGAATCTGAGCCTGCAAATGCGGACCTCTATATCGACGATCAGTTCCAGGGCCAGACACCGCTGCAGCTTAAATCCATTCGAGCGGGTAGCTATCGCATTCGCATCGCGAAGGAAGGATATGAACCTCTTGCCCAGGAACTGCGTCTGAGGAAAGGGGAAACGGCTCGTTTGGATGTGCGGTTGAAGGAATTGAGTGCAGCACAGCTTCAAGGGCTGGCGCGGTCTCTTTTCGACCAAGGAAAGTTGAGGGAGGCGGATCGCATCTGCACCCTGCTTTTCCAAAAGCCCCCTTACGATGCTTTCGCGCTTGAGTTGAAAGAGAAAATCCTGACTCGCCTTCTAGAGCAGATCAGCCAAGAAGGACTTCCTGACAAATCCCTTGGCAGCGAGCCAGTCTCGCAGCAGGCTTGGAAATCTTCCGAGCTGAAACGCGCGGAATCTGACAGGCCGAAAGAAAGGCTATCAGACAAAGCGCCGCGTTCGGAAGATCGCCGCTTTTCTGAAAACGAAAAAGTCACTGCGGCTGAGCCGAGCAAGCCCACCCGCGCTCCATCGAACTCGGCTCAACCAGCCGTTGCTCTTCAACGACCCTTCGAGAGCTCTAGGCTCGTGGCATCCGAAAACAGCGTCAGGGCCAGGGAACCCGTGTCGCGAACCGTAACGGTTGGAGCCGATCAGCGCCCACCAGATCCGATAAACACGGAGTTCCTGGAGCGGATCAAAAGCCGCATCCAATCCAAAAACTTCAATGAAGCTCGAGCCCTTCTGTTACAGCTTCCTGCAACAAGCCAGCCGGTTGTCGAGTTGAAGAACCTGATGGCTTTGGCGGAAACCGATTTTCAAAAACAGCAACAGCTTGTCTCTTCGGAATTGCAGAAAGCGGAGTCGGCCCTGGTTGTTGGACACTACATCATCCCTCCCGAGGACAACGTTGTCATCCATTGTAACCGGGGTCTGAGCTTCGATCCTCAAAACCAGAGGCTTCTCGCTCTAAAGAAGGACGTTATTAACCGTAGCATCACTCAAGCCAGAGATTGGATTCAACGCGGAAAGTTTGACCAAGCCCGCTTGTTCTATTCCTCATTGAACTATCTTTCCCAAAATGACACGGGCTTTCCTGTTCGCCGCCAGTGGATTCAGGAGGAAATTGACAAGCTGGAGTTCACTGCCTATCCCGTCATGCATGAACACAGATTCGGAAGCTGCAACGGGAAACTGCGCATGAACGCGCATGTGCTTTCCTTTGTCGTCTCAGGAGATTCCTCGCACGGGTTTACGGAACCGCTCCGAAAGGTGATGGTCACCGAGGCCGGAGAAACCTTGAAAGTTCGCCTGGATGACAAGACCTATCAGTTTCAGCCAAACTCGAACAAGGAATCTCCGTCCAGTCGCGAAGGGTTCCGGGCGGTCTATGAGCAGCTAATGAGTCTTGTTGCCAAGGCGGCCAATTGAACTTTCAATCGATCAAGTCAGCAGAAAGCGCAGAAGAGATACCCGCGCCGCCAATGGCCGAGTGCGCCTAGAATGTGCCGTTGGAGTTTCCACGACCTCGACGCCCCGGCTGTCCACAGCACCGTTGGGCAGAACCCGCTGGACGGCGCAGCACGTAAGGCCCTCCCTGTTTTTTCACAGCTCCAGACATCTGACCGTCAAATCCTTTGTTTCAGGCTCTCGCTGCGGGCGCAAGCTTCCTGTTCTCCCAATTCGCAGGCCTTCTGAGCATCTTGAAACGATCTCTTGAGATCACCTTTGTGATAGAACGTTCCTCCCCTCTCCAGATAGGCTTTCGCGTGATTGGGTTCCAGCGCCAGAAACCGATTCCAGGGTTCAACGACTGTGTCCCATTTGCCCTGCTTGGCCAAGACCCAATCCAGCGAGCGGCAATGACGGATTCAGTCGATTTCTCCACAAAAGAACCATTCCTCTAACCCAACTTTCGCAGTTGGACCTCGAATTTCACGAAAATGAAAATTCTTTCGGTGCTAAGTCGCGCGTCATGAATGCGAGAGTTTCGAAAACGGGCAAA